>JBLINQ010000055.1:0-28295 GCA_047639315.1 Planctomycetota bacterium
CATTGCTACCTTTGAAACGCTCTATCTCTTTGATCAACTAGACTTTCAAGGTAAGTCCGTCATCGACATTGGCTGCTGGGATGGCTATTTCTCATTCCAAGCTGAGCGTCGAGGCGCCTCTCTCGTCGTTGGTTTTGACGACCCGAGTTATCGCTGGGGCGGCATGGATGGCTTCGTCCGCGAAAAATCACTGAGCTCTCCAGCCGACCCTCCGGCACCAGCACGAGACCGCTCTGCCATCATGTACAAGCGCTCCACCGAGCAAGAACCGCAATTTTCAGGCTACTGTTTCTCGACACCTCCAACGTTATTGGAAGACTAAGAAACACACCCGAGACACGAAGAAGGGGAAGAAACGTCGGTGACGCTTCTTCCCCTTTCTTGATTCATTTGACCTGCGTAATGATGGTCTTATGGGCCGAGAATTTTCCGCTTCGTCATATCAAACCGACTGCCGGGCCGGAGAATCGAGAGTTGGATGCCTGACCAAGTTCCCTTGGGACCATTCTTGTCCTTGGAGATCGCTTGCGAGCCATCAACAACAACGACGCCACTATTGCCAACGACTTCGAACTTTTGGCCGTGAACAAAAATGGCCGTCTTCTCGTCAATACCGATGCCAAGTTTCTCGGGATGTTCAAGCACGGCACTTACGAGTCGATTGAATCGAGCTCGTGCCAAAAAGTGTTGGTCGACGATGGTGCCCTTGAGAAGCCCCAACCCGAAGCCTAATTCAACAGCCTCCCGATCAATCGACCGCCCTCGCCCCTGAGCGATCATGATCTTTGTCATGACAGCTGTCCCGGCACTGGTGCCGCCGATGAGGACGCCTTCTTTGGCCCGTTTCTTGATCGCGCCAATGAGCTTTCCTTCTTTGAGCGCTTCCATCAGACGCGATTGACTACCCCCGCCCATCCAGATGAAGTTTGCTTCTTCGATTTGCTTCTTCGATCGGGCGGTCTTGCGAACATCCATGATCTTGATGTTCTTCACCCCGTCCTTCCCCCACATCTTCGCAATTTCACGGCCCGCTTCTTTTCTTTCCGATGCTTGGGGAATCACCAACAATTTCGTTTTCTTGGCTCCGCCGAGTTGAGCCAGAGCATGGGCACGAATGGCATCCGTTGTTCCACCGCCCCCGACAAGAAGGAGATTGACCGGAATCACTTGACTCTTGGGGGGCTCCTCTTGGATCCCAAAAAATGACGTAAGAAGAACGAAAATCAGGGGAATTGGTGAAACGTGCAGCATCAGTTTTGTCTCAATGGTTCATTCAAATTGTAGCCGACGGCGATGCCGCCCAGGGCGACCGTCCCATTGTAGCCAGAATGCCGCAGCAGTCGAGACTTCCTAATTCGACCAAGACATTACCCATGCAATTGTTGCCACAGTCGTTTAGGATTCCTGGCGATCATCTGCATTGGACCCATCACAGAAAGCACAGCCAATTGATCATGAACTCCTCCAAAGACAAGTCGGCATGGCTGCCCAGGTTAGCGGCGCTTCTCATAGCCATAAGCCTCGTCAGTTGTGGGTCAACCGAGAATCATTCCCGCCAAGATCTCGTTTCGCAACACTACATCTATGTGTTGGGGACGGCGCAAGATGGTGGTTTACCACAAATTGGCTGCCAGAAAGACTGCTGCCAACGTGTTCGAAAAGATCTACGCGCTCGGCGCTTAGTCACTTCGTTATTGCTGGTCGACAGTCAGAGTAAGAGCCGCTGGCTCTTTGATGCGAGCCCCGACATCAAAGAGCAAACTGAAGTGGCAGTAGGTCACCCACAAGGTCGCCACTTAGTAGGCTCTCGCCCGCCTCTCTTTGAGGGGATCTTCTTGACTCACGCACACATCGGCCATTATGCCGGGCTCGTGCATCTGGGACGTGAATCCTATGGTTCGAAAGACCTTCCCATTTTCGCAACAAAGTCGATGTCTCAGTTCCTTACGAACAATGGCCCCTGGAGCCTGATGGTTGAAACGGGCGCCATCGATTTGCAAGTCATTCGCGATCGCCACCCCGTTGCTCTTGGTGACAACTTAAGAGTCACGCCATTCTTGGTGCCTCATCGCGGCGAATTCACCGACACCTGTGGTTTTCTCATCGAAGGCCCAAACAAGTCCCTCTTCTACCTGCCCGATATCGACAAGTGGGACAAGTGGAAGACTCCTATCGAGTCGATCATCGCACAGGTCGACTATGCCCTCATTGACGGAACGTTCTTTGCCGATGGTGAAATCCCCGGCCGAGCCATGTCCGAAATCCCCCATCCTTTCATCGCCGAGTCTCTGGCACGATTCAAGGATCTTCCGGCTTCCGAACGCCAGAAGATCTACTTCACCCACCTGAATCACACCAACCCAGCGGCCATACAAGGCGGGAAAGCTCAGCAAGAAATTAACGCCCACGGTATGCATGTTGCCGAGCGCGGCATGATCCTTGGCCTTTAGGGTTCGGCGCCAAGTTTGAAGACAATCAACTCACAAGGCGCGCCGGGGTGTCACCACGATATTCGATACGATGAGTCCTGACCCCAGAGCCGTGCCAACCAAGACCATGGTAAATCCCGCCTCAACGCCACTCAACGCATCGTGATCTAGGAGCGCCAGGACACTGCGAAAGCCAACCGACCCTGGCACCAGAAGCGTGACACCGGGAATCAACATCAAACTCGACGAGCGGTCAAAGGTCTTTGAGAACACGTTCGATGCGATCCCAACAACAGTGGCCCCGAAGAAAGCCCCCAGCTCGGGCCCAGCATAAGAACTCCCCCACCTGGCGCTAAAAAAGGCCAGAAAGCAGCCGACCGCAACAATGGGCAGATCGCGCAATCGAACTTGATAGTCGACCAAGAAGGACAAGGGCGACAACCCGATCGCCAGCAAGAGACTGTATGAAGGCATGTCCCAAAATTCGGGAAGCAAGACGTTGATATCGAGGACCTTCGCGACCTGTTTGCCCATGGCAACTCCTAAAGCCAAGGCCAAGAGGTGGCCGATGGCGGAGACCATCCGAGTCGTGCCAGCCGTGAGGTGTTGGGTGGCCAATTCGCGCATGGCAATCGTCACCTTGAGCCCGGGCATCAACAGGATCAGGCTCGCCACGATGGTCAAATAGGCGGCCTCGACCTCGTCCTTCAGTACACTAAAAGTCACAACTGAAGCGAGGGCCGCCGAAAAAACATTCGCCAAGGGCCGAAACCGAGCTCGCCCAGAGAGAAAACAACTTGTTGCACCCACAAGCAGAGAAGTGATCGCTGTCAACACCACTTCTCGAGAGCCGCCATCAAAGAGGCGCGCCACCAACGATGCCGCGATCGCGAAACCAACGATACGCAAGGAGTCGGGGTAACAGCTACGAGCGGCTCGAATGTCGCGAATTTTGCTGATGGCCGTATCCGGCCCGATTTCGCCACGTAACAGCTTCTTCATGACGTTATCGACGCGGTCAAGTTTGTCGAGATTGAGCTCGCAATATTCGACCCGGATCATTCTCGACTCAGCACCCCGGCGGGTATTCACCGAGACATTGATGCAGGTTGGTAGGGCAAAGAATTGGGCATCAAGACCGAGCCTCGCCGCACACATATGCAGCGCATCTTCCAGGCGATCTGCTGAGGTGCCATAGACATGAAGCGCCTCGGCCAAAGTGCAAAGGAACCTGAGTCCTGTGTCGATGGAAGTGCGCTCTGCTTTCGTCGCTGAGACGACTCGTTGACGAGCTATAGCAACGATTTCTCTATTCTTTGTACTCGTGCTCATGGCGCGTCCTCCCGCCCTTGGACCCAGATGAGATGCATGCAATGGTCAAAAAAAAACCGCGCCCAGTGTTCTGGGAGCGGCTGTATTCGTTCTTGGATTTCTCCGTTCGATCAGCCCCCAGGTTCCTGCCAACATCTACTGAGAATCAAATGCTGCATTCGTAGAGAACCAGGGACAAAGCGGTAGCCCATCTGGAAAATTGAAGTCGTCAGGATGTGGGATTGTCCGCTCATGGCTCACAGATAGCACTGCGGGAATGGACACTTCAAGTGTCGAAGAAAATAAAAGGCCAAACCACCTCGAGCGATCATCTGGAAGGACGAGAACTCTATTTCGCAGTACTGCCAATCTTGGTCTTAGTGGCATGAATATAGACCTTCGGATCATTGAGCTTCAACCATGGTTGGTGAAACTGAATGAATGCCCTGGCATCAACATTCAGGGCGTCCGGAGTCATGGCAACAACAGGAAGAATCAACTCTTCACCGGGCAAGAGACCTTCGTGAGGTAGAAAGTTGTCCCACGTCACATCCTGCGCCAAGACCTCGCCCTTGTCGTTGAGCCAGCCGATGGTCAAATTCGCAGCATGTTGCCAGAATCCGCCCTGAATGGCATTCTTGCCGGTGTTCTTAACTTTGATGGTGAATTGAGCGGGTACGGATGGTGTCATCCGCGATGGAATATTGGCTGCGCTAATCGTCAGTCCAAAATTGGCCTCGGCCTCAATCCTCGCCGGCCAAGCCAGCATTTCGATCCGCCGGCGCGCAAGTTTCTTTTCCAGTGGATTCTCGGCACCAGCAACAATGACCTCCAAGACATCTTTCGCTTCCGCCGTCTTACCAGCAAGGTGAAGATAACGGGCTAATCGAAAACGGAGCCCCGGATTAAAGTAGGGTCCCTTCTCGATGGCCAATCGGAAATTTCGAAACGCCTGTTCGAACGCACGGTTCTTGACCTCAACGGCGGCATCCACTTCAAGGTCAACAGCTTCCCTTGCTGCAGCGATATCCTCCGCGCTCACGCCAGATTTTCGCAAAGACTCTTCGGCGAATTGCCGGACAACCGTGCCAGAATTACCAGTCAAGTAGAACAAGAGCCACTTAAGCTCAGCGTCTGACGTCATGGTGGCCAGTGACTTAGCCAGAGCGCCTTGCGCCATTCTTGTGTGCCAGCGCCCTTCAGTCAGGAAATCACGAATGAAGAAGCCCATGTTGGGCACTTGGATATAGGGCAGATGCTGAAGCATCGCGCCGACAATCGCCTTCGAAGGTGCCACTAACGTCGGAATGACCCAAGGGCCAGCCTCAGGATCTCCGAGCCGCGCCAGTGCAGCCGCGATCTTGCTTGGATCAGCCAGCTTCGAGCGTAGAGCGACCTGAAGGTAGGGCTGAGCTGACTTGACACCACTATTCGCGAGCCCAAGGGCGGCCGAGAAACGGACCGCGTAAGACGGGTCGGTGAAGTAAGACTCGATCTGCTTGTAGGTCTCAGGGACTCGCAAAAGGCAAAGCACCTTGACAGCGTTGCTTCTTTGACCGGGCGATTTGATCTTGGGAGTTTCGTTCGCCATGCGGATCGCCAAGTCTCTTCGTTCAGACTCAGAGAAGTGCTTCAGCGCGTTGGGCGAAAGTTCTCCGAGCGCAAGGAACAGCTGTGAGCGAAGAGTTATGTAAGCTTCTGCGCTTTCTTCGGCTTCGCCAGCAAGCAAGTCATCGGCGGCTTTCTCTATCAGGCCTCGAAAAGCCTCCCGAGGTTCAAGAGCGGCTTCACCGTCCTCTTGGTGGTAAGAATCTAAGTCGCGATCGATGGCAGCCATTAATCCAGCAAGGCTGACGAACGTCTGATCGTCGCGCCCAATTTGGTTGCGCCGCTCTAACGGGTCGTCCTTGAGATCGTACATCTCAAATGACTCCCTTTGCGGAAATTCGATCAGCTTCTTATCACCGCTGATGAGCGTCTTCTTGTTGTCGAAATCTTTGCGACTCACGAGATAGAAATGCTCGGCGTAGGCGAAACCACGACGCTCGTTGTCTTCGTCAAACATCACCGGCAAGAGGCTCTGCCCATGTCTCTTGAGCGGGTCGTTCAGATTGAGCAACGAGGCTAAGGTGGGATGTAAGTCAACGAGGCTAACGACCTTGTCTATCGAACGGCCGCTGACTTTGGGAATGCGAATCAAGAAAGGAACGTGGATTTGTTCGTCGTAAACGCTCGAATTATGACGCCACCCACCGTGCTCATGGAATTCTTCGCCGTGGTCTGAAACGAGAACGATAATCGTCTTGTCATAGAGCCCCGTCTTCTTGAGATGGGTAATCAGACGCCCAACGTTTTGGTCGGTCCAATGGATATCTGCGTCGTAGCGCTGAGTCTTGCTCTCGCCAAAATCGACGCCTGGGTGCCTCTTATATGGCTCATGAGGGTCGAGATAATGGGCCCACAAGAAGAAGGGTTTTTGATCAAGTTTCTCAAGTTGGCCGATGACAGAATCGGTAATCTCGTCGGCCGGCAGTTGCACCGTTTCTTGATCGGGATTGTAAATTTCAAAGCCACGACGCAAGAGACCAAACCAATTGTCGTCCTGTGCGGTTTGAGCATTGAACGCTGAGATCCCTATCGTCTTGCGGCCTCGTGCGGCAAACAAACTCGGAGTTGGAACCAGGGGATCGAAGGTCCAATCGAATCCTTTAATACGGGCGTAAGCTGGAGTTGCGCGCGGTAAGAGACCGGTCAGGATGCTCGAATATGACACATTACTTGTTGGGTAAGTCGAGTAGGCGCGCGTGAAGATAAAGGACTCTTTTGCCAATTGATCAAGATGGGGTGTCGTTGGATTTTCCTCGTAACCCAAGAATCCACAATGATCAGCTCGCAAGGTGTCTACGGCAATAAGCAGAACATTCAGATTCTCGACGGCCCCAAGCTGACTTTGAAACCACTCGCGTGCAGCTTTGTGCTGTTCGGCTGAATCACGTGGGATGTCAGTCGCCGCAATCCGCCCTGGTGACGTGCGGTAGGAGGAAGAAACTAAGTTGAACAACCTCGAGGTCAACGGCCGAAATTCGCCACTTGCCGTTGCTCGCGATAAAGATGCACTTTCTACGCGAGCATGGATCGACGTGATCCGGACCAAAAGGGCGCCGAGAACGAAGACTATGGACAAGGCCAGAACGACCTTCGTATGCATGTTCGAAGAGACCCACCAAACACCCGGCCCGAATATCAAGACAACCGTGGCGATCACCGTGAGTTGGGTATGAAGCATCCAGTACAGTCCAGAAAACTGGGCGACATTTTGCCACAGGATGATTTGAGCCAAGATAACACCGGCAATTGCAATGGACCGCGAGACTGCCCTCTCCTCTGTGTGACGATTCATGACAACGCGGCCAAGCCAGACAGCAAAGAGAATGGCGGCGATGCCTACGGTGTAAAAGGCAATCTTGATCGCGGGAAGTCTCTCGTTTGATTGGATGGAAGCCCCATCGAATGTTTCGACGTTCAAGAAGAAAAACGTCGCTATGCCGAGGGTCGCCGCAAGGAGATAGACGCCACGCTTCGGGTAGGCTTTGGTGGCAATGAATGCAACACAGGTTAGGAGCGCACTGCAGGCGAGTCCAGCCAAGGCGGCACGCCCCATCAGCAACGTCACCATCGCCAAAGTTTCCCTTGAACCACCGAGCTCAGGACCGGGCACTGTGTAGCTGGCTAAGAGGTCAGTAAATCCCAACAAGAGAAACCCAAAGAGCACTCGACCAAAGTTAAGGGCCACAGGCGAAGTTGCCGGAGTTGTGTTTGGAGAAGAAGCGTCCATTTTCATCCTGTGTTGCGTCGCCGAAAGCTGATGGGCCAGTCATCCTCTGCATCTTCGGATCTGAGCAAATTCAACTCAAGCAAATTGTCACAAATCGTTGTGATTATTAATCTTAGAAGAAGTTCAAAAGGCCATTCTTAGGCTCAAATCTGGCGTGGTCGTACAACCGCATTGGCAAAAAGAAGACCGGCGACGAGGCCCGAGGCTACGAGTAGCGTCGTAAATGCAGCATCCACTCCCGTCAACACATCTCGATCAAGCATCGATGCGATCGACCGGAAGCCAATGGAACCCGGGACCAACAGCATGATGCCAGGTACCAGAACCACCGCGCTTGGAAGTTGTCTCAGTCGGGAAAAGAGATTGGCTGTTCCGCCGACAGCCATAGCGCCCAGACACACCGACAACTCAGGGCTGACCCAATGGTTGGCAACGCGGACAGTCGTGAAACTAATGACGCCGGTAATCCACACCCAGACCAGATCTTTTGGCCGAGCTCGAAATAGAATGCCAAGTGCGATCGGAGCCAACGCCAGGGCAACGATTTCGGTCCAAAGTGGCAGTGATGCGGCGATTGATTCTTCTTGATCACCAATCACGACGTCGGCGAAACCGCGCCCCATCGCCACACCAAACCCCATGGTGATGAAGACAACAATGGCCCCCATCAAGCGGGACGTCCCGGAGGCCAGATGCCTAGTGGCCAGTTCTTTCATGGCGATGGTCAATGAAAGCCCAGGCACCAAAGCAATCAACCCGGCCAAGGTCGCAGTCGATGACGACATTTCACCGAGAAAACGCGGCGCCACGCTCCCAATCAACGCGGCAAAGAAGGCCGCTGTCGGCTCGAACAAGCGCGATGCATCCCGAATCCGTGGCACAACGTTAGCGAGAACACCGATACTCAGGCCAATAGTCCCAGCGACAGCAATCTCAAGAACACCGCCACCAAAGAAGCGTGCGGCCGTAGCACTTGCCAAACCGAAAGCGAACAACGTGATCAGGGCACCCCAGGTTTCGGGTCGAGCCATCATCTCCTTGATGCGCCTCTCTCCTTCCTTGGGATCACAACGCCCTTCGACCACCTCAACGCGAAGTTGGTCAATTTCAACCAAGCGCCCTAAGTCGATGTCGCCGGGTTCGAGCCGGATCAAGATCGTTCGGTGTTCTCCGCCTCGGACCATCGAAATAAACACGGAGGTTGGTGTTGAGAAGAACTCTGCTTCAACCCCGAGGCGTTCCGAAACGCGCACAAGAGTTTGCTCGAGCAAGCCAGCGGCGGTGCCGTAGAGATGCATGGACTTCGCCAAAGTAATCAGGAAATCGACGGGAACGTCGGGTTTTTGCTTTCTTCCTAAGGGTGGCGTCATGACATCTTCTACGTGTTCGAAGATGCGGGATAAAGGGGGAAGCCCAGCCCCTGAAGAAACCGGGGATAGAGAGGAAGGCCCGAGAACAGGACATGGACAGAATTATGCTCTCAAGAGCCGAATTCGACGTTTCGCAGTATCATGCGGCCGGCCCGATTGACGCCTGGGCCTCGAAGAATTCGCCGCCCGATACGAGTGCTGATGGCCCTAACCATGGGCCAGAGACTTATGCATCTTCATTCAGACGACGGAGGATGTCTAATCCCATTTGGGCATGCGCCGGATTATCCACGAGCCCTGAGTCGAGTAGCAACACACCATAGAAGACAGCCCAACCGAGCGCCCGTGTGATCGTGTGTTCACCCTGGACATCATACTCACGAAGACAAATGGACCGGGCCTCCTCGTCGTCGAAGAGCATCCAAATACTGGCAAGGTCAATAGCGACATCACCAATGAATAAGTCGCCCCAATCGATGATCCCGACGATAACGCCGTCCTTCATCAACACATTACGCCCGTGCAGATCGCCGTGAATCCAGCGCCTCTCCTGGGTCAGAGGCGCCGCCATTGCTTCTTGCCAGAGTCGAGTGATCGTCGGTGTCACCATGCCCGTCCCCTGGATCCGGGCCATTCGTTCGGCCACGAAACCAGCTCGGTGCACAAGAGAATGACCTCTCGAATTTCCGGGAGGCAAGATCGCATCCGATAGTTGATGAAGTTCTTTCAGAAATTGGACGAACCGAATGGCCTCACTCGCTCCGGGATAACCCTGATCCGCCGTGTGCCCTTCGATCCAAGGCACAATACTCCAAGGCCAGGGATAACAGCTTTCAGGATGGCCAATACGAACTGGAGCCGGGACGGTGATGGAAAGAGACGGTGCGATCGTTGGCAGCCAGTCTTGTTCAACCACGATGCTTGAAACAATGAGCTCGCGTCGCGGCATTCGTATCATGAGATTCTCGCCGAGGCGATACATCACGTTATCCCAGCCTTCGTCAACTAGGACGATCTCATGATCAGCCAGATCTGGGTGTTGGGACCGTAACAGCGCTCGAACCAAGTCTTCGTCGATTTGCCATTCAGGAGCCGGTGTTCCGAAATCTGCCTGGGATTTTTTGGACACATCTGACATCAGCGACTAACCACTGTGCCCCGAGGTTGGCGAGTTTGAAGAGCTGCTTGCAGCTTGTTGGGCAGCTGCAGCGCCGGTCGATCCCCCGGGATTCTTCGAGGACGCGAAACTGAAGATTCCGTATCCCAGCCCTGACATGGAATTGACCCAAAGGACATCGCCAGTATCGGCTGAGAGACAATAGAGTTTGCCTCCAGATGCAGCGAACAGAGAGTTGTCTTCGAGCAGTAAGTTGACGAAATGATAGCCACTCCCCTTGAGGCTGGTTCGCCAAATTTCATCGCCTGATTCCTTATCCATCGCCGTGACAAAGCCATGGCCACCAACGAACAGCACTCGATTCAAGATCTTAGAGAGATCAGCCATTACTCGTCTTCCTTCGGTGTGTGAGACAATCCCGTTTCGCGCTCGGGATCCTACTATTTTTCTCCAAAGGCGTCTCGATCACCTCTTTTGCCCTTTCTCAAGTAATAGTCACTATTTGAAAACTATTTTGTTGAACGAAAATGCAAGAGGTACGTCACAACAAGAGAGATTCTTTGCTCTCGTCCAAAGCGTCCCATTTCACAGTTTATGGATCCTGAGAACCACCATGCGCTCAAGCATTAAGATAGCCCTCCTTTGCCTTACCCTGAGTTTGATCTTGACGTCCATCAGTTGGTCCCAAGAGTCATCTACTGGCTTTGAAGAGACCTTTGCCCTGGCAAAAGATCGCCAAGAGGCTCTCAAAGAGCTGATACCAGGCACGGAAATCTACTACTTCTACAATTGTCTTGAGCGCCAGCAGGCCAAGGAATGGGCCGAAGTCGATAGCCTCTTGGCAAATTGGATTCGTAGATATGGCCGGGGCGCTCGGGTCGAAGAGATCGAGAACCGCCAAGCGCTCCTCCAATTCAGCACCAATCCGTCTCCTACCTGGGACTACCTGGCAAAGAAGCTGAAGCTGAAATTCGACCATCAGCCAGAAGTGAGCGATCGCGACCGTGATCTGCCGACGACGCTGGATCCAGATCTGCTCTCAATTGATGCATGGACCAAGAGAGCAATCAGCGAGAACCGTGGCACGCTCCGGGGTATTACTGACAGAGGCATCTGGTCACTCTCCAGCAGCCAGCTCAACGATGAACTATTGGTGCGCCTGTTGAAGAGATTAGAGACGTCAGACGTTCCCAATCTGCCAGCCCTTCTCATTCGCGGCCTCAAGAAAACGAAGGACTACACTTTCGATAGCCTCCGGGTGGCGGACAAGATGACCTTAGCTCAACTTGACGAGTGCATTCGCTTGCGTCCCGAATTTCTGCAAGACAAGACTTTCGTCAACCAGTACATCAAGCGATTAGCTCCTAACTCCGACGTCGAGGCCAAGTACAACTTCATTGAAAAAGAGAAGTACTTGCGACGGCTGCACGCATTTGCCGATCGTTTGGGCGGCCAACACAACTCCCTCAAAGCCAACGTTCTCTACAGCCGCCTCAAACTCGATCAGTCGCAAGGGCGCTATGACCGAGGACGCTTTCTGGCTTACTTACGCTTGCCACAAAGCACCCCGTACATGAACGAGGATTTCTATGACAAGGCTTCTCACCGAGGCAAATACGTCGATCGTGAGACTGATTCGCCAACCAATTTAGATCGCATCGAAAAAGGAGATGCTCTGGTTCGGGCCTATCTCGAACACTTCTTTGTCAGCGAAGATGCCATCACTGCCTACGCTGAATTCATTGACGAGGATTACTTGAACCAAGTTCTTGCCGAGACGAAGATCCTTGCTGGCATCGGTGACATGGAGCGTTGGTACTCGCTTCTCGATGATCCAAATTACTACGAGCAGATTAAGAATCGTGTCGAGATTAACTTGAGCCCGACCAACAAAGCTCGATTGGATTTGGGAGAAGCAGTCGAGATTTTTGCTGACATCAAGAACGTGTCGACGTTGCTAGTCAAGGTGTACCAGATCAACACAACCAATTACTACACAGAAGCAGGCAAGGAAGTCGACGCGGCCATTCAAATCGACGGTTTGGTGGCAAGCCAAGAAAGAACCTTCAACTACGAGGATTCTCCATTGCGACGCGTTCGTCGCAAATTCGCATTCCCAGAACTCATGGGTGCTGGCGTCTGGGTCATCGACATGATTGGCAACGGCATCTCAAGTCGCGCTGTTGTCGCCAAAGGTCGGCTTCGTTTTCAAGAGAGAATAGGCTCTGCGGGTCATGTATTCCGCGTCCTAGATGATGACGGCAAGGCGCTCAAGAACGCTTCCATCAAACTTGGCACAAGGCTCTTCGAGGCTGACGACAACAGCGAAATCAACATTCCTTACTCGACAAGGAGAGGTACGAAGAAGATCATCTTGATGCATGGCGGCCGCTCGACTCTCGAAGAGTTCTATCACTACAACGAACGCTACGACCTTTCGGCACCGGCCTACATTCGCCAAGAATCTCTGATCGCTGGCGCCGAAGCACGCATCATCATCCGCCCTGCTCTGCACGTGAACGGCGTTCCTATTAGCCTAAGCTTGCTCAGAGAGTCACTCCTCACCATCAAGTCACTTGACCACTTTGGCGTCAATTCGACGATTCAAGTCCGCGACTTGAAATTGATCAACGGCAAGGATTTCGTTCACACGATTCGTGTACCAAACAATTTGAGGGGCCTCAGCGTTCAGCTCAGTGGTGCTGTGATGCGGATGTCAACCAACTCCGAGACTAAACTAAGTGCTTCACGAAATGACTTCTCGGCGAATGGCATCGACCGGACGATGGCGACAAGGAGCACTTATCTGACACGCACCCAGTCTGGGTATGAGCTTCAAGTCTTGGGCAAGAACGGCGAGCCGATCGCAGACTCTCCCATGACGGTGTCCTTGCGTCACGCGCACTTCCGCAAGCCTTTTGAGTCGTTGCTAAAAACCAACTCTCAAGGTCGAGTCTCTCTGGGTAGCCTGAGCGGCATCACCACAGTTTCGACCAAAGCGCTCAGAGCCAAGCATCAAGTATGGAACCTAACTGATCGGGCCGCCAAGCTCCCAGCATCAGTCCAAATTGCAGCGGGCGAAACTGTCCGCCTGCCCTATGTGGCCCGCGAGCGCCAAGTAAACGCATCGAACTTCGCGCTCTTTGAAATGCGCAATTCCTCTCCGTATCGGAATTGCCTCGAGAACGTCAAGGTCGCGGGCGGACTGTTGGAGATAAGCAATTTGCCACCGGGCAACTATGCTCTCACTCTGAAGGCCCAGGCGCGCCTCATTCGTATCCAAGTTTCAGGCGGAGCAAGATCCAATGGCTGGGCGTCTAGCAAAGAACGCATGTTGGAGCTGAGTACGATCAGCCCGATGACCGTTCGGACAGCAAGGATTGTTGGCGAAAACTTAGTCATTCAATGCCTGAACGCCGGTAGCCAAACTCGTGTCCATGTCTTGGCAACACACTACTTGCCAGCGAATCGCCCTGACTCTAGCTTAGCAGTAGGTGGCAATCGCAGTGTCCAGCAACGCACTCTCGAACAGGCAGAGAACTCTTACAACAGCGGACTCGTCATCTCCGATGAATACCGCTACATCCTCGATCGCCGATTCGCACAGAAATTCCCGGGTAACATGCTTAAGCGACCTGAAATTCTTCTCAATCCTTGGAGCGTTGACAGTGCCAATGAGGTCATTGGCTTGGGCGGCGGGGCGGGCGGAAGATTCGGCGGACGACGGGGAGGCTCCTCAGCGGGTGGCGCTGCTCCAGGGGGAAGAGGAAGATCTCTTCGCAAAGACCCAATGCTCTTTGCCAATCTTGGCTTCATGGGACACCCAGAGCCGATCCTGGTCAATCTGAGCCCTGATGAACAAGGCAAAATCTCGATCCCATTGAAAGACCTGGGCACCGGGCATCACATTCACATCCTGGCTTTGGATGGCGGCGATCACGTCTACACTTCTCTACTCCGACATCGCCTGGTCCTCACCAATGCCGTTGACCAACGCCTCCAGACACCACTTGATTCGACGAAGCACTTCGCCCAACGGCAGTCGATCGAGTTGCTCCGTGGCGGTGAAACAGCGACATTTGCAGATATGTCCAAGAGTAAGGCGGAGCGATTTGCCGCTCTGCAAGACGTCTTTGAGGTATTTCAAACTCTGAACCCGGATCAAGGATTAGAGCAGTTCTCTTTCTTGATGAACTGGCCAGAACTTGAGGCCGACGAGAAGAAAAATCTGTACTCGCTTCATGCCTGTCATGAATTGAATTTCTTCCTCCACCAAAAAGACCCCAAGTTTTTCAGCGATGTTGTGAAGCCATACCTGAGCAACAAAGCCGCCATGACTTTCATGGACCACTGGCTCTTGGGCCATGATCTGACTGACTACTTAGAGCCATGGGCCTACTCTCGACTCAACATTGTCGAGCAATTGTTGCTACTCAGAAATACCGAGACCGACCCGACCGCTCGTAGCCGTTTTGCTGGTGACCTCTTTGATCTAAGTCCAGCCACCGTTGGCATCGAGCACAAGCTCTTTAGCACGGTCTTAGGGACTAAGTCGTTAGCGCCGCAACGTAATTCAAGTGGTCCAGGTGGTGCAGGTGATCTAGGTAGTCTATTCTCCAGAGGCCTTAGGGCTGACCGCAAGCGCGTCCCGTCTCCGAAGAAGGCCAACAAGAGGAGACTTAGAGAAAAAGCCCCATCCGAGGACTTTGAAGTAGAAGCAGAAGAGGTCATGGAGGACGCAGACGAACTTCAGAGGGCCGGTGCTGAGATGAGCGAATTCAAGAAGAGCGAGGACCGCGTTCTCAGAGAATCCCTCAAACGGGACAAAGACATGCGCGCCCGTACTCAGAACTTCTTCCAAGCCGTCGAAGCAACGCGCCGATTTGCCGAGCACAACTACTGGCACCGCAAAATCAATGAAACGACGCCTGGCATGATCAAGATGAATGGCTTCTGGTTTGACTTCGCTAAGAGTTCAAAGACAGACGATTTCTTGTCGACTCGGTTCTTTGAAGCGGCCGGCAGCTTCGCAGAAATGCTCTTTGCCCTTAGCGTACTTGATTTGCCATTCGTCGCCGACAAGCACGAGTCCACTATGGAGAACGGCAAAGCGACTTTGGTCGCGAAAAGCTCTCTCTTGCTGGTTCGTGAAGATATCTCAGAAGCGAAACCAAAGACCGGCGATCTTTCCGTCATCGCGAGTCAGAGCTTCTTTAAGCAGGATGACCCTTTCTTTTATGTCGGACGTGAGAAACGTGCCAAGAATGTAAAAGGCGAATTCTTGAAGGGGCAAGTTTATGGATGTCGCTTAGTTGTCACCAACCCCACTGCCCTTCGCCTGAATCTCAACGTTCTCACCCAAATCCCGAAAGGTGCGATTCCGGCGAATGTTGGAAGAATGACACAGAACACCTCGTTCGCCTTGGATGGCTACCGCACCAAGACCATCGAGTTTTACTTCTACTTCCCTGAGGCAGGTAACTTCAGCCAATGCCCGGCCTCTGTCACCTCCGACGGATCCGTGGTCACTGCCACCGAGCCGACCCTATTCAAGGTGGTCGATGTTCTCAGCAAGTCCGACACGAAGTCATGGGATTCCGTGTCACAGAACGCCACCAATCAAGTGGTCTTAGACTTCTTAAAAGAGAACAACCTGAGAAGAGTTGATCTGCAGAAGATAGCATGGCGCCTGAAAGACGCGCAGTTCTTCAAAGGCCTCACTGACCTTCTCAAGAAGCGCTACCACTATAGCGGCGTTGTTTGGTCTTACGGCATCAAGCACAAAAACACAGAAATCGCAGCCGAGTATCTCAGTCACAACGACCGCTTCCTGTCGCGCTGTGGAAACTATCTGGACTCCCCACTGCTCTCTATCGATCCGGTCGAACGCAAATCGTATCAGCACATCGAATTCGCTCCGTTGGTCAACAGTCGTACTCACCAGTTTGGCAGCAAAAGGAAGATCGAGAACACATCCTTAGCTCGGCAATTCCAGTCGCTGATGAAGATCCTGAGTTATCGCACCAAGCTGAGTGACGCCGACTTGTTTAGCGTCACCTACTACTTCCTCCTCCAAGATCGCATCGGTGAAGCTCGTGAGGCTGCAGCCCAGATCAACCCGAAGAACGTGCCTTCTCAACTTCAATACGACTACTTGCGGGCCTACTTGGACTTCTTTACTGACGATCACATGCTGGCGCGTCCCATTGCCGAACGGCACCAAAATCATTCGAATCCGCGGTGGCGCAAGAAGTTCAAGAGCATTCTCAGTCAGTTGGATGAAGCAGAAGGAAAGACACAAGAGTCGACGGTAAAGACGAATTCCAAGTCAACTCAGGACGAGTTAGCCGCGAAGCAGCCCTCCTTGGACCTCAAGGTTGATGCGCGCAACTTGATTATCGGTCATCAAAATGTGGCGCAATGCACCGTTTCATACTTTGAAATGGACATTGAATTCCTCTTCTCCACCAATCCATTCGTTCGCAACGAATCTGGCTCGTTCGCTTACGTGAGGCCAAACTTGCAACAGGTCATCGTTCTGGATGCCAAAGCAGAAACGCAGGTCATTCCACTGCCTGAAAAATATCGAAATTCGAACCTGCTCGTCGAAGTGAGGGGGGCCGGTATCGTCAAACGCCAAACGGTGTTCGCCAATTCCTTGCAAGTTCGCATGCGAGAGAATTACGGCCAACTTCAAGTGATCCATGCAGAGACAACAAGACCACTTTCGAAGGTCTACGTCAAAGTGTTCGCTCGCGAGAAGAATGGCACGATTCGTTTCCACAAAGACGGCTACACCGATATCCGGGGGCGCTTCGACTACGCTTCACTCTCTGGTCCTAAAGGAAGAAATGCCAAGCGATATTCGATCTTGCTCATGAGTGAGAACGATGGCGCCATGGTGCGTGAAGCCGCATCACCAACGGAATAGGCATTATTGCCGGAAAAACTCTGCAGGAATCCAATTGAAGTGGACGCCTCGCTTGTCGTCAAATTGCAAGAAATCCAAGAATCTTGGAACCTTGTGCCATGAGAGACGAAGGGTTTCTGATGAAAGTGAGACGGGGGCAGGAGATGCGCAATAGGTAGCCACAAGACGGAGATTGCGATCCGGCAAAGTAACCCGTCGCTCACCATGAAATCCTGTTGATTCGGATTCGAAACTATAGTCGAAAAGGCTTTGCAACTATAGTTTCGAGCCCTTAAAACTAAACAGGAGCGCAATGTAGAAATTCTCTGCACCTTTTCAGGCTAGGTGCAAACGAGAACGCTCGGCAGAGGAGAAACAGATTGAATAACCGAATGACTTTGATGATTCTTGCCACACTCGTGATGAGTGGCTTCTTAGGTGCGCAAGGTGTACATCGCGATGACCAACGGGGCTTCTCGATTCGGCCACCTGCAGGGTGGACACCAATCCCCATCAAGAGCTCCGAAAAATGGGTGGTCACGAAGTACCTTTCCGACAAAGAGTATCGCGACAAGAAAGAGGGCTACACCCACCGTCCCGATATGAAAGTTGTTCTCTTTCCCGATGCCGTCACCGAGAACCGCGGCGGCAAGGTGACGAAGAAGGGATCGACGATCATTCTTCAGGCCAACAATCCATTCAAAGATTTTGATGCTTACTTGAAGGCCAATGCCCAAGGTGGATTCTTCCGCGCCGACAGGGGTGAGAAAACCAACATCACTGTCAATGGCATCAAGGTCACCTGCAAGCACTACAAGTTTGAGAAGTTGACCGCGCAGCGAATTGGGATCGCCTGGATCTTCGAAGGTCGAGACGCAAAATGGGCCGTCTACTTCGAAGGCTTGGAAGATCACATCAAAAAGCTCGAGCCGAAGTTCACCAAGAGCCAAAAGTCATTCAAGTTCATTCGCCGCAAGGGCTCGATCCTTGAAGGTCGGACCAGCTCTGATAACGACATCGTTATCGAAATCGAAGATCCTACCGACAAGAAGAAAGATACCCCTGCTGAGAAGATTCAGAAACGCTCGGACAAATTCGATCGTGAGGTGCGGCGTGCATCTTCGGCACTGACCAAAGGCTGGACGATTCAAAAAACGAAGAACTTCGTGGCCTTCACCCATGTCGACAAGAAGTACACAACGAAAGTATTGAAACGTTGTGAAGCGGTTCGCAAGTGGATGGAGAAGAACTTCAAATTCCTAAAGACCGGACAAGCGGGTCGAACCATTGTCAGAATTTGCGACAGCTCTGCAGAAGAAAGATCATTCTCAGAATCGGGCGGTTTCTCATTTGGCGGTGGCTTCGAAATCGTCACCCACAAGCCTGAGGGCGGCATGGGTGAATGGGAAGGTCAGTGGGTCAACAAGGCGGTCGTTCGTAAATGGTTTGCCGACAAGAATCAGAGCCTCGCTTGGGGCATGCCCAGCTGGTTAGATACAGGACTTCAAGAAGTCCTTGGTTCTGCTGAGTTAAAAGGCTCCGGACTCAGGATGAAACCCAGCATTTGGGAAAAGACGACGCTCAGAGAACTTGCCAACGACGGCAAATTGGTCAAGCCTCGTAAGTTCTTGTCGGCTGGCTGGCAAGAGTTCTACAAGGTCGACAGCGCATCGTCCCAGGCAGGCACATTCATGAGATTCCTTCTCAATGGTCCCAAAGGCAAGACTAAGGGCTTCATTGAAAACTACATGAATTCCATTCTGGCCATTGCTGCTGAAGAAGAAACCAAGGCCGAAGCCGAACGCAAAGCCAAAGACGGTGAAGTCAAGAAAAAGATGACAGAAGAAGAGGAAGAGGCCGCAGAGGAAGCCCGCTTCAAGGCCCGCAACGGCAAGAAAGATGAGCGTCTCAAGCATATCTTTGATCGTGCCTTCGGGACATGGAGCGAGAAGAAGTGGAAGAAATTCGAATCCTCCTACATGAGCTTCGCCAAATAATCAGCATGAACACAATCAAACTATTAGTACTAACCTGCGTGCTCTCTCTCTGCGTCGATAGCTTCGCTCAAGATGACAGCATGATCCTCACCGACGGGCGCTTCGTCGATGGCGTAAAGATTCGTGAGACCAAAGATGGCTACGCCATCGTCTACAAGAATGGCGAAGTCAAACTCTCCAAGAAGATGGTCAAAGAGTGCTTCATCGAAGGCGCAGAAGGTTACGTCCCGAAGAACGAGGCAGAAAAAGAAAAGGTCGCCAAGGGGTTAGTTCCCTATGAAGGCAGGTGGATCAAGAAAAGGAAACGTGCATCGCTCATCGCCAAGAAGCGCAAGAAGCAAGAAGCCAAGTACAAAGAACTGAAGAGTCACAGTGAGTGGCGAAATCGCTACATCGATAAGACCAAGCAGTTCCAATTCGAGTACACCTTAGACCCTGACATCTTCCGCGACCTGGAAGACCTTATGGAGAACTACTACAAGATCTTCATGAAAGATTGGCGCCTCACGAAGCCAAGCAAGGCCGGGCCCCTGACGGTTTGCTTCTATCATGACTACGACACCTTCCTTCAAGTCGGTGGCGTCGGACGGGGCGTATTGGGCTACTACCGTTTTGTTGAGCCACGCGAGCTAAACTTCTTCTATGACCGGCTCGACCTTGAGTACACCATTGAGGTGATGTACCACGAGACCAATCACTACCTCACCCATCTGATCGATCTCGACTTCAGCTATCCTCACAATATTGGCGAGGCCATGGCCGAATACTATGGCGCTAGCAAGTGGGACCCGAAGAAGAAGAAAATGAAGATCGGTGGCATCCTCGCTGGGCGCCTCACCGAAGTCATGACCGACATTCAATCAGGCGAGTTCGCTAAGCTCGAAGACTATCTGCGCAACAAGCTGGGCTACAAGGACTACACATGGGGCTGGACGTTTGTTCACTTCATGATGGAGACCCCGAAGTACTCCAAGAAGTTCAAACGCTTCTTCTTAGGCTTGGCCCGGGATGGCGATGTTGAGCGCACCACAGGCAATGGACGCAAGACAGTCGACGGTGACGGCTTTATCGATGCCTTTAGGCGCAAGATGAAAGTTAAGAATCTGGCCAAGCTGGAAAAGGAATGGCACAACTACATTCAAACCAAAATGAAGTTAGATTCGCACCGTGGCTACGAGCAAGCCGCGAGATCAGCGTTAGGAACTAATCGTCCGATTCGTGCGAAACGTTTCTACAAGCTGGCCATCGAGAATGGTTCGACCAAGCCAGCAGTTTACTTGCAATACGCCGACATGCTCATGGACAAGTCAAAGGTCGCCGAGGCCCTCGTATTAGTCGAGAAAGCAATCGAGCTCGATCCATTGAATTCTGAGGGGTATGTTCGCTTGTCACGGATTCGCCGCCGTGAAGGCAATCAGGAAGAAGCTAAGAGGCTGATCCTTCTCGTTCGTGAGATGGACCCTGACAACACTTCCATCATGTTTGATGGTGCCATTCAGGACATTCTCAACAAGTAGGCGCGGTCTCTGCGGTAAGAAATAAGAGCGGTCATCTCCCCCATTCAATGGGATCACGAGATGGCCGCTTTTCTTTGTGAGTTTTTTACTTGGTTTCCATCACCCAAACGCCATCCCAGTCGTCGGCAGGAGGACTCTCGAGATAGGCTTGGCAGCGCGCGAGATGCAATTTGGAGGTTACGTCTGTCGGGCGGAGCTCAAGAGTGCTGTTGAACATCTCGATCGCCTCTGACCACTGGCGAGAACGGCTCAGCTTAAGGGCAGCGGCATAATGCTCAAGGAATTGCTCGAACTGAGGTCCGGCTTGGGGAACGAGATAGTCAAGAGCCTCATAGACCCGAACAGGTCGGTTCTTGCCCTTCACGCGAATAAGGTCGACCTCGCGAATGAGGTGCTCTTCTTTGAGATCAGCGACAACGAATTCGCTCAAGAGAATGCCTGCTCCGTAGAGCTTGGTCGCGCCTTCGAGACGAGCCGCGATGTTAACGTGATCGCCAACTGCGGTGTAGTCGAGGCGCTTTGGCGAACCGATGTTGCCGGCGACAACTTCACCGGTGCACAAGCCGACGCCAATATCGATGGATTTGGCACCACGAGCTTGGCGCACAATGTTGAGTTCTCTGAGCTTAGTCATCATCTCATTGGCCGTGTGCACGCCTTCATCTGCATCCTGTGGGTTCTCAAAAGGAGCGCCCCAGAGAGCCATGATGGCGTCACCAATGTACTTGTCCAGGATGCCGCCGCGACGATGAACAATGTCGACCATGATCTCAAAGTACTCATTGAGCATGGCCACAGTTTCGCGGGCGCCAAGTTCTTCGGACAAGGTCGTGAATCCTCGGATGTCCGAGAATAAGATCGTGACTTTCTGACTGCGACCGGTGAGGGCTTCGGCCCCAGATTCGAGCAACTGGTCGGCGACTTCCTTGCTCATATAGCGTGACATCGTTGTCTTGAGTCGTTTCTCGCCAGTCATGTCTTCGAAGGCCAGCAAGAAACCGAGAGACTCGTCGGCCCCATCAACAAGCTCGGTCGTCCGCAAGTTAACTGAAGATGATCCGTTGGCGTTGGTGTAATCAACGTCGAGAACGAGGTCAGGATCGCCAGTTTCCTTGACGCGCTCGACACTGCTGAGGACCCAGTCATTGCCGTTGCCAAAGTAATCCGCAGAATCTCGTCCAATGATCTCGCGCTCAGTACATTGGAGGATCTGCAGAGCCGCAGCATTGGCGGTGACGATTCGTCCATCACGATTCAGAGTCATGATGCCGTCTGTCGTACTGCGCAGAATAGCGTCACTATAGTTCTTCATTTCCAAGACACCTTGGAAAAGTCGCGCATTCTCCAGTGATGCGGAGATTTGAGCCGCGAAGGATTGGAGCCGTGCTTCGTCTGTTGCCCCAAACGACCCGCCACGCTTGTTCAAGATTTGGGCAACGCCTATGCGAGTGCCACGCTTGTGAACAATCGGGACGCAAAGAATGCTTCTCGTCGTGAAGCCCGTTTGCTTGTCAATCTCTTGGTTGAATCTTGGGTCTGAGTAAGGGTCTGAAATGTTCTCCACTTCACCGGTCGTCAGGACGGTCCCAGCGATACCGGCGTTTGCCGGAAAGCGGATCTCTTTGGTGTCGAGACCTTCTGCAAATCGAGACCAAAGCTCATTCTTTTCTTCGTCAAACAAAAAGAGCGTGCTTCGCTCAGCATCGAGTAACTCACTGGCAGCATTCATGATCTTCGATATCAGGGTATCGAGATTGATGACACCAGCGAGTTCATGGGTAATCGCGTGGATCTTCAGTTCGTCTCGAATCTCGGTCGTCATGTGGTTGAAACCACGATATAGATCAGCGTATTCGTCGGTACCAGCAACACGCAGCTCAACATCAAGCTTGCCTTTGCGCACCATTTTCATCGCTTCGCCAAGGTTGTCGGCACCATGGGTCACATCAACGGCGAGAAGGTAGCCGATAATGAGAACGAGCGAGATACTGACCAAGACAATGCCCGCTGCCCATCTCACGATTGCGTCGAATTCATCAGGCAGGGGAAGATTAGTTCCGTCCCAGAGTAACTCGGTTTTGTAGAGAGTGGACCAGGCCAAAAACGCCAATGGCACCGCCGTCATGAAAATCGACAAGTAGAAGAGTTTACTGCGCAGTCGAATCGATTTGATCTTTGCTTGCCACACTGGATCCAGGCTCGTCTGAGTCTGCCAGAGTCTCTCGACGACAGGGATCATGACTCGAGACAAGGCAAAATACTCATAGATGGCATGAGCCGGGGAGGCAAAGAACAAGATCGAGAATGACAGCAATAGGAACTGCCAAGTTTCGTAGCCCCCGTCAAAGAACTGGTTGGCGACAAACAGAACCACTGCCACTAGAAGGGTTGCGAGGGGGCCATGAAGAAAGTTGATCCGAAGAAAAAACAGATATGGCAGATTGAGGGCCCGCACCAAACCTTCGGCCATGAGCTCGCGCGTGGCGGGGTCTGCAGGATCGGCTCCTTGGTCGAGTTGTTTGAGTGCGGCATAAACCGGCGCAAACTGGCGTCTCAGGACGATCAGGTCGGGAATTAAGTAGGCCGGCACTCCAACAGAAACGCCAATCAACATCAAAGCCCATTGCTCGTTGGTAAATTCCAGGCCGCAAATGGCTAACAGCATGGTAATCAGGATGGCTACACCAGATGCCTGGATATAGAGCTTGTTCAGCTTCTTCTTGATTGCCTCGGCGCTTGAATCGGTCGGAACTCCCGGACGGGTAATCCCCCGCCACCAAGATGACTTCTTGAACGAAGCCGTTTTGGCGCTGGCGGTCATTGATCGGTGCTTCTCGTTCTCCATGGCGAGATCCTACTTGTTTTCACACCTTCTGTGGACCTGCTGATTCCCCATCCAAGGCAGATTCAGAAAAACCCTCGGAGCTCCTGAGGAGATACCTCCTAATCTTGTCAGAACCCTCTCTTTCGGCTCACAATGCGCCAATCGAGCCGGTTTAGTCCGTCATCCACCGCATGACGTACTCGAATGGGCCCCGCTTAAGAAAGGCGCGCCAGGCATGAGCAAGTGCGACCGAGACGATCCAGCACGTCACAACGTAAAAGGCAATGAATCGAAGGTCATTCCCCCGCGTCATATCGATCCACTTCAGGACGTAAAATCCCACGGCAGCATGACAAATGTAGAGCGACAAGGTCATCTGGCCGGTCCGCACAAAAGGCAGCACGAACCTCTTAAGGCGGCCGATAGAACCGAGAATCAAGCAAATCCCGATTATCGTGAGTGAGGTGCCAATAGCGGTGAACATGTAATAAGGCCCATTGCCCTCTGACGAGAGGCCGTTCATAGTCGCCAGACGCTGCGCTGCTGTCGGGTTGCGGATGACATCCGCATCGATCCAAGTGGTGTCCCAGACAACTTCGACACTCGCTTCATCTGATCCGACGATAGGCATACGCCTCTCGAGGCCAATGATTGGCACGGACGCGGGCCACGCTTTTCGGTTCCGAAACCGCGAAGGATCGGCTGATTTTCCTCGCTCCGCTGCTTTCTTCTTATCTCGTGCTGCTTCTTTTTCGTTGTAGATGACCGAACGACGAAGCCGACTGCGAGAGCTTTTCCAATCACGCTTATGGCTGGTGGGAGCCGGATTGCCCTCGCCATAAGAGACCGACATCACCAAGACAGGTTTCTTGACGCCATCACGTTCGGCCATCGCAACTCGCAGTTTGCGCTCTTTCCATGGCCCTTGCGTGACGAGATCGACCCGAAGTTTCTCAACACCGCCCATGAAAGCTGCGTGAGCATCCTGAGGGAATCCAACAGGTATGGATAGCGGCAGAGGCTCGGGCGGAGGTGGCCCTTTTTTCTTGCCATCTTGATCAGGACTTCCAGAAGTGGGCGTCGCATTGCTACTGGAAGGGCGAGGTGGACGCGCTTTGCGGCCCCGAGACCGCAGTTCCTTATCTTTTAAGACTAATTCCAAGTCGATAGAGGCATGCCTCGTGTAGGCCTCTGGATCGAGGGCGTAAGACAGGGGCTCAACAACCAGGTGTCCTGAGATCGCCATCGCCAGCCCGATGACAATAAACGCGATGCGTGTCCTTGGGCGATTCGAATCAAGGCGCCCCAAGCAAATGCCAAGGAGTAGGAAGGCGAGCCATGGCAAGACGGGATGGAACCCGCCGATGAAGAGGTTCTTTGCTGCCCCCCACCCTTCCCAAACGCTGATCCATTGGAACGACTCGGTCACGTCTCGGCTGAACTGAAACCAGAATGCCCCGGCAAGAATGCCGATGGCCGCTAAAGACACCCAGCGACTTCGCAAGGACAGGAACAAGCAGCCCGCCAGAAGATAGAAACCGTAGTAATGCAGAATGTCGAACGACCAAGCGGGATACCACAGGTAACCGAAGGACGCCAAGAAGAGGGAGCGCTTGAACAGGATACCGCGGGCACTTCGAAAGCTCTTTCTGAAAACCAAAAAGAGCAGCAGCAGCGAACCAGCAATCCACATCCCGGTCTCGAGGAAAACCGAAATTTCGCCACCTTTGATGGCACTCAAATGGTCACAGAATCGATCGCTGAGTGCAGCTACGGGCTCTTTGTCTTTGGGCGTCCGCACTTCCCTTGCCAAAGGACCGAAATTGAAAGGCCGCCCCTCCGCTTTCTCAGCGACATAAAAATCTGTAGCGATCCAGCTCACACTGAAGAAAGCGACCAGAAGAAGTGGCCGCATAGGCGCGGTCAGTCGCGCCAGGCCAATCCGAGGGGCACCGCCCGACTTCTTTGCCTCATAGAAAAGCGAAATACCGATGCCCGCAAGAATGACGAACGTCGCGGCCGCCCTTCCCGTGACCACTTCGAAGGCACTAAGGAGCCACTCTGGTTGCCCGCTATAGCCGCCCATCAAATAGCGGTAGTTGACAACCACCATGCCGAAAAAGGCGATACAGCGTGCCAAGTCGAATCCGACTAACCTCGAGTTTGACTGAGCGGCGCCCTTCGGACCATCTTCGATTTCCACCAACACTTGGGTCGCTGCAACCTGGGGTTCCATAGGGCTTTCGCTTTCGGCGTCTTCTGGCATCATTTTCGCTCCAATCCGGCGTGGCAGAATGTTCATGAGAGCGTATCAGATTTAGAAAACCCGTCGATCGCAGGTTTCACCGACAGAGACGCTCATTCACCCTCGTTTTCCCTCCGGGTAGAAGGCTCCGAAGCAGGCGACGGCACCAGATTCAGATTGGGCCATTTGTGCTTGAATCGCCGTTTTGTAGGTTCCTGAGCATTTGGACGGAGGCGAAAAGAGGATATAATGGGCCCATTGAGGCAAGTGCTGGAATCCGATGTTGCTGGAAGCCGAAAATCTTGTTTGACTGTGCTTCGCTGCAAATGCGAATAATCCACTAGATTAGGAAATACAAAATGGCCATCATTGAAGCAGGTGCAATCGCACCAGACTTCTCGCTTGAATCACAGGATAGCGAGACAATCAAGCTCTCTGATTACAAGGGCAAGAAGAACGTGCTCTTGGTATTCTACCCGCTTGATTTCACCCCTACATGAAGTGTTGAAATTCCCGGCATTCAATCGCAATTGGGCGATTTCGAAGCCGCGGATACCCAAGTTTTGGGTCTCAGCATCGATTCAAAGTTCTGTCACAAGGCATGGGCCGACAGCATGGGTGGCGTCACTTACCCATTGCTCGCCGACTTCCACCCAAAGGGTGAAGTCTGCAAAGCCTATGGTCTTTGGCTTGATACACCAGGAATCGGCGATCGCGCCACAGTTCTGATCGACAAAGAAGGCAAAGTTGTCTGGTCAGAATCAGTTGGCCCTCCCGGAAAACGTGAGACAGCCGACCTCCTCGCCAAGTGCAAGGAAAACTGCTAATCGCTTCCACGCTTGAAAGAGCTTGAAAGAGCTTGAAAGTCGACATGCAAGCGCCCTCATATGCCAAGCATATGAGGGCGTTTCTTTTTGCGTGAACCGGTGCGCTACCACTTCATGTACTTCCAGTTTCGGGGCTTTCCTTCCGCCATCCATTCGATCGCCTGAACAAGACGCTTCTCGCGGGTGCCCTCCCGCTTCGCCTCCGTAATCCACTCGACATACTCTCGTTTGTGGGTCGGACTGAATCCCTCAAAAGTGGCCAAGGCTTTCTTGCTCTTTTTGAGTGCAGCGGCGAGATCATCTGGAGCAACCAGGTCCTTTCGCTCGGCTTTCACTTTCGCCTTTGTTGGTTTCGACTTCTCGTTGTTCGCGTTGAGAGTGGCTGCTTCTTTAACGTAAGCGACGAGGATCTTCTGAGTGGGAAGGTCCTTCAACGTTTCGATCTTCATGCCTGACATCCCGGTATTGCCATGAGACTCGAGAAGGCGTTGCGGGTCCTCAAGAAGAGTGCCTTTCCAAAACGACAAACGCACATGTGCCTTATGAAAAGACATACTGCACAGCAGCCCGTCCACCTCGAAATGTGGAACGCTCCACTTCATGACTTCGTCGAGATTCGGGCAGGCTTTATGAACTGCCTTGCGAATCTTCTCAAGAATCGGTTGGGCAAATTCAGGCGACTTGGCAATGTACTGATCGACGGCCTTGCTCGGATTTTTCATGGCATTTGTCCAGACAACGTGAATTTTTGGAATCTAAGCTTAGACTATGCCAATGGAAGCGCAAAGGTCTGACGCGACCTAATCAGATACGAATTCGAAGAGACGACACATGCACTTTGCCGTAGTATCGATTCCCCTCGGTTATCTGACACTTGCCTTTATTCCGGTCTTGGTGGTCCTCATTCTGCTGTTCAAATGGACCAACGATGGCAAAAGTGCTGTCTACGCCGTGTGCCGGATGGTCCTGCAGCTGTTCTTGGTGGGTTACGTTCTCCAATATCTTTTTGACTCAAATGCCCCGTGGTTGGTAATGACGGTGCTGTCCATGATGCTTTTTGTTTCATCTTGGATCGGCATCCGGCACCTAAGGGAGAAGAACGTAAAGGCCTACTCCAGAGCAGTCTTTTCTGTCGCCATTGGCAGCATTCCAACGCTCTTGCTGGTTGTCCTAGGTGTGATGCGATCTGAGACTTTAATTGACGCCCGATTGATCGTCCCCTTAGCCGGCATGGTGTTCCCACCGTCTATGAATGTGATCAGCCTTCTGTCTGAGCGACTACAGGCAGAGCGAGAACGTGGCGTGCCATTTATTGAGGCAAGAAGTGTTGCCCTCAGGGCCTCTCTTATCCCAGTCACCAACTCTCTTTTGGCCGTTGGTCTGGTGTCGTTACCAGGCATGATGACTGGACAGGTTCTCGCCGGTGTCGATCCCATGGCAGCGGTTCGCTATCAAATCATGGTCATGTGCATGATCTTTGGCGCATCTGGAATCTGCGCCGCTACTTACCTGACGATGTCTGAAAATGACTCCGGCCTCCCAAACCAAGGCCAAGGCCAAGAGGCGCGCTAGAAGACGTCTAAATGTCGGTGTTAACTCGCTGCTCGAGATCGATCCCTGGGCGAATGCGAATCGACAACAGAGTTGCACTTTCGGATTCTTTCTCGTTGGGCCCCAAAGTAGGCCCGGTGACCAAGAGACTATAACTTCCGGGCTTTATCCCAGTGAAGGCGAATCGACCTTCCTGATCAGCAAACACCTCAGCGATCTCTTCAGTCAAAACTAATCTCGCCAGGCCACCGCTTGCTCCAGCTGGAGTTGGTGTACGCAAACTCACGGCGGCGGCAGATAGGGGTTTGCCGTTCTTGCCAAAGACTTGTCCGGTAACCCCGCCCGCTGGTCGCAGTTGAATC
>JBLINQ010000056.1:0-28224 GCA_047639315.1 Planctomycetota bacterium
TCAACTCGATTCACGAATTAGGGTTACAGAATCGTATCAAGTTGCGCATGCCTGGTTCGCCAAAGCACGAGGTGCCAATGCACAATAACCCGCGTCAAATCGACGCCGGTGTTTCAGTTCCTTTCGGGCATCAGATTACCTTGTCGCCGTTGGCCATGACGGCAGCGTTCAACATCCTCGCCACGGGTGGCATGTATCACGCGCCGAGGCTCGTCAGTTCAGTGATTCGAGGCTCAGAGGTTGTTCCTAACCCAATTAAGTCGAAGCGTGTTTTGCGTGAAGATGTTGCCGACCACACTTTGGACGTTTTGGAAAGAACTGTGAACGAAGGGACATGCAAAGTCCTCAAGAGCTTGCCCTGGCACGTTGGGGCCAAGACCGGAACGGCACAACGTTGGCCCAAGAACATTCGAGCGTTCAACTCCTCGGTGATAGCCATTGCTCCAGTCGCTAACCCCAGAATTACGGTTTATGTCGGCCTCTATGACGTCCGCGGGGCCGTGGTGACCGCCGGCCAAACAGCAGGTCCAGCCGTAAAAGAGATCATTCAAAAGTGCCTTGAGCACATGTCCGTAGTTCCAGATCGTGAGCAGAAAAAGGAGCACCGATGAAAAGCGACATGAGAGAGCTTTGGCTCAACTCCAGCGTTTCGAATTTGAAGAAGGCTCCGGCTCCGCAAGTGATGCGGACGAGTGCTTCCCTTGTTGTCGTTGTGACGGCCGCATTTCGAAGCGTTGTCGATTGGTTCATGGTCTATTGAAAGAATGTTGTGGTTCCGTCAATTGAAGCAGAGACGAATATGACACTCGATGAACTCCTGCGAACAATTAGTTTGCCTGAGTTTGGGGGAGAGTCTCCGTCTATTGATTCTGTGACTTGTGACTCTCGGCGCGTCGTGCCCGGGTCGCTATTCGTCGTGATTGATGGCCTGCACGAAGATGGTGCCTCTTTTGTCGACGAAGCGGTCGAACGTGGGGCCGTAGCCATAGCTGGCCGGGAGCGGATCATCGAGCGCAAACCGCTTCCGCTGATTCTGCTGGAGCGGCCGCGTCGAGATTACGCCCGCTTGTGTTCGGCTCATTATGGCAATCCTTCAAGATCACTCGCGGTGGTTGGGGTGACGGGCACGAACGGCAAGACGACGTCGACCATGATACTCGAGCAGATCTTGAAGTCGGCTGGACGTAGGCCAGGTCTCATTGGGACCGTCAAGAATAGCCTTGGTGACCGTGAAGAAATGGCCACCATGACAACGCCGGGGGCCGAGGATCTTTGTCGTCTGTTGGCCGAAATGCGAGACTCCGGATTGGATTCAGTGGCTTTAGAAGTTTCGTCTCACGCCCTTGATCAAAATCGCCTCGACGGCAGCCGACTTGCTGTGGCTGCCTTCACAACCATGGCCCGCGACCACCTTGATTACCACGAGACGGTCGAGGCCTATCATGAGGCGAAATTCAAGTTGATCGATTACTTGGCAGAGGACGGCTGCGCCGTCCTCAACGCTGATGCACCTGAGACGGCCAAGCTCATCGAGCGGATTGGTGCCGAGCGCAAGATTCTTCGCTACTCCCTCACCGGGCAATCAGTAGAAGTTTCTGGGTCGATTGTTGCCATGGACTTGGGCGGGATGACCTTGAATATCGAAATTGAGGCTGTTGAAGTGACTTGTCAGACCCGGGTTGTCGGTGTTCACAACGCCGCCAACATCCTTCTTGCCTGTACCGCAGCCCATGCGCTTGGAGTTTCAGCGACTGACATTGCCAAGGGGATCGAAGACCTAAAACAAGTCGTTGGCCGTTGCGAAGTCTTACCAATCAACGCGGAATTTGATGTTCTCATCGACTACGCTCATTCTCCCGATGCGTTCGAAAGTATGCTCGGGACGCTCCGCGCACTGACTCGAGGTCGACTCCATGTCGTCTTTGGCTGCGGCGGTGATCGCGATAAAGGGAAGCGCCCATTGATGGGGCAGATTGCCGAGGTCCTGGCTGACTCCGTCATCTTGACCGATGATAATCCGCGTTCCGAGAATCCCGACAAAATCATCATGGATATCAAGGCGGGGATGCAAGAGCCAGAGCGCGCGTGTTACATCGCCAATCGCCGCGAAGCTGTTCTTCACGTTTTGGATACTGCAGCCGCACACGATGTTGTGTTGCTTGCCGGCAAGGGCCACGAGCAATGCCAGGTCATTGGCGATGAGGTCTTGCCTTACGACGATCATCAAGTCGCTTCAGAGTGGGGCGCTTGGCGTGACGGCAGTCAGGGGTACGCGCCATGATTGCCATGCCACTGACACAAGTCGCTCACCTCTTAGGGGCACAGCTGGCGCCTGCTGCAGCAGCCGAGGTCTCCGTAACTGGTGTTGCGACCGATACCCGTTTGATCAAAAGTGGAGATCTCTTCTTCGCTCTCGATGGTGCCAACTTCAAAGGGACTGACTTCTTACCGGAAGCGTTTCGCGGCGGTGCTTGTGCGGCTGTCACCCATAATCCACGAGATTGCGGTGGGCCACTTGTCGTTGTCGAAGATGCGGGGCAATCGTTGATGGATTTTGCTGGAGCACTTCGGGGATCACTTACGATTCCCGTCGTTGGCATTACCGGCAGCAACGGCAAGACAACGACAAAAGACGCCTTGGCCGCGGTCCTCGGGCACAAGTTCAAGTGCGTGGCGGCAGTCGGTTCTTACAACAACCGTGTTGGCTTGCCTCTCACGGTTGCGCGTGTCGAAAGCGATACCGAAGTTTTGGTTTTGGAAATTGGCACCAGCGCACCCGGCGAGATTGCCAGGCTGTCAAAGATTGCCGCGCCTTCTTTGGCCGTGATTACTTCGATTGGTTCGAGTCACCTCGAAGGTCTTGGATCGATCGAGGGCGTCTTAACCGAGAAACTGACGATCACCGATGGCATGTCGGCCGACGGCACGCTCTTGATGAACGTTGATGATGAGAGGCTGAATGGCGCCTTCGCGCTTGAGAAAGACCGTGCCTATGGCCCGACGGTCGAAAGTTATGGCATTCATTGTGAAGCCGACCACCGCGCCTATGACCCAGAGTTCGGTGTTCACGGAACGTCGTTCCGCTTGTCACCGGATGGCATCCGACTCGAATCGAAACTGATCGGCGAGCATAACCTGCAGAACCTCTTGGGCGTGGCCGTTTGTGCGAAGAAACTCGGTATGTCTGAAGCTGAGATCGCCACGGGATTCGCAACTATTGAGCCGTCCCCAATGCGATTGGAAGAACGTCGCATCAATGGGCAGCGTGTCATTTTTGATTGCTACAACGCCAACCCGACTTCGATGGCAGCAGCGATTGCCCTGGTCAGTTCCTCGAATCTCGATCGCCGATCGGTCGCGATTCTTGGCGACATGCTGGAGCTCGGGTCACAAAGTGCCAAGCTGCATCGAGATATTGGGAGCGCGTGTGCCACCAGCGAAATCGACATCTTTCTCTTTGTTGGTCCTCAAATGCGGCATGCCTACGAAAATTGTCATTCGACGATGTCCAACTGTGGTTGGGTTGAAGGATTGGCCGATGCCCGGCTCTGGATGTCAAGCCATCTCAAGCCCTCGGACTTCATCTTGGTCAAGGGCTCCCGTGGTATGGGGTTAGAAAAACCCCTCGGGGGGGGGGCATAATGGACGCCATCCTCGGTAAAGGCATGTCAGCGAAACAAAGCGGCGTTTTCATCGCCGTCATCGCATTTGTCTTGGCACTCCTTGGTCTGCTGAATGTATTGAGCGCCACCTTGGTGGAAGCCATGCAAGACGACCAGATGTTGTCGAAGCTTTTTATCAAGCAGAGCTTCTCCGTCTTGATTGCAATGGGCGTCTGTCGGTTCTTTGCGACGACCGATTACCGACGCGTTGTCGCCCTCGCACCACGCATCTTATTGGTGACGTGGATCGGACTCATTCTTGTGTTGCTCATTGGCACTAAGGCAAACGGGGCGCGCCGTTGGATTAACTTGGGTTTCTACAGCATCCAGGTCTCCGAGTTTGCCAAGTTTACAGTGATCCTCTTCTGCGCTCACTACGCCAGTGTGCGCGCCAAGGTGATCCACGATTTCCGTCATGGATTCTTGCCGGCTGCCATTTGCTTGTGCATCACAGTTCTGTTGGTTGCACGCGAACCAGATTTTGGCACCAGCATGTTCCTCATGGTGATTGGCTTCATGGTGCTGTTTCTTGGAGGCATGCGCCTTCGACACATCTTGGCCTGTGCTCTCATTGCATTGCCGCCGTTTGTGTTCTTGATGTTGCAGAACTTTGCACACATCCAAAAACGCCTCGATAGTTTTGGTAGCTCGCCACACCCCCAGGTCAGAAGCGCGATCTTGGCGATGGGGAATGGGGGGGTGATGGGGACTGGAGTTGGGCAAGGCCGCTCGCAATTGGACTTTGTGCCCTTTGTTGAATCCGATTTTGTCTTTGCCTCGGTCGGCGAGCAATTGGGTTTCTTGGGGTCAGCGGCGGTCATTGTTTTGTTTCTGCTGTTCTTCTGGCACGGCCTTAAGATTGCCATGCGGGCAAGAGATCGGGCCGGATTCCTGATGGCATTTGGCCTCACCTTTACTGTTGTTTTTCAAGCTGGAATCAACATGGCGGTTGTCACTGGCCTGGTTCCGCCGAAGGGGATTGGCTTACCTTTCGTTTCCTATGGCGGCTCCTCCCTTTTCGTCCTAGGTGCGGCCGTAGGCACGTTATTGAACATTGCCTCCGATAGTCGAGAAGAATCGCTGCCCGATGAGGAAGACAGCGAAGAACAAGACGAATACGAATACGAAGAGTCGGGATTGAAGATCTCCGGCATTGACTTGGAATAAGACATAGGAGTTGAAACAAATTGGGAGCCGGCGTTGAGGTCACTAATCCTGCCTAACGTCTAATCGCAAACGAATGAAGCATAATTCGATCGAGTCGTGTTGCAGCGCTTAAAAACGATCGGATTCCTCTCTTCCCAGCGTCGGCCCTCACTTTTTTTCTAAGGACAGATCATGGGTATCGAAAAGAAAGCAGCTCTCATCTGCGTTGTTGTCCTGTCGGTTTTATTTGGCATTGGCTTGTCAAACCGCGAAGACCGCCCATTGCCAAAGGACGACAAGGACAAACGTAGTCGTGTTGTTGCTCAAAGGATCTTGGAAGATCTCAACAACGGTGTCTCCACAGACTTGAGCAAGGGCAACGACGTCAAGAAACCAAGGGGCAAGAAGAGGCCAAAGCCTGAGCCGAAGCCAAAGGCCGAGCCAAAATTCCGATACGTGAAAGTGAAGTTTCGCGATAATTTCTCGAAGATCGCGGCGCGTGAATTAGGATCGGCAACTCGGTATCCAACTCTCGTAAACGCAAACCCCAAATTGCGGCCTCGAAACTTGAGAGAAGGCCAGAAGGTTCGGATCCCCGTGGCCAGTGATGTAAAAGTTCCAGAGCCGCAAACAACGGCGGTCAAAGAAAAGCCGAAAATGAAAGCAAAGACATATCGAGTCAGCCGGGATGAAACTCTCTCGGGTATCGCCCAGACTCAGTATGGCAAGGCGAGCCAATGGAAGAAGATCTTTGCCGCCAATCGCCACAAGCTCTCACGGCCGGAATCTCTGCAAGCCGGGATGCTTATTAAGATCCCGTAATCGGATCGGTTGCCAAGGTCATCTATGACTTCCCGTGATCGAAGCTGACCTTCGGCACTCTGGCGCCGCCGAGAAGGATATTGGGGCTCACAAGCCCGATCACCCGTCAGCTTCGCAGACGTCATTGGCCAGAGATTCTTGGCCAGCGGATTGGTGTCTCTTTTGTCGGCCGAATCACAGCATCCGGGGCCTTTGTGCAACGCCACGATTCGTCCTGCCGTTGTGGTCTAATAATCTCATGAAGTCTGCCCCGCCATTTCATCAAAAGAAAGTCCATCTTGTTGGCATTGGTGGCATCGGTATGTCCGCACTGGCGATAGTCTTGCAAGAGCATGGCTCAGTTGTGAGTGGTTCAGACGCGGGGGCCGGTGAGCAATTGCCCAGGCTCGCTGCTGGCGGGATTGAGGTGTTCACCGGGCATTCGTTGCAACATCTACCGAGCGATGCTGACTGCTTGGTGACGACGGCGGCTATTGGCGAAGGCAATCCAGAGGTCGAAGAAGCACACCGCCGAGGAATCCCAGTCTTTTCCTATGCTCAAGCACTTGGGCGCGTGTCGAAGGCTTGGGAAACCACCGCAGTGGCTGGCACTCATGGCAAAACAACAACGGCGGCCATGCTCACTTGGATTCTCATTGTGGCGAAGCGAGATCCATCAGCCGTGATCGGTGGGATTGTTCCCCAACTTGGCGGCAATGCGCTTTGTGGCAAGGGTGGGGCGATGGTGGTGGAGGCCTGCGAATTCAATCGTTCGTTCCTTGAATTGGACCCACTTCATGCCGTCATCACGAACGTCGCGGATGATCATCTCGACTACTATGGCTCGAGCGATCAACTGCGCGCTGCCTTCCGTAACTTTGCGACCAACGTAAGGGCTGAGGGGATCTTGGTGACACCGGCACTCGTGGCCCGCGATCTTGATTTACGCGGAGCCGTGAAAGGGCGCCTTGTCACCATTGGCAATAAGCCCCGTGATGTTCAGATTCTGCGGGCTACGGCAGGCTTTCGCATTCGTATGCCCGAGTCCGGGGAAACCCCCGTTATTTCGATGAAGATGCCAGGGAAGCACAACGAAGTGAATGCGACCGCCGCCGCTGTCATTGCCCATGTTGGTTATGGCGTTGATCTTAAGACCATTGGCAAGGCATTGAACGGATTTGACGGAGTCGAACGTCGCTTTCGGATTCTTCGGAACGATGATCATGCCGTGGTGATTGACGACTATGCCCATCATCCAGAAGAAATTGAGGCGACACTTCTGACGGCGAAGGAAATGTACCCAGATCGGCGTTTAGTGGCCGTTTTCCAGCCCCACTTGGCAGATCGTGTTCGTCGCCAACAAAGTGGATTCCTGAACGCCCTGTCCTATGCCGACGAGCTTTTCTTAGTCCGAGATTATCGGGTCTTAGGGCGGGATGAAGATGGACGCAATGGGGCTCAGCGACTAACTGATGCCATGACGAGTTTGAACATGAAGCACGTTTTCTGCCAGGACCTCGAAGGGTGTAGCCGATTGGTTGGGGAACGGCATAAGCCTCGTGACGTAGTTTGCGTTATGGGAGCTGGGGATGTTGGTGAGGTAAGCCTTGAGTTGGCGCGAGAACTTTAGCGACATTATCGACGAGAATACTCCGCTCAAAGACCTCACTACTTTCAAAGTTGGTGGCCATGCGAAGTACTTTGTGCGCCCGAGGGATGCCCAGGAATTAGCACAAGTTTACAAGGCCCTTGTTGACGACGAGACTTGCTTCCGAATCTTAGGTGGTGGCGCTAATCTCCTGATTGACGACGGCGTTCACGACACGCCGATTCTCTATCTCGACCGACTCAATACCCGGCAAGAGAACTCGGACGGCGAGTTCGTTCTTGGTGCTGGCCTCCCGTTTCTCAAGCTGGTCAATGAAACAGTGCGCAATGGTTGGGCCGGGTTAGAAGGTTTGGCCGGAATCCCAGGGCATGTCGGTGGTATTTGCACCATGAATGCCGGCGGCCGGTGGGGCGAATTCAAAGACGTTGTGACTTGGGTTGAGGTGGCGACGCCCGAAGGCGAAGTCAAGATGATCCCACGTGAGAACTGCGGCTTCGCCTATCGCAGTTCGAATCTTCCTGGTTTGGTCACCGCCGTAGGTCTTAAGCTTGAGCGGAGCGTTGACGCCAAGGAAACAAGAGCGCAGTTGGCGAGTTTCTTAAAGAGCAAGAGCGGCAGTCAACCACTGCGGGCATCGAGTGCGGGCTGCTGTTTTGCGAATCCACCCGGACGAAGTGTCGGGCAGATGGTCGAAGAGCTTGGGCTCAAGGGCGAACGCCGTGGTGCGGCTGAAATCTCTGACATCCATGGTAATTTCATACTCAATCTGGGGGGGGCGCGCTTTGACGATGTCATCGCGCTCTTCGAATTGATTGAAGATCGGGTCCAGCAGGCGTTCGGAATTACCCTGCGCCGCGAGGTCCAGATTTGGCGTCGAGACCCGGCTTCCCAATCTTAAAAACGTTCGTAAGTGCTGCGAGCGTAGCGTATGGGCGCTTTTGAGGCGAACATAGGCCCCCTTTGTCCCCGGCAGAATCTACATTTATCGGACCAAGGCAAAGGTGCCTCGGTCGCGCAAGCCTTCAAACCAAAGGAAGAAACCACCATGGACGCAGGAAAATACATCGATCGCCGTTTGCACCCCGTTCGCGTTGCAATTGGCCTCCTCAACCACGAACTCGAACTCGCTGGCGGCGAATCTGTCGTCACGATCGACAAGGACACACTTCGCAGCATCGTCGAGACTTCACAACTATTCGTGGAGGACTTCGACCGTAGCTTGGGAAAGCTCAAGGAGAAAAGCGCGAAGCACTTCATGAGTAATGCCGCCTCCACCAAGGTTGGCTAAGACGACTGATTGCTTGCGCTGCGGGCCGCTGCGTTGAGAGTTCCGGATCGGTGTTTCTGCCGTCTTTCGTCACGAGTTTGAAGGGGATAACTCTTCCAAGCTAGTCGATTCTGACGACAATGAAATCTTCCGCCAAATTCTCAACGCTGCGACCCAGCTCTAATTGATCGCCCCGCTCGATAAACCTCACGTTGTCGGATCCCATCATGTTATGATGCCGACCGAGTTCACACATCTTTGTAGTGAGCCAAAGAGGAAACGGCATGTCTATCCAATCAACAAACGGAGATCGCTCCACTGCATTCATGAAAACAATGCAGCAAAGTTTGTTTGTTTTGGTCTTCCTGCCGGCCATGGTTCTCATCTGCAACTTCTTCTTCGACACCCAGGCTGGCGGTGAACGCTATCTCGTTGACCTATCTAAGTCAGTGCCAGACCTTCCTGAAGGGATGTTGGGGGCAGAGCAAATTCGGGCAGCACTCGCACGAATGGCTCTTGATGAGCAACCTGTCAACATCATGGATGACAAGCTCAATGATGTGGTTTGCCAGGTTTTCGAAAGTAGCCCCTATGTCGAGCGCGTCACTAAGCTTGAGCGCAAGTTCCCCGGCGGACTCAAGGTCGGGTTGGAGTTCAAGCAGCCACTGACCGCAGTCGAGGCGAACGGCCGCTTTGTGCTCGTGGATCAATATGGTGAACTTCTTCCTCTGCGAGTCGAGCGAGATCAAGTCGTTCGTCCTCTGATCACGATTCACCCCGGAGGAGATTCCTCAATTGATCCCGGCGAATTCACCGAAGACTGGTTTCTCTCCGCCCTCAAGGAGGGGGTCGCCGTGTTGAAGGATATTTCAGCACGCAACGATCATCCTTCACTCGATGACATCATCATCACGGCCATCGACATTTCGAACTTCGGTGGCCGAATCGACCCCAAAAAAGCCGAAATCTCACTGGCGATTGATCGCCAGTGGTTCGATTCAAAGACCAGCAAGCAGAAGGCTACAATGCTGACATGGGGCCGAAGTACTGAGCACCCTTTGAGCTTGGTGGAGCTTCCGGTGCAAAAGAAACTCGATCATCTCGAGTTGGTGATCCGGGCCCGTGCGAACGGGATCGCGGGGCTCCGCCACATCGATCTACGCTTCGAAAAGGTGTACTTCGTCGAGTAATAGCTTTCCTTTTCGATTGTTTGCCATTCCCGTTCGTGCTTAGAATCACCCCGTGAATACTCGAGAAGAAAAGTCCCAGTCGGCAGTCAACCCAGTAAATCGACGGATTACTTGGCTGATTCTTGGGTTTGCATTCTTGAGCTTAGCTGCCAGCGTCTTGCCCCTTCTGCCCGGCATCGGTCGGATTCTTCCTTTCGAGCTGCTGGAGCGAAGAGGCGCGTTGACGCTCTATGCCGTCTTTATCGTCTGCTATATGGCGATGGTATTCCCCACCACATTGATAGCCTCGAAGAAGGATGCCACCAAAAAGGACCTGAATCGTCAGTTAATTGGCTGGTGGTGGGTTGGTTCTTTCATGCTCGGATTTTCGGGTGTGCCCCTCTTTGTCTTGGCCTACATCGCCGGGGTCAGCCTGAAGGGTGTCTTTGCGGTCTTGCTTTGGGCTGGGGCATTTCATGGCTTAGCGACTTTGTGGCCCAGGTTGTTTGGCTTTCGTTCCCGACCGATTCTCGTCGTCGCGAACTTCTTGCTCCTTGTGGTCTGGCCTACGCTCAGTCGCTTTGGCGAACTCTTTGGAGCTGAGCCAAAGTCGTCCACCCCCATGTCGTTGATCGTTGGCATCACCCGTGATTTTGACGAACCTGATCTGATTCGCCCCGGCATCTTGATGGTCTTGATCTACGCAGCTCTTTGGGTCCTGTGTTTTGCCAAGAGCAAGAGTGGGGGACTGAAGGTGATGATCCTGGCGGCATCTGCCATGGCCCTCGCCTTTACCAGCACAGGTAATCCTCCCGGCCCGCTCGATCGCGCTTTCGTGTCGGCGCAGTCCGTGCCTGTTCTATCTTTGACGCAAGGGCATCATGTCTCTGGCCGGGCGTTTCCACTGCGTCTGAGTGGAAAGCCAGGACAAGAGATAGTTGTCGATATCAGTGGCCGAGATGAAATTAGGTGGATGTGTCCATCAACAGGCATTCGATCGGCCTGGGTGTTTCCGTCGCTCCAGCCCGGCGACGACCGAATTCAGATCAAATCGAACGATGGCGCCAAGATTGCTGAAATTCAGTTACAGCCATTGTCGCTTCAGAAGAGTCTGGTGCTCTTCCTTGGCTGCCCAAGTCAGTCGAATACCAACTCTTGGGTGGCGATTGCCCATGAGGGGCTCATGCCCCTTGAAGATGACTTGGGCTACGACCCTTTCGGCGCGATCGTTTGTCCCTCTCACTTCTATCTGGGACTGGGGGCTCCGCAGAGGAAAGCGGTGGATGTGTGGACGCATGGCGGCGGGACTTTGGTCTTGCTCGATGCTCAAGACGACAGCGCGGAAAGCGTTGGATTAGGTCAGCTTGTTCGGACGAAAGGTAAGGATTTGCCGCCGGAGTTCCGGCCAGACGATAGAGCCCGGCACGCAGAAGAAGCCAACCTTTACTCTGATTTCTTGCTCCCTGATTGGGGGCAAGTGGACTTGAGTGGCCTGCTCCTCTTTCTTGGCATCTATCACGCTGTCTTCTATGTCATTTTCCTTTTGCCACTCGTCTTAGACTCGAAGAAGTCGTTGGGGGTCTACTTGTGTTCCGTGGGATTTGTCCTGACGCTCTGTGTCGGTGGAGCCTACTACACCCTGAAGCAGACCTTTCTGACCGAAAATCAAATCCTGCAACAGAACATTTGCACTTGGCGCCTGCCCACGAAGAAGGGCGCCAGCGTCCAGCTCCATCAAGAAAGTTGCTTCGCTTCTTTCAATGGCCAGCCTGAAACGTTGACGTTCCAAATGAGCGACTCCCCCCGTCTTGTCCATGCGACTGGGGCTCCCGTTGGAGTCAAGATGACTTTGTCGCCTGATGGCCAGGAACTCGAGCTGAGGGAACTTCATCTGGATCGCTTTGCCGGGAAACAAGTCTTGAAGCTGGCACGAGCTGCCGATTCGCCATTTGTGGTCGAATCTGTCGGGCGCGCCGTCAAATTGCGGCCTCAAAGCGGGGCAAAAGACGATTTCGGCCTTCTCACTGCAAGAATGAGAGCGGCTTTCTATCGCCATGAAGGGCGGCTCTACCCGGCCCAAATGCGTGGCAACGTCATTGAGGTTGATCCTAAGTCTGATTCTCTCATCTGGCAGGGCGTGATTCCCCAAGATCTAAGAGACGCCAATATCGTCCCATTCTTACGTTACAGCCTCGGCCGTCACGCTGGCCGAAAGGAAAACGTTCTGGTGATTCTGCTCGAAGGGGCCAAAGGGCTTCATGATGGCGACAAATATTTGGCTAGGCGAGACATCCTTCAGGTCATCTTGATTGGGATCGACCTCCCCTCGAGGTAGCATAAGTCCCTTGCCTAAATAGGTTTGTGGCGGCCATTCTCGGCCTGCCCGTTAGCAGCTGGATTCTCAGCCGTGGAATTGGGCCAGGTTTCGTCTTTGTTTCGCCATGAAATTCAATTTGCCATCTCTGCCATTGAAGCACAGGGCGACCCTGCTATGATCCCCGTCCCATCCAGGGCGAAGGTACGTTCTGGGGTGGCGAACGGCATATTCCAGGAAAGACCTGCGATGAAGACCTTTATGGCAAAAGAGCATGAGCTCGAGCGCGAGTGGCACATTGTTGACGCATCAACAATGTCTCTCGGACGTCTTGCAGCAAATATTGCTCAGGTACTCATGGGCAAGCACAAGCCCACTTATACACCGATGACTGACACCGGTGATTTCGTTGTCGTGATCAACGCTTCGAACACTGTGTTGACCGGCAAGAAGGCTCAACACAAAGTCTATCGTCACCATACACAATGGGTCGGTGGTCTGAAGGAAGTCCCTTACAGCACGATGCTCGAAAGGCATCCTGAAAGGGTCATTCAACTGGCTGTTCGCCGGATGTTGCCTAAGTCAATCATGGGCAAGAAAATGCTGACAAAACTGAAGGTTTATGGCGGGAATGAGCATCCTCATGATGCTCAACAACCAAAGCCACTGACTTTCTAACGGTCTATCAAGAGGAGATTCGATCATGGCGGTCGACACCACATTTGACTGGGGCCTTGGACGACGTAAGTCATCTGTAGCTCGAGTTCGTATTAAGCCCGGAACCGGGACTTTTCAGATCAACAAAAAAGATCTGTTGGAGTACTTCCCGCGTCCCGATCACCAACGCGAATGCCGCGGACCACTCGTCGACACAGAGTTGATGGGCAAGTTCGACATTTACGTCAACGTCAACGGTGGCGGCATCAGTGGTCAAGCGGGAGCTGTCCGTCTCGGACTGGCTCGTGCCTTGGTCAAGGTTGACGGAGAGATGCTGGCCGACCTGAAGGCCGGCGGACACGTGACTCGTGATCCTCGCATGAAGGAACGGAAGAAGTACGGTTTGCGTGGTGCACGCCGAGCATTCCAGTTCTCGAAGCGCTAGGCCGACGACTCTACCGACGAATTCAAGAAGGGCACTCCATCATCGATGGAGTGCTCTTTTTTCATTGGCGCCAGTATTCGTTTGGTGCCAATTCTGGCTCCCGGCCCCGCAGGACTACTCTAAGTCTGCCGCTTGCCGATTGAATTCTGCCCCATCGATCACCTTGCATCCCGCCCTTTGAGCCAGCATGAAACTTTCGACATAGGCTCGTTCACAGACGACTTTTTGAGGGCGGAAGTATTGGATGAGAAAAGCCGTGGTCTCGGCTGATTTTCCTGCAGACGGCAAGATGATGGTCTGAACCTCTCGTCTGCGGATCTTGCAAAACTCAATCACTGCATCATGAGGCATGATCCCAAAGTGGATGAAGGCCTCGCCCTGCCATCGACCATGGGCGATCTTCCATTGGTTCTCCGCGCCGACGAATTCAAACGAAATCCCTAAGCCCAAGTTTTCGGATACTTCTATCGCGTTAGATTCGTCGGCGTGAAAACGGATCAGGTCGTTTCCTTTCACGCTCCCAATCGCAAATTGAACCGGGCGTTGAATCAGGACCAGTCGTGGTGTGGAGTTTGCGGCCCAGGAACCCACCAAGAGCATCGAAACTGCAATCCAAGCAAGGATCTGGCACCTGATCAGCGATTGAGGTCTTATCGTGAGGGCCCATAGAATGAGCACGATGAAGGCACCGATGGCCCAGGATTGGGGCGGCCCGACTTCCCAGAAACCGAATCCACATTCGGCTGCACCGCGCATGGATTGGTCCAAGAGTTGACACAGAACTTCGAAGACGACTGTTGGCAGTGGAATGAATATATCGACGAGGCCCAACGCCAAAATCGTTCCAATCAGGGGTAGGAATGCGAGACTTGTGAGTAGTGCAATTGGTGCCACCGTTCCGAAGTGAACGAGGGTCAGGGGTGCTGTCGCGACGATCGCAGCCGACGTCAACAATAAGGAGCGTATGAGCTCTCGCCATGCACCGATCTTCTTCTTGCGCAGAAGGAATGTTCGAAGTGGCGATTTGTCTGACTCAGACTTTTGTCTTGGGCCAAGCCACAGGAGACCAGTCACAGCTGCAAATGAGAGTTGGAAAGAGAGGCTCCGTGCCAAGGTTGGGTCGCGGAGTACTTCGAGAGATGCGACGACCAAGAGAGACCAAGTGGCGTTGATTGGGCGACACGTTAGTCGGGCCAAAGAGTAGAGAGTTAGGCAACCCAGCGCCCGTGTCATGGGAGGTTGCAAGCCAGTTAGGATCGCGAAACAGGTGGCTGCCATCATGGTCATGAGAGTTAACCAAGGATCTGGAACTCTGAGGCGGCGCAAGGCAAACCCGAACATGCCACAGACGAGCACGAGGTGAAGGCCACTCACGGCAAACAAATGCGAGACCCCGGCTTTTCGAATGATTGATTTCTCATCGCTGCGGAGTTCGTTTCGACCCAAGACCAGGGCATCGAGCACGCGGCGAGGAAAGCCACGGATGCGGCCAAAGTGACCTTGTCGTAGTTGGCGGCGCCAGTTTGGGCCCAAATTCCACGGTCGTGCCAATTTGTTTTCGAACCGGTGTGCCAAGCGAGCCTTCATTCGCCAGCGATTTCCTTGGCGCCTGAGCCATCCGAAAAGTCGTACCTGATCTCCGATTTCGAGTTCGCCATCACCTCCGATGATAGCGGTGACGTTACCGTCGAGACAGCGGCCTTTCTCGTCTGAAGCGTCGGCGATGATCCATTGGCGTAAAGGCGGTTGCTCGAAATCTCCGGCCATGGAGAAAGAGATGATGCGCGTGGATTGCACTCGACCTTCCAGGGTGATGAATGCACCATCAAAAGCCGGCAACTCCAAAGTCGGAGGCCGCCAGCCATGGAACCCACCCAAGATGATAGCCAATAGGCCAACCAGCGCAGATCGCTGCAAGCGTGGAAGAAAGTGCCTCAACAGCACATCAAGAACAAAGGCACTGAGCGATGCCACAAGAATCGTTGTTTGCAGTTCGCAACGACTCCAAGAAGCCACAGCAACACCCGCCAAGAAGAACGGGAGAAACGAAGATAGGAACCTGAAAACCATGCTGAAACACCAGCCCCATTTCTTCACGGAGTGACCTGCCTCCTTCGAAGACGCCGACATTGAGGCTGATGGACTTGCGATTTTCGATCATTGAAATGTCTCATCTCGAAAGTCTGTTGGCGAGTGAGGCATCGCTTCAGAGGAACTTTCCTCAGGCTCGGGGGTTCCCAATAGGACTCAACTGGCCCGAACAGCACGATTCGGTAAACGACTCAAAAAAGCCGACTATCCCGTGTTTCTTGCGCAATGCGGCGGCTTTGATTCTAATGTTCACCAATCTGCAAGAATTGAGAGTGCCGTGAGTCAGGACCAAGAGAACAACCACAAACAATCGAAAGCCAAACCATCGAATGGTTCAGCTGGTCCTGCGGAAACGGTGAAGTCGTCTCCCATCCTTATTCGCATGGGGCTCGAAGGTCGAAAGATTGGCCACTACCGCTTGTTGAAAGAACTCGGCCAGGGTGGACAAGGTTTCGTCTATCTGGCTGAAGATGAGAAGATTCGTCGTAACGTTGCCCTCAAGGTTCTGCTTGAGTCGGGCAGCATGTCTGAGTCTGCGCGCTTGCGTTTCGTGCGCGAGGCAGAGGCCGCTGGCAAACTTGATCATCCTGGAATTGCGCGTGTTTTTGAAATCGGTGAAGTCGATGGAATCGCATTTATCGCCTTTGAATACGTTGCCGGAAATACTCTCGCCTTTCATATCAGCGAAGCAAGCAACGGCACGCGCCAAGGTGAGTTCCCGACTGAAGTCCATATCGATTTCACCCTTGATGACGACGAAGAGTCTGACGACGATTCTGAGCACGCGAGCAGTTCATCAACGAGTGCAAGTCGAGATACCATCACCAAAGCGGTTCGGTTCGTCGAAAGCGCGGCGCGAGCGTTACATGTGGCCCATGAAGTCGGCCTAGTTCATCGTGACATTAAGCCGGCCAACCTCATGGTTCGGGAAGACGGATTAGCCTGTGTTCTTGACTTTGGACTCGCCAAAGATGAAGAGGCTCCTGATCACACATTGACGGCCACCGGAGACCTGATGGGAACTCCGGCATACATGTCACCTGAACAACTCTTGGCGCATCGGGTCAAGCTCGATCGAAGGACAGATGTCTATTCCTTAGGTGTCACGCTCTTCGAATCGTGCACGTTGGCTCGTCCATTCTTGGGCAGAACTAGGCAGGAGCTATACGAGGCCATCGCCAAGAAAGAAACGCCAAATCCGCGCGGCATCAACGCCAAGATTCCAAAAGACTTGGCGGCGATCATATTGACCGCAATGGACAAATCTCGAGACCGTCGCTACCAAACCGCTCTCGCGTTGGCAGACGATCTAAGAAGGTACATTAACTTGGAGCCGGTCCAGGCCCGCCCAGCAGGGGTGTTGGTTAAGGGAGCCCGATGGGTGCAACGCAATCCAACGGTCACTGCGCTCGTTTGCGTCGTCTTCTTGGCACTTTTGGCAACGGCTATCGTCTTCTACGTGAAGAGCGAGGAAGCTCGAGAAGCGCGGGACTTGGCTCACCAAGAAACTCAACAGAAAACGATCGCCCTTAAACGTGAGGCGGCGGCGCGGGACGGAGAGAAGGCCGAGCGGATCTGGAGGCAAGAGGCTCTTTCTAACTACGAGAGACTGGTCGATGCCAAACGGTTGAGCAATGCGATCGAAGAGGCTCAATCCTTGTATCCTCCGTCTTTTCAATTGATCGATGAGTTAGATGTTTGGATCTCTCGCCATGAGAGTCTTACCTCTAAGTTAGCAGGGCACCGTCGGTTCTTGGAGTCACTACGCAAGGCGGCATTGCCCTATGCGGAAGAGGATCGAGCGAAAGATTTTCGCATCGAGATCCAAAGGCGCGCTGATTGCCTTGAAATTATGTCGGTGCTGGAAAAAGAGTTTAAAAGCCTGGGCACTCGACCAATTCAAAAAGACCTGAAAGATCAATATGAGGAGACGAAGCAAGAGCTGAGCCAGTTGGATAGGTTGATCGCTGGAAGGCGTAGTTGGAACTTCGGTCCAAGAGCAGACCTCGGCTTGCAGCACGAGATCATGACGAAGCTGGTTCAAGACCTCGATTTCTTCGCCAATGATAAAGATGGCACCTACCTCCGCGTACTTGATCGACTCCGGCAATCGGCGGAAATCGAAGGTAAGACGATTGATGCTCACGAGAAATCTTGGGTTGATTGCTACAAACGAGTTGCCGCGAATGCCCTGTACAACCATCTGGCACTCGAACCCCAGTACGGTCTGATCCCTCTGGGCCCAGATCCAGATTCTGGATTAGAAGAGTTCTTGCACTGGCTGAGCCATGAAGGCGATATCCCAAAACGTGACGGCCAAGAGCGACTTAAGATCACCCCGCAAACAGGGGTCATCCTCGTTCTTGTTCCCCAACGCTCCACGACCCAAGAAGCCACCGCTGTCGAGAGCTTCTTTCTGTCGAAGTTCGAATTGACGCAGCATCAATGGCAACGTTGCCTCGGTGAGAATCCGAGTCAGAACAATGTTCTGCTTCGTGAGAAAACGCCAAGAGAAGCACCGATCCATCCGGTCGAGAATGTTGCGTGGGCGGACACCAAGAAACTTCTCGCGCAAATAGATCTTCGAATCCCGACGGACGTCGAGTGGGTTCATGCTGCAGGGGCCGGGTATCTTGACGCGAGGTGGGCGGGCACGGAATTGATAGAAGAGTTGCCTCTGTTTGCTCATTTCAATGATTCACCTGTTGATGACGGCGCTGCCTCAAGTCGAACCCGGGCGCCGAATCGCAAGAAATCACATCAACCGATTGGACTGCGGCAGGCTAACGATTTCGGGTTTCATGACATGACAGGCAATGTCTCTGAGATGTGCGCCTCGCGTAGGTTGGAGCGAGACTCATCACTCCGGTCGGAAGACGAGGAAACCACTCTGTTTCGCTTCTGTCCAGATCGAGGCGGCTCGTTTCTTGATCTTGCCAATGAGAGCTACAATTTTTTGGAAGGTCTCAATTCATCACCTTCTTCTCGATCTGGTGCCTTGGGGGTGAGGCCGGCCCTCTCGTTGCGCTAAATCTTGATGCAAGCTTATTTGATCGGCAGCTGAATTCTGACAGTTGTGCCGGTGCCGACTTTGCTCTCAAGACTCAAATCACCGCCATAACCTTCAATGGTCTTCTTGCAGATAGCCAAGCCTAACCCTGTGCCCGAACTGCGGGTCGTGAAGTATGGTTCAAAAAGTCGCTCGGCGATTTTCTCGTCGATTCCCTTGCCGGTGTCTGTGATCCGAATCTCTAATCGATCGGGACCACCTTCTTGTTCGTCGAAGTGGAAGACGCTGACTGAGAGAAGTCCCCCGTCGGGCATCGATTCGAAGGCGTTGTTGAAGAGGTTGAAGAAGACGCGCATGATCTCATCTTTGTCGACGTTCATCTCGATCTCGTTGTCCAAGAACGATTCAAGCTTCACCTCGATTCCAGAAGACTCTTTGTTCGAGTAGAGCTTCACGCATTCGGTGATCAGCGCCAATGCCCCATGTGGTTTGCGCTCGGTCTTGGGAAAAGCAGCGTAGTTCGAGAAGTTTGAAGCAATGCGCCTCAACGACTCGGCTTGACTAACAATGTTGCCAACGCTCTCATTCAAGATCTCTTCAAAGTCGGGGTGCTTGTCGATGTAGGCCCTTCGGACCAATTGCGCCGACAGCTTGATTGGCGTCAAAGGGTTCTTGATCTCATGCGCCACCTGATTTGCCATCTCACGCCAAGCGGCAGTCTTCTCCGCTTGGATGAGTTTCTTATTCGAAATTTTGAGATCTTCCGTCATCTTGTTGAAGGAGTCACCGAGAAGACCGATTTCATCTCCGGTGGAGATTTCAACGCGGGCATCCAAGTTGCCGCGGGCGATTTCATTGGTTTGGCGAATGAGGTTGAGGATGGGGCGCGTGATGCGACGAGAGCTAATGGCTATGAAGACAATGATCAGCCCAGCCACCAAGAGACCAGCAACAAGCATGGAGCGGCCCATGTGTCTGGTTGATTCCAAGTAGTCGTCTTCGGCAATGCCAAAGCCAAGCATCCATCCGGTTAATTTAACCGGCGCGAAGGCAGACACCTTGGCACCTCGGAAGTCGTAATAGACATGATCATGGCCGTCTTTTGAATCCTTCATGGCACGATGAAGGACATCCAAGCCGTGGTCTTTGCGGAGTTCACTGGAGTAGAGGGGGGCATACTTGTGAGCAATAATCGTGTCGAGATCACTCTTAAACAAGAAGGTGTAGCCCGATGGGAATTGACTACTCCGAGCTTCAAAGTCTTCGTTGACTCGATCGAGTAGATCTTGAACTGCTCGCCAATTGAAGAATGCGACGAGAACGGCCTGAAGAATTTCTCCTTCACCATCGACGCTGTTGGATCCTGTGTGGTTGATGCCTTTGGCGAAGCCAAAAGTGAATGCTTCTGCGTTCTTGGGGCGCTCACTATCCAGATCGTCGTCGTTCTTGTCCAAGAACTTTGGGTAACCGTAGGCTTCCTGAACGAGCGCCTCGATGCCCCATTCGATGATCTCTGATTGCCCTGTTTGAACTTTCTTCCACCACTTTCGGTTGGTGAGATCGCGGCCTGAAAGTGGGTTGCTACGGTCATCGACGAACAAGGTAGTGTCGCCTTCTTCGACAATTGTAGCGCTCTTGATGTCTCGCCGTGTCCGGTTGCTTGTCACCAAGATCCGGCCTTCCAAGTCGACAACAGCGAGCAAGTCTGCGTTGCCCAGAATCTCGATGGAATTGTTGAGGTCTGAACGAATGCGTTCTAAAGCATCGATATAGAGATTGTCGTTCTCTTCGGTCAAAGAAAGATCGTAGACGTTGTTGCGAAAGTTAGTCGAGCCAGCCAAGAGCTCGGTCCCGACGCGCATGCTGTTGAGTGATGTCTCAAGGTTGATGGTCGTGTCTCTGGCCACCCTTTCAACAAACTGCTCAACATAGGTTTCCGCCATCGTGTCCCGGGCAACCACATATGCCGTGACTCCGACTAAGGTCATCGGAACGATGCCCAAGAACAGGAAAACGAAGGCAAGCTTGTATGAAATGCCGCGGGGGATTCGCAATCTATTCGTCCTCGAAAGCCTCTATCCTTGGAAACAATGGAGACACCTTCTCAAGTTGAGTTCCTGCGGCTAACGCCCCAAAAGCGGCATCACTGATCCGCAAGTCTGCCAAAGGCTTGTCGACCTTCAGGCATTCTTGGAGAGCAATCATCTTCTTGGGCATGAATGGGGCCAAGAGCACACTGGCACACCGGCAGCCTTCAAGCAGGTCATAAAGGACGCGGTCCAAGCGACCGGCCTTCTCTGGATCTTTGGCCAATGTCCATGGTGCCTCTTCATCAACAAGCTGATTGGCACGAATCACAATCGACATCGCTGCTTCGGCTCCTTGACGGAGCTTCAAGTCAGCCATGCTTGACTCGTAGTTATTAACGGCCGTTGTGATGGTCCCAGCGATGAGTGATTCGCCTTCGACTTGAGGAATGATGCCATCACGATACTTGCAAAGCATCGAGATTGAACGGGATAGAAGATTGCCAAGCCCATTGGCCAAGTCGGAGTTGGTTCTGACCAGAAGACGATCATGGCCAAATTCGAGGTCTTTACCGAATGTCGCCTCTGCCATCAGGTAGTAGCGCAAAGCGTCGGTGCCATAGTGCTCGGCGAGCTCCTTGGGGTCAACGCTCTTGCCGCCACTCTTGGACATCTTGTTCTTGCCCATGTTGACGAAGCCGTGCCCAAAGACCTTCTTCGGCAAGGGCAAGCCAGCGCTTTTCAGCATGGCTGGCCAGTAGACACAGTGGAAGCGTGTGATGTCTTTGCCAATGACGTGAAGGTCAGCGGGCCAGAGCTCTTCGAAGCGACTGTTGTCTGTCGGCCATCCGGTGCCCGAGACATAGTTGATCAAGGCATCGATCCAAACGTAGACCACTGCTTCTGGATCGAATGGCACGGGAACACCCCAGTTGGCTGATTCCCGCGAGATACTGATGTTTTCTAAACCACCGCGAATCAATTCCAAAAGTTCATTACGGCGAACGTCGGGCTGAATAAAGTCGGGATTCTTCTCGTAGAGGTCGAGCAGGAAATCTTGGTAATTCGACAATCGGAAGTAGTAGTTCTTTTCTGTCAACCAAGCCAACTCGCGGTTTGGGTGATCTGGGCATTTACTTTCGACTACGTCACCCTCATTCTTGAAGGCTTCACACCCGTGGCAATACCACCCCTCATAGTCGTCTTGAAAGACGTCGCCGTTCTTTTGGATCCGATTAAGAATCTCACTGACTGCGGCTTTGTGACGGTCCTGAGTGGTGCGAATGAAATCGTCGAATTCGATATCGAGCGCACCCCAGACGTCGCGGAAGACCTCTTCCATCTGGTCACAGTGTTCCAGGGGCGAGAGGCCTTTCTCGCGTGCTGCTTGCTCGACCTTGAGACTGTGCTCGTCGTTTCCCATGAGGAAATATACGGTCTCTCCCGCCAAACGATGAAATCGAGCGATAACATCTGCTGCAATTTTTTCGTACGCCGTTCCCAAATGGGGACGACTGTTCACGTAGTCGATGGCGGTTGTGATGTAGTAGGTCATGCCCTTGCCCGTCTTTCGTTTCACCGCGAGGTGCTTTTGCTGCCGTTTGTTTTTGCCAATCAGCCAGAAACCTTCGTGTTAGTCTAACCGTTCATCGGCTTATTCTCACCACCCGAGTCGGTGGCTTCATGTTAGTCTTGTAAACACAAAGGAGATACCAAAATGAGTCGATCTGCGGTCTATGCAGGCAGTTTTGATCCCCCAACACGCGGTCATTTGGACATAATCAAGCGTGGGTTGAGCCTCTTTGACCACTTGGTGGTCGCAGTGGGGAGAAATGTCGATAAGAGCCCACTTTTTACCTCTCGGGAGCGAGTTCTGATGATTCAGAATGAATTTGCTGGCGAACCCCGGCTCGAGGTAACCGCCTTCGGGGGATTAGCGGTTGAATTTGCCAACTCTAAAGGTGCTGGTGTTCTCTTGCGTGGCGTCCGTTCGCTTTCAGACTTCGAATCAGAATTTCATATGGCGCTCACCAACAGCACGCTTGATCCCAGTATCGAGACAATTTTCTTGGCACCCAGCGAAGCCTATGCTTTTGTTTCGAGTCGCTTGGTCAAAGAAGTGATTGTGTCTGGCGGGAATGTCGAACGCTTCCTAACTCCGGGAATTGCCTCAGCACTTAGAAAACGTATGGAGGAGAATAGAAGTGAGTAACAGAAAACCCATTGAGACGGCGAAAGCGCCTCAAGCCATTGGCCCGTATTCTCAGGCCATTCTATGTGATGGCTGGCTATATTCTTCGGGCCAAGTCGCAATCGATCCCCAATCTGGCCAGATGGTCGGTGGTGGAGTCGAGCTGGAAGCGCGTCAGTGCTTCGCCAACTTGGCAGCTGTTTTGGAGTCAGCCAAGTGCTCGTTCACGGACGTTGTGAAGGTCACAGTTTATCTGCAAGATCTGTCCGATTTCGCCACTGTGAACGGCGTGTACGCTGAGTTCTTTGCCGAACCCTATCCGGCTCGGGCTTGTGTCGAAGTGGCACGACTTCCGAAAGACGCGTTGGTCGAACTTGATTGTGTGGCGCGAGTCCCGCAGTCGAGCTGAGTTGTTCTTGATTCTTATTTTCCGAATAGCCCAGTCGTGTTCTGGGCTATTCGAAATCCATCAGGCCTTCGATGGCGCTGGCCACCTTGCTGCCCTTGGGGTTATAGCGCAACTGACGCCGGCAAAGTTCACGGAATAAGCCAGGATCGAGAGTTTGTTGCCCGAGAAGGTGAGCAAGTTGATTGAGGATCTTCATGGCCGTGGTCTGTTGATCGAGTCTGGTGCAGAGCCGAAGCCCTTCGCGCCATAGCGCTTCTGCCAAGTCGTTCGATCCTACCGCGGCATACTCCAGTCCCAAGAACCACCGTGCATCCGGGTCGAGGGGATCCTGATTGCGACCTTTTTCGAAGGCATTATGAGCGCCGATTGGATCGCGCATGCCCAACGCAATTTGGCCTCTTAAGCTGTGGGTACCAGGCCATGACGGTCTTTCTGCTTCGAGTTGTGTCAGTAGATCATTAGCTGCCTTGAAGTCGCGACTTTGATTCATCGCGTGAGTCAGAGCAGCGAAGACCAGACGTTGATCAGTTCCTGATGCCTCGATTGATTTGGTGAATAACTCACGAGTTTCTTTCACTCGTTGGTTTTCTGATCGAGTCCGCAGGGTGATTTGGATTTCCTCAAATCCGCAAGCAAGTGGCCCGTTCGCGCTGGGCAGCGATGTCATGAGGATCTCTTCGTTGTGCCAAGTGAAGGCACGCACTCCCGTCAATACCGCCAGCAAGATGGGCAAGATGGCAACATAGCGACGCTTTTCGATGAGCGTCCCGAATTGGCTGAGGAGGAATGCGAATAAGAACGGCAGCGCGAATGTCGCGGCAAATACGCTTCGCTGCGATGGCAAGTCGCCGTCAAAGAATGGCAGAGTCGGCAGGACTCCGATCAGGAAAAGCCAAGACGCAAGGAATAGAAATGGCGATTGCTTCCGGCGCCGAACCATGAGGGCAATGAGGCCACCGATTACCGCAAGTCCTAAGATGGCCCATAGCCAACTCTGCATCGCTTGGTTGCTGTGAAGCGGATCGGGTGTCATAGCCGATGGCACCAAGAGTAGGGCTGGATAGCTCTTGCCGATCACCGCTAATGACATTTGGATTGAACCAAGAAGGGAATCGGCTTCAAGAAATTTGCCGCTTGCAGCGGGCCAAAGACTGCCGGTTACCAAGATTCCTAAGACCAAAGCGCTCAGGGCCCCCAACATGAGAGGGCGCGGAATCAGTGCTTTCCAAGAAACGGTCTCCCCGCGTGCCAACAAAGCGGCCGCAGGAAAAAGGCACCAAGTGGCGGCACTCCTCTGGCATAAGACGGCCAAGAACATGAAGGCAAAACAAACGGCCTTCTGGTTCCTTGAGATATCTTTCTTGAGGCTGAATAGAATCGCCGAGAGTGCAAATACATGAGCCGAGAGTGGCGCACGACCGGCCAGAGTCGCTACCACTTCAATATGAGTCGGGTGAACTGCGAAGAGTGCCACGGCCCAGGCCGACATTCCCGGTGAGAGGTTCATACTCTTTAAGAGTTGGTAGAGCAGGGCTGCGATGAGGGCAAGAAGGATGAGGTTCGAAAGACGCGGCAGCAGGGCGCTTTCTTGTTCAGCATCGACCTCCATATTGAGGCTAAGAGTACTGATCGGGCGGTAATGTCCGAGAGGATCGCGGGGTGGCGTTGTGCGGCCGAACGTTGCGAAAGACCCGGCGAAGCCAGACAAAGATGGCTCATTCCAAATCAGTCTCTCGTCCCTCGCAGTCAGAGAACCGAATAACAACGGGATGAATGCCAGAACGACGGCGCCAATGATGATCGGCGTCGGCCTTGCAACGAAGAATTCCAATATGCTTTTGAGTCGATTCATGGGTCTTGAGTCTACCGAAATGGACATACATTGGGGGAGCGCAAAGAAGACTTGAGGAATGCCTAAATTGTCGCAGGTTTCTTCTTTTCGACGAAGCGCTTGGAGGCACCCGCCATTCGGCCCTTGGACGGGACTTCCTGAGATCCAAGTGCCGGAAATTTAGGATTTTCCGATTTCAGGGTTAATATGTCTGACCATGGCTAATCCAATGAGATTCAGGATTGATGCCCCATGCCCAGTGTGACTATGGTGACGCGGAACAATCGAAGGCCCCAAGGAACGAGATACAAGATGCCAATCTGTCCCAAATGCGAAACTGACTATCGAGATGGCTTTGAGACCTGCTACGAGTGCCAAGTGCCCTTGGTGGACAGCATCAAGCGCCCAGAGTCTCTCGATTCGGTTGAAGAGCAATTCGCCGAGGACATGTTCGATCGTGAAGATCCCGGTATCCGGTTTTGCTTGAGCTGTTTTGTTGAATTCGCTCCAGAAGCCAAAATCTGCGTGCCCTGTGGTGAAGTGCGACTGCACTCGTCTCCTCAGGATGTTTATGACGGGATCTTGGTCCGTAGCCCCCTCGAACCTCACCAGGACGTCGAGCTCGATGAGGCCGTGGAAGGGCTCACGCGAGTATTTGTCACCCATAGCCCGGCTGACGCTGGTTTTGCTGTGGCGAGCTTGGAAGGTATGGGAGTCGTGGCCCATATTGGCAACGATGCCTTGGATAGTTTCGACGACGAGTCTCGCATCGGCATCTGGGTCGTGGAAGAAGATGTGGAGGCTTGCCAAATGATCTTGCCTTCAGATCCGAACGAGTGGCGAGATGACGAGATAACGGAGCCCAATGATCCCTACATCGCTCTGGTGCAAACCGCGAATTCCTACGTCGAAATTGGTCGGCGGAATTATGCGATCTCTTTGTGCACTCAGGCAATCGAGATCGATGGCGAGCGCCCGGATGCCTTTTTCACCTTGGGTCGAATCGTCGGCACACAAGGGCATGTCGCTCAAGCTCACGAGAGTTTTCGGGCCGCAGTTGAGCGTTCGGCTCACGGCAATGCAGTGCCGGCCGCTTGGTTTCTTGTGCTCTTCAGTTTTCTGGATGACGATCTGAAAGTCAATTTCAAGAATCCTAAGGCGGATGAGGCTTTGGTGATTTTGAAGAGCTATTCAGAGAGCCACCCTCGCAACATGGAGGCGCTGCGATTGCTCTTGCAGGCGTGCCACGCCCGGGGAGAGAAGGCGAATGTCGCGTCCACGCGTGAACGCATCAACAAGATCAATCGGCGGATCCTGGAAATGGATGGGCCGTTCAAGTCGATGCGATTCGACTAAGCCGAATCGCAACGACTTGCCGCTGAGTTCTTAGCGGCTCTTGATCCAGTCAGAGATGAGCTTGATGCCCTTCATGTCAGGCACAGTAGACAGCTCATCTGGCATTCGGAATTCGGTCACTGTCCGCATGCGACGAACCAAACGCGAGCGGCGTGGCTTGCCTGGGTAAATGGCACCCGCGGTGATCTGGAACTTCTTGTTCAATTTGATCATGCCAGTTTCATGCATGGGTGTATCGAACCGAAGGTCGAGAGTGCCACTGCCGTTACCATTAGGAACGTGGCAAACACCACAATTCACATCTAAGTAACTACGAGCGCGACTGTTCAAGTCGAGTTTCTCGTCCTTGTAGTCGACTTGCATAGGCATGTCTTTGAGTTCTTTGGGCAGACCTTCCAGAATTCCCAAGTTCTTCAAGTGAACCAGCTGGTTGACCTTCTTGCCCTTGACGTCAATGTCCATGTTGAGTTGGGAAGTCTTGGCGCCCAGGACCAACGCCGATGACTTGTCGTGGCAGCGGAAGCAGCGCAGGTCTGGTGTGAGTTTCCAAATCTGAGTGCTATGCCCATAGTTGGCATAGAACTGATGGCCATCCCGAAAGCGCGTTGCGTCTTTCTGATCCGCGTCCCAAGCATAACTGGCAAAAGTTAGCTTCTTGCCATTCTTTTCCATCATGCGGGTCTCTAAGTAGAGACGCTCGCCATCTTCTTCGATGTAAATGGTGAACATGAAACGCGTGCCCTCAGGGTAATCCCAAGTGCCGTCTTTCTTGAAGCCGATCTTCTTGCCCTTGGGGACCAGAATGAACCTCTCTTTTTCGCCGCCATCGGTCCAAAGCGGAGCCCGCACTTGATAGGGGACGAGATCTGGCGAGAGTTTCTTCTTTTCGGTCGAGAGATAGAAGCCGGTCTCGGACAGCTTGTCGGGCAGATTATCGATCTGCTTTGGCTCTTCCTCATCTTGTTCATCCTGAATCGATGCGATGCCGTTGCTTACGGGGAAGAAGAACAAGCATGCCGTGGCTAAGAAGAGAGCCATGGAAAGTGTACGAATGGTCATTTTGGGATCCTGATTAAGGCATATTTGCAACTGCATCATACCGAGGATGCCGATCGAATAAAGAACCAATGTTTGTTGGAAAATTGCCCGAAGAGGTCGTCTTAGGCCTTCGGGCGGATTCCAGTCTCGTACCCCAAAACGTCCATAATGCGCGCTATGAAAGTAGCTTGGATCATTTTGTTCGCGACAATGCTGGTTTCGTGTGGATTCAGCGGCGACGCTGGACGCAAGTCGCCAGGCGTTTTGGTCGTCAATAACATGGCAGATCCATCCTTTCTGGACCCCGGGCTACAGTCCGCAGCAGAGGATCAACGCATCACATTGGCCCTTTTTGAAGGGCTCGTAGTCCCTCACCCCAAGACCCTGAGGCCGCTGCCAGGAGTGGCGGCGAAGTGGGCGGTGTCCCGTGATGGTCTGACCTACTCATTCGATTTGCGGCCATGCCTATGGAGTGATGGGGTCGCAGTCAGTGCCCAAGATTTTCTGTATGCTTGGCGGCGCGCTTTGACACCCCAAGGGTCGGCGGAGCAGCCAACCTTCCAAGATCAGTCCTACTACATCTCGGCCCCTTATGTGGATGTGCTCTACGTTATTAAGGGCGCAAAGGATTGGCATCAAGGACGCCTCAAGTCTTTTGAAGACGTTGGAATTCGCGTTATTGATGACCTTCACCTTGAGGTTGTGCTGGCTCAGCCCACTCCATGGTTCTTAGAGCTCCTGAGTTTTCCGACCTACGCGCCGGTTCCTCGCCATGTGGTCGAACGTTTTCAGAAACAATGGACCCGCCCCGAGAATCTTGTCGGTAACGGTCCCTTCAACTTGGTGTTGCGCAATCAGGGTGATCTTTTGCGCGTTCGTCGAAGTGAAACGTATTGGGATCGAGCCAACGTCGGCCTTGAAGGAATCGACTACTTGTCCACGGATCAAGTCGATACCGCCATTGACCAGTTTCTCGCCGGCGAATCAGACTGGGTGCGGTCGTTCAATCCTAAGAAAGTGCGGGCGTGGCTCGCTGATAAAGAGCTATCCACCTATCTGCGAGCGCCGGAGTTTTTGGCGACATTCTTCTTCCGGCTCAACATGTCTGACTCCGCGTTTTCAGATCCTCGAGTGCGCCAAGCCCTTTCTCTCGCTATCGATCGCGAGGCCATCACCCGCTACGTTACGGGGTTGGGCGAAA
>JBLINQ010000057.1:0-28062 GCA_047639315.1 Planctomycetota bacterium
CATGTGGTTCCGGGATCTGCAACTCGTCGAAAAACAAGTCAGACATATTTCGATCGTAATGCTGACCGGTGTGAACGATCTCGAAATCAACATCGTCGCGTTCAGCTGCGGCCCAAGCAAGGGGCGCAATCTTCATGAAATTTGGGCGGGCCCCAACGATGGCGCAAATGTGAAGGACTTTGCTCATGCGTCGCTCTTCATTTTCTTAAGGTACCAGTCAACAAATTGGCTAACGCCGGTTTTGACATCGGTCAAAGGAGCATAGCCGAGCTCATCCTTAGCGCGACTGATATCGGCGAAGGTCTGTCGGACGTCCCCTGGTTGTTCTGGTCGTTGATCGATGTTGGCCGTCTTGCCGAGCGCCGATTCAATTTCGCTAATCAAATCCTTCAACTCGATCGTCTGTGACTCGCCAAGGTTGTAGGTGTGAAAACCTGAGCAATGGTCCATAGCTTTAGTCACACCGTCAATGATGTCATCAACATAGGTGTAATCGCGACGTGTCGAGCCGTCGCCGAACATGGGAACTACCCCACCCTCGTCGATCAAGCGTGTGAACTTATGAATCGCCATCTCCGGACGTTGGCGTGGTCCGTAGACCGTGAAGAACCGCAAGCACGTGATATCTAAGCCATGAAGGTGGTGATAAGTGTGCGACAGCAGCTCTCCAGATTTCTTGGTGGCGGCATAAGGCGAGACTGGATAATCGACAACGTCATCTTCATGGAATGGCACCTTCTTGTTGGCACCATAAACAGAACTCGAAGATGCAAAGACGACCTTCTTGACACCCGCCTTGACGGCGGCATCGTAGAGATTGATCGTGCCCCGCAAGTTGACGTCGACGTAGAGCCCAGGGTCATCAAGTGACGGGCGAACGCCAGCCATGGCCGCTAAATGCACGATCATGTCTATCGGCTTGTCAAAGCACTGCGCGACTTCATTGACATCGCGTAGGTCACCCTCAACGATTGTGTAGTGCGGCGACTGCAAGTGAGCTTCGATGTTCTCTTGCTTGATTGCCGGGTCATAGAATTCATTGAAGTTGTCAAAACAGACAACCTCATCGCCACGCTCAAGCAAGCGATCGACGAGATGAGATCCAATGAACCCGGCCCCACCGGTAACCAGAATGCGACTCATGATGACTTCAAAGCCTCCGAATCTTCTCAGGGCTATCGATCCCGGCAGTCAAGTTGCGAGCGTCGACAACCTTCTGCGCATGCTCAACAATCATCGATGCATCAAAGCAACTGTGATCAGTGGCAATGACAGTGCAGTCAGCGCGGCTCAATTCGTCAGCTGACAAATCGACTTTAGCTGCACCTTTCGCAGCTGGGTTATCAGCTTCAACATGAGGATCGCAGAACACAACTTCTGCGCCGCCCTCAGTCAAGAGTCGGATCATGTCGATTGCCGGCGATTCGCGGCAGTCAGTCACATCCTTCTTGTAGGCCAAGCCCATCACCAAGACGCGCGAACCGTTAACGGCTTTCTTCGACTCGTTCAGGCTCGCGCAAATTTTGTCGACTACGTACTCGGGCATGAAGCTGTTGACTTCGTCTGCCAATTCAATGAAGCGAGCATGGTAGTTCAAAGTCTTGAGCTTCCAGCTCAAGTAATGCGGATCGATTGGGATACAGTGTCCACCAAGGCCTGGTCCGGGCCAAAATGGCATGAAGCCAAATGGTTTGGTGGCGGCAGCGCCGATCACTTCCCAGACATTGACTTTCAATTTGTCACAGATGATCGCCAATTCGTTGACCAAGCCAATGTTCACACTACGGAAAGTGTTTTCCAGAAGCTTGACCATTTCAGCAGCTTGCGTTGACGTCACTTCGACAACTTCATTTACCGCATGACTGTAGAGAGCATTTGCTGCTCGCACACAATCTGGCGTCACGCCGCCAACGACCTTCGGGGTGTTGCGGGTGTTGAATTTAGGATTTCCTGGGTCAACGCGTTCCGGTGAGAAAGCCAAGAAGAAATCTTCACCGACTTTGAGCCCGGTCTCTTGCAAACGAGGCAAGATGACTTCGTCTGTTGTCCCGGGATATGTCGTGCTCTCAAGAACAACCAATTGGCCGCTCCTAAGGTTTTTGGCGACTTCCTCAGTGGCGGCGACGATGTAGGAAATATCTGGGTCTTTCGACTTGCTAAGCGGTGTTGGCACGCAGATCGAAATGGCGTCAACTTCGTTCAGAATCGGCCCCGGCAAGGACGCTGTGATAAGCCCTTTATCAACCAGTTCCTTCAGCTCGGCACCATCGACATCGCCAATGTAGCTTTCGCCCCGGTTGATCTGAGCGACACGTTCCACTGACACGTCGATGCCGACGGCACGTATCCCTGCTTTGCCGAATTCAACGGCAAGCGGAAGCCCGACATAGCCCATGCCGAGAATCGCGACACGGGCATCTTTGTTTTTGATCTTGGCGATCAATTTATTTGCAGTATCAGTCATCGAAATCCTGGTCCTTTGCCTATTCGACCGTGACGCTTTTCGCCAAATTCCTGGGTTGGTCTACATCGCAGCCACGTTCTCGGGCTACAAAGTAGGACAAAAGTTGCAGTGGGATGACATTGATCAGTGGGCTTAAGAGCTCATCAACCAAAGGCACAAAGATCACATCATCGGCGATCTCTCTAATGCCCTCATCACCTTCATTTGCAATCACGATCATTTTCGCATCGCGCACGCGCGCTTCTTCAACATTGGTCACGATCTTGTCGTAGATCGTGCTTTTAGTGCAGATCGCTACAACTGGCAGTTTCTCGTCGAGAAGTGCGATCGGCCCATGTTTCATTTCGCCGGCGGGATAACCCTCGGCATGAATGTAAGAGATTTCCTTGAGCTTGAGAGCACCTTCCAAAGCGATCGGGTAGTTCACTCCACGACCAATATAAAGGAAGTCTTGAGCACTGACGTACTTCAGAGCAATGTCGCGCACTAAGCCCTCGGCCTGAAGAACAGTCTCCATGGCATGTGGGAGTTGGCGCAGCTTCTTGCAGTGCTCTTGGATATCTTCTTTGGCAAGAACGCCTCTGACTCGGCCAAGCTTGAGTGCCAAGAGTAAGAGAGCCACCAATTGACTCACGAAGGCCTTCGTCGACGCCACGCCAATCTCTGGACCGGCGTGGGTCATGATGATGCCGTCTGCATCACGAACAATGGTCGATCCGATGACGTTGCAAACGCCAACAATGCGACAGCCAGCTTCTCGCGCCATGCGCATAGCGGCAATAGTGTCAGCCGTTTCACCGGACTGACTAATAGCAATGACCAAGCCGCCTTTTTCTAAGACGGGTTGGCGATAGCGAAATTCAGAGGCGTAGTCGACGTCCACGGCAATGCGAGCCAGTTGCTCGATATAGAATTTGGCGACATGGCCGGCGTGCCACGAAGTACCGCACGCAATGATATTGACGTGTTTGATCTGCCGCAGAGCTTCGTCGCTCAGGTTCAACTCATCGAGACGAATTTCGCCTTCTTCCTCGTCCAATCGGCCGAGCAAAGTGTCGGAGATCACGGTTGGTTGTTCGTGAATCTCTTTGAGCATGAAGTGCGGATATCCGGAACGTTCGGCCTGGGCAAGATTCCAGGAAATCGTGGTCGCGACATACTCAACCGGCGTTCCGTCAACTTTTTGAATCTCGAGAGAGTCCAAGCGAATCGTCGCGATTTCACCATCGTCGAGATAAACAACCTTGGTCGTTTGATCCATCACAGCGGTGACATCTGAAGCCAAGAAGTTTTCGCCATCACCTACGCCGACGACTAACGGGCAGTCTTTCTTGGCGCCAACAATGAGATTCGGCTCATCAGCGTGCATGACGCCAATGGCATATGCACCCCTAAGCCGACTCACAGACACGGCAACAGCCTTGGTTAAGTCGCCATCAAAGTTGGCTTGCACCAAGTGAGCAATGACCTCGCTATCTGTATCAGAAGCAAAGACATGACCAGCTGCGCGAAGTTCTTCGCGCAGCTCTCGGTAGTTCTCAATGATGCCATTATGGACCACAACGATACGACCGCTGCCGTCGCGGTGCGGATGAGCATTCACTTCGGTCGGGCGGCCATGTGTCGCCCAGCGTGTATGACCAAGGCCAGTGGCCCCAGTAAGGGTGCTTGTGTCCAAAGCACTCTCAAGGTTCGAGAGCTTTCCGACTTCACGCATCGTCTCTATCTCGCCATCCTTAAGAATGGCGATGCCGGCGCTGTCATACCCACGGTATTCCAGACGCTTAAGGCTATTGATAAGAATGCGAGGCGCGTTACTGCCTTTGGTCACACAACCGACGATTCCGCACAAATGTCCGTCTCCTTGGTTAAGCCTTTGCCTCTTTCGCCATCTTGTCGGCGAAGTAGGCCAGTGTCTCTATCAATCCATCTTCCAAGACGACCTTGGGTTCCCACCCAAGAATCGAGCGAGCCCGCGTGATGTCGGGCTGACGCACTTTCGGGTCATCAACTGGAAGTGGCTTGTTTATGATCTTACTCTTGCTGTTGGTGAGGCGCACGACTTCAGCGGCGAACTGAGCAATCGTGATCTCTGCCGGATTGCCAATGTTCACCGGATCAACTTCGTCACTCATCAACAAGCGGTAGATGCCATCGACGAGATCGGACACGAAACAGAAGCTTCGTGTTTGCGAACCATCGCCAAAGACAGTGATATCTTGGCCCGACAAAGCTTGAGAAGCAAAAGCCGGCAGTGCGCGGCCATCATTCAAGCGCATGCGTGGACCATAGGTGTTAAAGATGCGAATGATGCGCGTCTCAACTCCGTGGTAACGATGGTAGGCCATGGTCATGGCTTCGGCGAAACGCTTGGCTTCGTCGTACACACCACGAGGCCCAACGGGATTCACGTTACCCCAGTAATCTTCTTGTTGAGGATGGACCAAGGGATCGCCGTAAACCTCAGAGGTAGATGCGATCAACAGGCGTGCATTCTTCTTCTTCGCGAGTCCAAGAACCTTGTGAGTACCAAGGCTGCCGACCTTTAAGGTCTGGATAGGCAACTCGAGGTAGTCCAAAGGACTGGCTGGTGATGCGAAGTGAAGTATGTAGTCAACATCACCCTCGACATAGACAAAGTTTGTCACGTCGTGGTGAATGAATGTGAACCGGGGGTGCCCCATCAAGTGTGCGACATTATCCATGTCGCCCGTGATGAGGTTGTCCATACAGACAACTTCAAAATCCCGGCCAATAAATAGATCACACAGATGGGAGCCCAAGAAGCCGGCTCCGCCGGTGATCAATACGCGTTCCATGTCCTAAACCTCGATTTTGACGGCGATTGTGGTATCAAGTCGGTGATTATAGTCGTCCGACGTCCGGACTCAACTGACCGCTATTTAGTCATTCGTCTGACGCATGATTACCCACACCATTCGCATCAATCTCCCCAAGCAAACCTGGGGAATCCGATGACTATTCGACCAAATACAAGACAGATCTTGTCAACCAATTCAACTCGAAGGGTTCATAAGTAGTTTTTTGGAGTCGAAGTTGGGTTTGATCGGCGTGGAGTTGTCAATTTGAGACAAAATACTAACCAAGAAACTGATCAATGAAGCCAGTATCAATCATTCCAGCCCTAAAATCACCATGTCGGAGAATGCGCTGATGAAGTGGGATCGTGGTTTTGATGCCCTCAATAATCATTTCACTCAAAGCACGTTGCATAGTGGCAATGGCTTCTTCTCGTGTCGCGCGGTGAACAATGACCTTGCCGATCATCGAATCATAGTGCGAGGGGATCGAGTAGCCTGAGAACAGATGGGAATCGACCCGTACTCCTGGCCCACTTGGCGCCACATAGAGCCCGATCCGACCAGGAGAAGGACGGAAGTTGTTGTCTGGATCTTCGGCATTGATGCGACATTCGATTGCGTGGCCAGAAAACACCACGTCTTCTTGGGTGAAACTGAGTTTCTCACCGGCCGCGATTCTGATCTGCTCTTTGACCAAGTCGATGCCGGTAACGGCTTCAGTAACGGGGTGCTCAACCTGAATTCGGCTATTCAACTCCATGAAGTAGAAGTCACCCTGAGCATCAAGCAAGAATTCAACTGTGCCTGCATTCACATAATTGGATGCTTTGGCCATACGAATAGCCGCTTCACCCATGCGATCGCGCAGATCAGGATCAATCACTGGACAAGGTGACTCTTCGATCAACTTCTGATGGCGACGTTGAGTTGAACAATCACGCTCACCGAGGTGAACGACATTGCCAAAGGAGTCAGCCATGATCTGAATTTCAACGTGGCGTGGGCGCTCGATGAATTTTTCGAGATAGAGATCGCCGTTGCCAAATGCGGCTTCAGCCTCAGCCGAAGCGGCCTGCATTTCGCGTAGGAGGACCAACTCGCTGTTGGCCATCCGCAAGCCCCGCCCGCCACCACCGGCTGTCGCTTTGACCATCACTGGATAGCCGATTTCGGCAGCCAGGGCGATAGTATCCGCATCGTCGCGGAGGAGTCCTTCGCTTCCGGGGATCACTGGCACATTGGCCGCACGCGCCATTTCTTTGGCTCGAGCTTTATCTCCGACTGCTGCAATCGTCTCGGGAGATGGGCCAATAAAGCCAATTTTGCAACTACGGCAGATGTCAGCGAAGTCTGCGTTTTCCGAAAGGAACCCGTAGCCTGGATGAATGGCATCGACGTTGGCGACTTCAGCCGCAGAAATGATGCGGGGAATGTCTAAGTACGACTTAGCGCTCGGTGCAGGTCCGATGCAGATGGTTTCATCAGCATAGCGACGATACAGCGCGTCTTCGTCGGCCTCAGAGTAGACCGCAACGGTCTCGATCCCCATTTCCTTCAGGGCTCGAATGATTCGCAGGGCAATTTCGCCCCGATTCGCAACGAGTACTCGATTGAACATCTTAAAAAAGTTCCTGTCAGCGCGGCTTGATGGTGAATAGAGGTTGGCCGTATTCGACGGCTTCGCCGTTGCCAACCAGAACTTCTAAGATCTCACCGTCCATGTCGGCGGTGATCTCATTCAGTACTTTCATCGCTTCTACGATGCAGAGCACAGAACTCGCTCCAATCTTGTCACCGACTCGTACGAACGGGTCAGCGGTTGGCGATGGCGAGGAATAGAAAGTGCCAACCATCGGTGAATTGAATGTAGCAGAGTGCCCTTCAACCGAATCGGCTACGGAGGCGTTAGCTCCCGTAGCTGGCGCCATCATCGAGGGCGCAGGCTGCATGGCAATCATAGGTTGATTGGCTGAAGCCTTGGTGAGACAAATCTTCTTGTCTCCGTCCTCATATTTGACCTCAACCAAATCGTTTGAGTTCATGAGCTCAATGAGCTTCTGCAGTTCCTCAAGATCCATGGTCACTCCTGACCTAATAGTCATACTTTAGACCAAAGGCTTCGCGTCCCTTGCGGGCCCATCGAAACACGGGCCACTATAACATTCAAGCCCGATAAGCCTATTTTCAGCGGAGGTTTAGGGCCCAGGACGAGGTTTCGCATAGAACCTCATCTGTGAGCGGATTCATAGCGATCTACGGCAGGTGAGCCCTCTTTGCTTTTCCGTTAAAAATGGCTCACCGCTACGATTGATACCGGGCATCTGCCCAATGTTCTGCGATTTGCACGGCGTTCTGAGCGGCGCCTTTCAGCAATTGATCACCAACGACAAAAAAGATCCACTCAAAGCCTTCTTTGTCGATGCTTCTGAGCCGCCCACAGGACACATCAGGTCGAGTTTGGACCCGTCTGGGCGTTAAAGCGGTCGCGGCAAGGCCATCGTCAACGTGCTGAAGTCCTGGCATTTCATTCCACAGCGCCAAAACCTCGTCACGAGTCGCCGGTTGGGCCAGTTTAACGTGCACTGAGATAGAATGAGCTCGCGCAACGGGCACACGAACGCATGTGCAAAAAACCTCTAAGTCCTTATTATTAAGTATCTTGCGACTCTCATGGAGCATTTTCAGCTCTTCGTCCGTCCAGCCATCTGTTTCAGCATCCCCCACCCAAGGGATTAGGTTCTCGGCGATCGGCGCTGAGAAGACCTTCGGGACGAAGGGTGACCCGTTTCGGAGTTCCGCGACGGAAGCTTCTAATTCGGTGAGCCCCTCAGTTCCGGCCCCGCTCACAGCCTGGTAGGTTGAAGCGACCAGACGATCGAGCCCGAACCTCTTGGCCAAAGGACCGACGGCCATGAGAGCAATAATGGTCGAGCAATTGGGGTTTGCAACGATGGCCGAGCCCTGCGGAATCTCATGACCATTCAATTCTGGGATGATCAGAGCCGATGCCGGGTCTTGTCGAAAAGCGCTGGAGTTGTCGATCACAAAAGCCCCCGCTTGTTTCGCGGGCATCGCCAATTCTCGACTGAGCTGAGCCGACGTTGCTAAAAACACAAGCTCGGCATCCCCGAAGCCGCGGTCGCCAAGCTCCTTCACTTCGTGATCCTGGTCGGCGAAACTAAGTTGGCGCCCGGCACTTCGTTGACTGGCATAGAGGTCGAGGGATGCGACGTCAAAGGAAGCTTCTTCAAGACATTTGAGAAGCTCGATCCCGACCGCGCCAGTGGCACCAGCGATCGCAACTTTTAGCGATCTACGCTTCAACTATTGACCTCACGATCAAACACGCCACTCTTGCCACCGCTCTTGTGCATCAAAGAAACACTGGCGATTTCCATGCCACGATCAACGGCCTTGCACATGTCATAGATGGTCAAGGCTGCCACCGAGCACGCCGTCAAGGCTTCCATCTCGACACCAGTTTGACCTGACACTTTCGCAAGAGAATTGATCTCAATGGTTGTGTCATCAAGGAACTCAAAATCAACCTCAACTTTCGTCAACGCCAAGGGGTGGCAGAGCGGAATCAGATCTGAGGTCTTCTTCGCCGCCATGATTCCTGCCAACCGGGCCGTCGACAAAACAGCACCTTTAGAAATCTTACCGTCGCGGATCGCGGACAAGGTTGACTTCTCCATGCGCACAAAGCCGCGGGCCCGTGCCAAGCGCGTTGTGATGTCCTTATCCCCGACATCAACCATCCGGACTTTGCCGTCAGCATCGAAATGACTGAAACCGTTTTCTTCTTGTCCGTTGGCCATGGTGGTACCTCGTCCGTGCAACTTGGATCAGAGGCTATTCTCCCTCAAGTACCCCGTTGGTTCAAAGGCAGAATTATAGAGTCTTGCCTTCGCGCTCAGGAAAGAAGCGACCCAAAATGAAATAAGCGGGAATCAATGCGGTCCAGATTGGTGCCATATGGCGTCAGAAGGGCTGAGATGATCGATTTCGGCAATGACAAGAATCACGAGGTAGTCCAGGTCAAAGCGGCCGCTTTAGACGGAATCTGTGCCAGATTGGTTCAAGTTGAGGCAACGGTTTACGGTGGCGGCATCGGCATCGATGTCATCGGACTGCCAGATGCAGCTGTAAGAGAATCCCGCCTACGTATTGCCCGTGCCGCCCGCCGATTTGGCGTTTCAGAAGGCAAGAAAACGCTCATCAACTTAGCGCCGGCCACACTGAAGAAAGAAGGCACCGCGTTAGATCTGGCCATGGCTGTGGCTTATGTCGCGGCCAATACAGGGCGTCAGCTTCGGTGGGCCCAGGAGTTCATCATTGCTGGCGAGATCAGCTTGGCTGGCGAAGCAACAGGCCTGGCAGCGGCGCTCCCGACGGCGATCTTGGCGCGTGAGCAACAAGTGCGAGGTCTTATAATCCCCAATGCGGTCGTTGAAGAGGCATCGATCGTTGACGGGCTCCCCATTTTTGGCGTCGCCGATATCGGGGAAGCGATCGCTGTGCTCAGTGGACACATCTTAAGACCAACAATCATTGGCAAGACCCCAAAGCCAGAAGTCGGCAGACGATGCAAAACCGACCTCGCCGAAGTCAAAGGGCAAGAACTCGCCAAGCGCGCCATCACAATCGCGGCCGTTGGTGGACACAATTTGCTGATGGTCGGCCCGCCAGGCTCCGGCAAGACGATGTTGGCTCGAGCGATGCCCGGCATCTTGCCGCCACTTAATTTGGATTGCGCTCTGGAGTCAGCTGCGGTCCATGCGGCAGTCGGGATGAAAAAGAAACATAACCTCTTCGAAGTGCCGTTTCGTGCACCCCACCACACCGCCAGTCGGCAAGCACTTGTTGGCGGCGGCGCTCATCCGCGACCGGGAGAAGTGAGCTTGGCGCACCGCGGGGTCCTCTTCCTCGACGAATTACCTGAATTCGGCCGCGATGCTCTCGAAGTTTTGCGACAACCCTTAGAAGACCAAGAAGTCACGATCTCACGTAGCCGAGAGTTTCGCACCTTCCCTGCTGACTTCATGCTATTCGCCGCTATGAACCCTTGCCCCTGTGGCTACTTCGGTGATGTCGGTCTGCGCTGTACGTGCTCGCCCACGGCGATTAGTCGGTATCGACAGCGAATATCAGGTCCTTTACTGGATCGTTTTGACATTCATCTGCCAGTTCGCCGCGTCGAACCGCGAGAGCTCTTGAACGTGAAGAAGGGGCTTTCGACATCAACACTGAGACAACGGGTTGCGCGCGCTCACAAACGCACCTTCGAGCGCCAGACGGGGAAAAACCCGAAAGTTCTCAACTCGCGCTTGAATGGGGAGATGCTTGAGTGCGTCTGTGATTTAGGGAGCGAAAGACGAGAGATGCTTGCCGAGAAAATGGAGCAACTCGAATTCTCAGGCCGCGCCTTTGTGAGGATTCTGCGGGTCGCCCGGAGCATTGCAGATCTGGAAAATCAAGCGGCAGTGAGCGACGCACACATCTTGGAAGCCATGCAATTCCGGGGCTTCGACCGATTAAATCCCTAACTAGCGCAGAGGGATGCCAACGGTCGAACTGATTCCCACCAGCTTCGTTTCTGGCAACTGAATTCGAACGTTGCCGCCGGTTCCGAGGCTAAGAGATCTTTCACGCAAACTCGTCAGTGAAGATTGTTGCAATCGGACCGTCGCAGTGACCGAAGCTAAGGCGGCTCTTTGAACTGCAGCATCACGATAGAAGGTGGCAGCAACTGGGCGAAGCCCCTTGATCTTCTCCTTCTTGCCAAAACTCAAGAGTTGCACATAGGCTCTCTCGCTGCTCTTCGCGTTGCGGGAGTAGATTCGCCGAACGTAGGTGTTCATGCGACGTTGGAGCTTCTTCATACGGATTCGCTCAATCTTCGCGTGCCGCAGTTGGTTGCTATTATCAGCGCTCAACCATTTCCCACCGCGCTTCACTCGGCCCTCTTTGGCAAAGGCCGTCGACTGGCTCACCCACTTGTCGCCAAACTTGACTTGGCGCAAGAGTTTCCGTGCGCCAGCATGATCGTTGTCAGTTGCGATCAACTTACGCGCCGCTTCACGCATGCGATGATTGAGCCCCTTGGACTTGCACCAAATCGCAAGCTGCATGAGCTTGGATGAATCACTTTTTGCTTGGCCGGCCAACGCATCGAAGCGGTCGAACATGTCGTCGGTCTTCACAACTTTGACGATCTTCTTCTTGTCAATCTTGAGCATGCCGTAAGTGCGTTCAACGGTTATAAAACCGTTCTTATCTGCTCTCACCTGTCCTTGAATCTTCCGACCATCCTTCAGATAGATTTCGTCGGCGATCAATGGAGCACAAACAAGGAGTGAGAAAAGTAGCCCGGTTAAGATGATTGTTCGTTGGGTTTTCATAACTGATACTCGCAAGCGGTGGGCCATAACGGGCCATAAGAGTTGCCCCTCATAAAGCACTATACCCCTTAAACTTAGACTAGGAGCGCTTGCGCACATTCGACGATTTCGTCAAACACGAATAAGAAGTGAGCAGGAACGCTCAGTCTCTTGGCACCGTGATGTTTACTATACGGCCCAGCTTCTGGGGCCTGAGCGCGGGACGGAAATCTGCTTCGAGGAACTCCAAGCCGGCTTTCAAGGTCGTCAACGCGTCGTCGGTTGCACCTCGGTGAATCGCCAGCAGTCCGTAGCTGAATCGGTCTTTTGAGAATGACAGGCGGGAAGGCTTGTAGAAAAAAGCGAATGCTTTGTCCGCTGATTCCTTGAATACAAAAATGCGAGGTCGCCCGGCTGGCTTGTCACCTTGGGCTGCAACTCTCAATTCGAATCCAAGCTGACGCCATTCAATCACGAGTGGCGTTTCGCAGGTTTCGACTTGATTCATGAAGCCGTTGATCACCTGTTGCAGTTTAGGGCTGACGGTTGCCAAGAAGTCTTGAAACTCAGGCATGATTCGCCGTCCGTTTGCTTCGTCTTTGATTCCAGATGTCCAAATCTCCGCGCACGGCATGGGGCTTCAACTCATGGCGGAACTTGAGCCCAGCAAGTTTCTTGAGCAATCGCATCTTCACTTGGTGCAATTGAAAACTGAGATCTCTGGGAACGAGATACTTCGCATCGTCTGGGTTCACAATGAGAGAGACTTCGATATTGGGCGCGAGTCCCATCGGTATGCCAGCCTTGCGGCAAGCCCGATACATGTGCGTCATGACCCGCTTCATCTCGTCGTATTCTGGTGACGGATGGTCTTCCATGTCTGAGCCAATCACAGGGCGGAATATGCAGACCGTTGGAAATGCGCCGACGCCGGTAATGTAGTCGATAGCAGCAATCGTATCTTCAATTGGCTCAACGCCAGCAATGATCTCACCAGAGCAGGCGCCCTTCGGCATCTTTCCCTGGCAATATTCGAGAGATTTGAAGAACGCGTCCTGCCCAACAGTCGCCTCTTTACCAGGCAGATACTTGGCAAAGTACTCGGGATTGTGGAATTCGTAGCAGAATGAGAAGTGATCGGCGCCAAGATCGAGCATGGCGTCGTACTGCCAATGCTCTTTTTCAACGACAGGGACGCACTGGATTCCGGTCAACAGCCCAACACGCTCTTTGATCGCCTTCACGTAAGGAGCAAGTTGCTCCAGGCCACGGCCATTCTGATATCCCGTGTTGAAATGGCAGAAGGTGACACCGGACTCTTCTTTGGCACGAAGCGCTACTTCGACCACGTCATCGACGGCTTTTTCTGCGACCTCATTCACGCCGACATTGGCGCCAGTCGTACAGAATTTACAGTTTCCTGGCTCGTCTCCATACCAGTACATGCATGAGTTCGAGACATAGATCCCCAAGTATGTGCCTTGGAGAACGCCAACTTGCGCCATCTTGATGCCGCTGGTTGTCTCTTCTTCGTACCACTTGGGCTCCCCAGGAATCACAATTTTGTAATCGTGGTCATCCTTCTGGCTGTGGACAAAGTAGTCGTCGACACGCTTTTTGAGCGTGAAAGGCGTGGAATCAACAAAGTCTTCTTCAACTGGGACATTGAGCCAGAGATCTTTCAGATCGCCGGGTATCACCATCTCCAGTCCAGAGCCGAGACCGGCACGAGTCCTGGCTACGTGACGGGCATCGCCCATCAGATCGCAGGAATCGTCGATCTTAAGACCTTTGCAGAACAATTCGATTTGCAGTTCAGCGGGATTGAGCATGGTGTTCTTTACGGTACCGTGTCCTGACCTTCAATGATTCATCCTGGCGGTGGCTCCACCGACAAGGATGGCACCATCTTGTGCATTTCGCCAGGAATCCACCATTGGTTTCAAAACCTCCTTTTTTAAGGGCATAATTTCGTGAGTCAGGAAGAAAAGACGAAATGGAATCGGGCCTACCTCGAGAAGAGATCTCACCCTCACTTCGAAGGAGATCGCTCTGTTGCCGTCGATTGGGCCGAATCACTCCTGCCAGCCTCGGCCATGACATTGGATTTGGGCTGCGGGCTATTGCGCAATTCCTTCGAATTAGCCCAACAAGGCCATCGCGTGATGGCCATTGACGTCGCAATTGAGGCTTTTCGTCACGTCGCCGCATGGCCCGAGACTCTCCAACCTGTGGTTATGGACGTCGATCGTTGGTCGATCCCAGTAGATTCCTTTGATCTGGTGATCATGGTCCACTACCTAAATCGAGCCAAACTGGCCTCTTTGGCTGCATCGATTCGACCCGGTGGATATTTGGCCCTCGAAATCAGAGTCGCCCCGGATCAGGAAGCTGGACAAGAATCTCCTCCGTTCCGCCTTCTTCCCGGCGAAGCTCGGACACTCTTCCCCAAGCTACAAATTGAGAAGGAAGAGAATTTCTTTCGCGGTGAAACCAAATGCACGCGGGCGCTACTCCATCGTCCCCTGGACCAATAAGCACTCGTCAAGCGACACTATCGCCGGAAAAAGACTGAGCTCCTGGGGCGATTTCCGCATTTCCCGAGCGAATCGAAAAACGGCGAATGAATCTGGAGGAATTGAAGGTTTCAAGCGTTAGTGCTTTGGCAGCAAGCGGTACCAATTGGGCCAATTCCAACTCGATTCACGAGAAGATAATCCCAGTCGGTCACAATTGTGTTTATCCCAAGCCTCCTTTGAACCGTAATAGAAGGTGAAGGATTCTATTAGGAAACTGGTACCCACTTGCCGAATAGAGCTACTCCAATTAACTTTGGAGTAACGCAACATCAACCGCCTCAAGGAGTTCCGATGCGGAATCTCGCAATCAGTCAGTGCAAAAGCGCCCCTTTGCTCTTCGCATGTCTTGTCGTTTCCGTCTTCGTTCTTGCATCGAGCAAGCCCGCAGCCGCTCAAGAGGAAACAGCAAAAGCATTGGTGACGGAGTTGGCCAAATCCGATATTCCGGGAATTTGGTCCCGCTCCACGAAGCTCATCGATCTCGGGGAAGATGCACTTGAGTCGTTGGAAGACGGCCTCAGCTCCTCAAATGAGAACGTTCGATTGGGTTGCGCGCGCGCCCTTCTCCTCCAAGGCGAAGAAGAGGACGCATCCCGCATTCTCATGGACCTCGTGACCAAGTCAAAGAACGAAGACATCCGTCGGAGTGTCATAGATCTATTCATGCAAGCTGGCATCTCGGAAGCAGGAACTGGTCTCTGGGAAGCCCGCGGCAAAATCTTTGATCCTGAAACACGCATCCACTTGTTGCGAGGTGTGTGGAAGCTTTCTTCGGCCCATCGCCCGAAAGCACAGGGCGCATTGAAGCAGGCTCTTGAGTCAACCTCATCAAAGACTGTCAACGCCGCCGCATTGGCTCTGGCCGACATCGGCGATTACGAGAGTGCCCTACCTTTCCTCAACAAGATTGAAGACGAACCAACCGACCAAGGTCGAATGGCTCGTATTTATAAACAACTTCGATTCCTTGAATTCAAAGTCATCAAGGATGCAGGGCGTTCACCAACTAAGAAAACGACAAGAAAAGTTGACTCCTTAGTCAACGAAGTAAAGCAGAAGATCAAGATCATTCATGCTGAAGTTGGCATTCAAAAATGGAATGACGGAGAACTCGAAGCGCATCTCGATGAAGCTGCCGCACGAGGCATGCTGCGTGCAATGGATCCACACTCAACGCTTCTTACCGGCGATGAGTTGAAGGCTTGGACCTATGATCTCAACCCGACCTATTCGGGAATCGGCTCATACGTTCAACTTGATGATCGTGACAAACGCCTCATTCTCACTCAGCCCATGTTTGGCGGCCCAGCGTATAAGGCGCAAATCGAACCAGGTGACAAGGTCATCAAGATTGACGGTTGGGAAGCACGTGGCAAAGAAGTCGACCAAATCACAAGGCGACTCAAAGGCCCAGCTGGGACAACGGTCAAGATCGAGATCTTCCGCAAGGGCTGGGAGAAGACACGTACATTTGAGATCGTTCGCGCCCAAATAAGAATTCCAACTGTCGTCTTTGGCATGCTTCCGGGTCAAGTTGGCTTCATTCGGGTCTTGACCTTCGGTGGCAGAACTTCTGAAGAGATGGAAGAAGCACTTCTTAGCCTTGAAGGCAAAGGAATGAAATCTCTCATCCTCGACCTTCGCAACAATGGTGGTGGCTACCTTTCCACAGCACGCTCATTGGCAGGCAAGTTCCTCAAGGGTGAGAAAGTCGTTTGCTACTGGGAAGGCCGTAAGGGCATCGTTGATCGCAAGTGGGAACGCAGCGTCCCAGACGACAATCAACGCGACGTTCCATTAGTCGTCTTGGTCAACGGCTTGTCTGCAAGCGCGAGTGAAATCGTCAGTGGCGCCATGCGTGACCACGGGCGCGCAAAGCTCGTCGGCGAACGCACCTACGGTAAAGGAACAGTCCAACGAGTCCTCGACCTAGACAGCGTGAAAGACGAACGCTTCAACGACGAGCGCCGCGTGAACGGCTTCTGGGATCGTGGCGAAGAATTTGAAGACAAGAACGGCAATGGTCGTTACGACTCGGGCGAGCTGTTCTTCGAGAAATCGAAAAAGAACAAAAAGTGGGATCCGGCCGAGGATTACACCGACACCAACAAAGATGGCAAGTTTACTGAAGGCGAAGAATTCGTCGACACCAACAAGAACGGCAGTTGGGACGATGAAGAGCGCTATTTCGATAAGAACGAAAATGGCAGTTACGACTTGGCCCCGAAAATGAAATTGACCATCGCCCGTTACTACTTGCCCAAAGGTGAATCGATCAACACTGAACGCAAGAAGGATGGCACGATCAAGAAAGAAGGCGGCGTCCTCCCGGATGTCGTGATCAAGAATGACCGTCTCTCGGGCTGGAAGATCGAGGAGATCTCGAAGATCTTGGAAACGAAGAAGCTCGAAGACTACATCGACGCGACAGTCGTTCCGAACAAAGAGCTCTTCAAGAAGTTAGTCGTGACCGATCAAAGAGATTGGAAACAATATCCTGACTTCGACAAGCTCTATGCATCGCTGAAGACACCCTTGGAAAAAGACGACGTTCGGATCTACCTCCGTGTTCGTCTTCGTCGCGCCTGGGCCAATTACGAAGGCCGCCCAATGATCAACGATTACCAGGAAGACCTTCAGCTCCAACGAGCTATCTTCGAATCCCTAAGCCAGCGGAAGCAAAAAGTAGACGAGTTCATCGAATACAATAGCTTTGCCGGTGACATCCCTCAGCCACCGAAGGATGAAAAAGACGACGACATCGACGAATAGGCTCCGAAAAAGCACTCATAAGAAAAGCGGGCATCGAAAGATGCTCGCTTTTTTTGTCATTTGCCGATCGAGAGATGACGCCGATGTGAATTCAGCCAGCGTCAAGTCAGGATGTAAAGGGATTTAAGGGTCAGAGACGATTCCGCCCCGATTCGCGGGACTACTCATCACTACCATTAGTCAGAGAGAAAGGACTTCTCAAAGACATCATCAAACTTGTAGGCATCTCTAAAGTCGTCAATGAGATCTGTTTCTTGTTTCTTCATCAGACCATGACGAATCATGGAGAAGACAATCTCACCAAAATCGTCTGTGCGCGAGATGCCCCATTGTGAGAAGACGGTCTTGGTCAGGAAACCAAAGCACTTCTCGGCGTACTCGCGGATACCGTCACATAGCTCACGACCATCAATATGGCCTTGGAAACCCGTTAGACGGCGTTGTTCCAAAGTGTAATTGAAAGCTTCAAAGGTGAAAGCAAAGGCCTCACGGCGATAGCGTGAGTCTTCATTTGCCATACGCTGGTATAGTTCGTTGTGTTCTTGACCCATGAGTATCTCCGTCGCTAATCTTAGCGATCGCCTCCGACATTCTTTTGTCGGCGGGCCTGGCCGACAATGCGGTGCATGCGGATCTTGAGAGACTCGAGAACACTTTTGGGCGATGTGTTGCTGCGGAGGGAGTCAGCAGCGTCTATAAGGAGGAGCTGGGCTTCATTGAGAACTTCGACCGGCCATGGTGCCAAAGAAGGCAATGGCGGCTTACTCGAGTCTCCGCTGACCGTATGTGCGAGCTGCTTCGAGACCATCGCCATGGCAGCCTCTAAGATCTTGGTCACTTTGGCTCGCGCCTCAGCTCCAGTGGCGCGCCCACCGCTCACCATCTCGGCGTAGCCGAATGGCAGTGTTTTGAGATCGAAAAGCCGAAAAGCCGCTTCAAAAGTCACGCTACTGGTCTCATCCGAAAGAATGGTCATAGCTGTGCCTGGGCTGCCATTCGATAAAGCCACCGCTTTTGCAATGTCCTCATCTGAGGCGTCCACCTTCTCCTTCAAGAAAACAGTGATCTCATCCTCAGACAGAGGCCCGCAGAAAACCGCCTGCAACCTTGAATGGATCGTCTCAAGAAGCCCTTGAGGGTTTTCCGTCACCAACAAGATGATGCCGTTGGCCGGTGGCTCTTCCAAAAGCTTAAGAAGTGAATTCTGGGCTTCCTCGGTCATCAGGTGAGCACCATCGATGATGGCGCATCGTCGATCGGCTTCATAGGGGGCCCGATGAAACCACTCTCGCAAATCGCGCAGCTGATCGATTGAGATGCGGCTCTTGCCCTCGATCTTGGCGACGACTTCGATGTCTCCATGCGACCCCACAGCGAACCGACGGCAAGGTGGACATTCGAAACACCCTACTTTTTGATCGCAGAACAATCTTTGGATGAAGGAACGAGCCAGGAGAAGTTTGCCACGACCTGAGTCGCCGTGAATGAGAAAGCCACTGGCGATGCGTTCAGTCTCTTGAACACCGGCGAAGAATGCCTTCGCGTTGGTGTGGCCCAAGATCCTGTCAAATGCAGCCGTCATTGGGAATTGCCAGCACTACCAGTACTGAAGCCGCTGAGACGATCGAGTGTCTTTTTGACTTCGTGGTCGTTTTCCATCACCGACCGATACTTCTTGATCATCATGTAAATCGAGGTGTGGCTGCGACTACCGAGGTGGTGCCCCACCTCCTTGTAGGTCATCCCATGAAAATCACGAAGTGCTCTTGCGGCGATTGCACGGGGTAGCGCCAAGCACTTGGTCTTGCGCTTAGAAATCAACTCCGCTCGTTCGACGCCAAAGTCGGCGCAGATCGTATCAAAGACAGTGCCTACCTCTTGCTTCACTTGAGGATCAGCGCCGAATTCGTCCAAGTGATCTTCGACGAACTTTCCAGAAAGGCGCTCGCCCTTCATGTACGCCAAGACATGGGCTCGACGTAGTTGCGAAGTCAATTCACGAACCGAACCACGGCAATGACGCGACAAAGTTCGAACGACATCGCTTCCGGCAACCTCTTTCAAACCTTCCTCATCCGAATTCGATTTCAGCCGAGCCAGATTCTGGATAACGATCTTGCTCAAGGATGTATGAGTATAAGACTCGATCGGCACCATCATGCCCGACATCAGGTTCGACTTGAACGCTTCAGTAATGTCATGAATTTCTCGTGGGTGATGACGTGCCACCAAGACAACCTGAACACGCTGTTGCACGAGGTTACGCAGAAGGTGCAAAAACTCTTGTTGCGTCGCCTTCTTGCCTCTCAGACGATGCACTTCATCAAAGACAACAACATCAAGATTTTCGAAGGTCGCCCGGAAGTCTGGCATCCTCTTCGTCTTGAGTGCCAAGGTGAAACTCTTAGTAAAGCGCAACGCGTCGGTTTCTAAGATGCGTGGCTTGTCCGGATTCAATCCACCGCGGAATTCGCGAAAACTTGCGGCGAGGTGGCTCTTGCCAACCCCGGCAGGTCCGACGATGTAGAGTGGGTTAAAGCCGAAGGCTTCGTTGTCGACAAGGTGACGAACTGCACGGTATGCCGTCTCGTTCTCTCCAACGCGCACAAACTGATCCAAGGTCATGCCATATTGGCGATGATTGTCGTCGGCGAGAAGTTCGTTGAGAGAATCGTCTTGGATTCGCTGTTGCAGATCTTGGTTGAGATCTGCGTCGACGAGAATCTTGATCTTCATCGAAATGCCGAGAACACGCTCGACAGCAAAACGAAGATTAGACTCGTAGTGATTGGCAATCCAATCTTGGAAGAAGACGTTTGGGACGCCGATCGTCAGGGTCCCACGGAACATGGATGTCAATTTACAATTGCCAAACCAAAGTTCAAATCGTTGTTCGCCGATCTGTTCGCGCACATCGCTCAAGACGAGTGCAAAACTTTTTTCGGCAAGCAAATCGACCATCTATTTCTCGTCTCGCTCCGCTTCTTTCAACAACCGCATGGCTTCAGCATCTGTCGGCTTCAGTTCCAAGGCACGGGACAGATGATACGACGCATCGTCTCGTCTGTCGAGTTTCAAAAGCAATCGTCCCATCGATATGCGCGCCAAGAACTCCTTGGCCGCTTCGGGCTTGAGCGACAAAACGCATTCAAGCTCAACCAAACCCTCTTCGTTCCGATCTTCTGACAAGTAAATATCAGCCAATTGCTGGCGCAAAGAAGCATCAAATGTCTTCACATCGATGCACTGCTTTAGCAATTTGATCGCTTCATCTTTTCTTTCTTGAGCTAAGTAATACTCAACAAGTTCAAGACGAGGCTCGACCGCGATATCAACTAAGGCGCAGTAACTTGAAAGTTCCTTTGCCCACTCGTTCAATTTGCCTTCTGCCCGGTAACGTCGGGCCAACACAATATACGGACTGCGCTTAGGATCAATACTCCAAGGGTTCTGTTTCTTGGCTTTCTTCCAAAGCTCAAAAGCTTCGCCATCTTTGTTTTCTTTTTCGAGCATCGCAGCCATGCGAATGCTCATGTCGTAGTCTTCGAAGCCTTTGGCAAGAAGTGACTCATAGTGCTTTTTTGCCACGTCCCGGCGATTGCCGCGATAGGCTCGGTGTGCCAAAAGTAGAGTTATTCGATCGTCTTCCACATTTGCATCAACAAGTGGCTTCAAGGCTGCATCGGCATCAATGAACTTCCCGGCGCGGAAATTTCCCCATGCAATTTTGAGCTGATTCTCCTGTACGTCGTTGTCTGCGGCGATTGCGGCTTGAGCCCGACGAACTGTGTCAGCATCATAAGTCGGCATACGCTTAAGAGGCTTCAACATCTTTTCCACAAAGGTGAGGAACTGGGTGTCAAATTCTTGTGGAGAAACTCCCAGCGCTTCCGGGATCACTTCCGTCGTCAATTTGTCATCGCCGTAGAGCGCCAGCATTTTCCGAATCGCTTGGATCCCCCATTTTTCTTCGATGAATTGGGAGGCAAGTCCACCTTGGTAATAGGCGAAAATTATTCTGGGGCCGTAAAAAGCAGCGTCGAATTTCAGTACCGGGAGGATTTTGTTGTTGTGATAGGCGTCGTGAAGCTGGATTTCCATGTTACGACCCCACGATGGATTGCGCCGCACTTCTTCCCAAGTCGACAATCCTTCCGTCAGCCACCTGGGCACCCGGCCTCTTGAGGCTTGCAAGGTGAACACATGAGCCAACTCATGATGGGCCGTTGAGGCCCAATTTACCGGGCGTTGCGAATTCCTGGGAATAAACATCATGACGGTGGGCCCAAAGCTGACGCCGAGCGCACCCAGTCCTGAAGTTCCCATCGTCCGCACCGAAAAATCGACTTGTCGCCGAAACGCATCGATGATCACAGGCACTTTGGGCTCAAATCCATAGCGCTCGACGAATTCGTCCCATGATCTTTCAAAGAACGCCGGCACAACATGCTTGAGAAGTTCGGTGTCGTCTTCATGAAGTTTGATGACGAAGTGCTCAGTTTTGTTGGTCGTATACTTCTTATCGAGAAGCTTCATGACGTCCATCATGTTGGAGCGCCAAACTCGATTGTAGGTCGCTAAGTCGTAGGCTTTCTTCAACGCCTCAACGCCCGTTCCTTCGTCACCGATGTAGAGCGAGTAACGAGCAAGGTCATCCCAAAGATCTGAGTCTTTGGCATCCAGCGCGACGGCCTTCTTCATCATCGACTGAGATTCGTCCCACCTGCGGCGCTCGGAAAGCCCGGTCGCAATAATGCGGTAGAGGGAAGCGTAAGTTGGGTCGAGCGTGAGGATTTTATTTTCAAGACTCTTCCACTCGGTTGTCTTGTGCGTCACAAACATCAGCGCCGCCAAGCCACTCAACGCAAGCTTGTGGTTCGGGTTTGTCGCCAAGGCTTTCTTGAATGTCGCTTCTGATTTCTTCCAGTTCGCGTCTGAGAGTTCGCGCATTCCCAGATAATAGAGGGCTTCGGGATAACGAGGATTCGACTTTAGGATCGCAGCTACCAAGGCACGTTTTTCATTCTCGCCCTGGCCAAGCCTGAGGTCGCAGGAGCGAATCTGACCGGCCATAAACTTGGCCCATCTTGGTCGTATCTCCAATGCATCTTTGTATTCGCGATTCATGTCTGTTGGGCGAACTTTAATCGTGCCATAGACAACACCGAGTTGCTGATAGGCCGGCAAGTATTTCTTGTCGGCCTTCTGCGCGCTGACAAGCGCTTCTTCTGCGGCCTTACCACCATGCGGGTAGAAGGAATATGCCGTCCCCAAACCGGTTAGATCTGAAGCCGAATTGATGATGCTTTTCTTGGCGCGCTCGATCAGATCATCAAATATCTTCTGAGCTTCCCCATCGCGTCCATGATCGAGGTGGATTTGTCCAACGACCGAAAGAACTTCCATGTCATTTGAATCGACACTCTTAGAAAAGTTCATGGCCAGAGTGAGTGCTTCGTCGTCGCGACCGACTTCTCGAAGGACGTCGATTCTCCGCATGACCCAAAGTCGATCATTCGGTTTCTCGCTAAGCATCTTCGCGGTGAAGGTATCGACGTTCTGATAGCTTCCCGACCCAAGAAGTGACAGGTAATAGGCTGCGAACGTTTCCGCATCAACTTCCTTCTCGGCCGACGTGATCTTGGAATAGAAATTCGAGGCTCGACGCCATTGGCCACGACGTGAAAATTTCTCCGCCCTCTCATACCACTTGTCGATTTCTTCTTCGGATTGCGCTGCAACGACCAAGGGAAGAATGAGAGTAGCGACAAGAACCACAACGAATGTGAATGGGGAACGAATCAATTTAGTCTCCTTGCGATTGGCAAGTGGAATAGTACAGGCCAATGGAAAGCAACGTCAAGCGAGGGATGTTAATCCTGATCGTTGAGTGGCCTAAAAAGGCAGGCAATTCTGCCCTCAAACGACGTTTCAATTCTCAATTAGGTACGGATCCCGAGAAGAAGTCTTGCAGCATTTCTCAGGTGGCATCCGCTTTGCTCACTTAGATAACACCCAACGGAGTCAATCGGAGCAATCAGTCTGGATTTTGGAGATCGGCCGAATGCCGTGGAGAACGTTAAGAAACGTATTCGGAGCGAATTTCTTGGAGGACTTCCATTGCCAGCGTGCGAACTTCTGGCGGACCAACGATCGTCACGTCAGGTCCATTCTTGATGGCCCAGTGAACGACCGATCGAGGGCGTGAAGTTGGCAGTTTAATCGCCAAGACGTCGTTTTTTTGCCAGTGCCATTGGCGCTGGTCTAGTGATTCCGAGAGGAATCGGGCTGTCGCCCCACGTGCTTCGAGCAGAACCTCTAATTCGTCGTCTTCGCCAGGGCGCGTCAATCCGTCACGGGCGTGCTCTTCCACGCTGAAACCGGGCTGAGGAACAAAGTGATCTTGAAGTAAGGTCACTTCATTAATGCGATCCAATCGGAAGGAACAGATGTGCCCTCGATTCTCGTCAAAGCACGGAATGTATGAAACGCCGTCTTTAACCAGAATTCCGTGAGGATGAACAATCCTTCGCTTTAGGCTTTTGTCGCCGAAAGAGAGGTATTCGATCTCGATCTTGCGTGATCGGTTCATGGCATTGCGGATCGAGTCCAAGTGAGGCGAACCGCGGTCGGGGTGATCACTCAGGCTGACGCGTTCGGATTCCTCAAGAAAGATCCGTTGGGCTTCGGGTAGTGCGCGCTCAATTTTTCGTCGGAGATCGCTGAGACGTCGACGCACTTCTTCATCATGCTCACCAGGCCGGGCCGCTGCGGTCAAAGACAGGTGCAAAGCCGTGATTTCGATCGGCAGCAAGGTCACTGGTCGTTTGAAGTGATCGGCAAACTCGACGTAAACGTGGTCGCCATCGAGCCACATGTTGACGTAGTCGTGAGGCATATAGGGCGGCGAGCCACAGAGCATCAACGTAGGAATCAACTGGTCGGAAATCTTCTTAGCGTCGAGTCCGGTTCGAGCAGCCAAATCGGCCAAGCTGATACCCTGGTTCTCACGAACAATCGGGAGTATGTCCAAGCATTGCAAGACGGTCTCAAGAGAGAGGTTCATCGTTTCCCTCCATCTTGGTATTGCTCCAGAAAACGATCCAAGCGCTCGAGGGCACTCGCTCGCAATTCAGCTGGCTCGAGAATCTTCACTTCCTTACCGAGGGAGAGAATCCAATCGAGCATTCTATCTGGGCTTTTCACCGAGAACTGCAAGATCACTCGCTTCGCTTTAGCCAGTGCTTGAGCGTCAAGCTCAAGGCCCTTGCGGTCCACGAGATCAAAACTCAAAGTCGCTTCGTGCCGAAGTTGTAAGGCGAGGTCTCGGGGAATTTCGAGCTTGACGACAACCGGGTCTTGGTTCCCGTAATCCCACGGTCGCCGGTTCAAATGGTCATCGACCTTGAATCCGTCTGGGATCTCAAATTCGGGTCCGGCGTCGGAGGCACCGGTCAGGGCTGCGCCGCCCGCGATCCGTGCCATCTTGAACATCCGGGTATCTTTGCGGGTGTGACAATGTCCGACCAAATACCACTCACCTTCAGATAGGCCGAGACCAAATGGGTTGACCCGCCTTCGAGAAGGTTTCTCATCTCGGCGCCCTACGTAGTCAAAGCGAATCGTTCGGCGTCCATAGATGGAGGCACAAATCACCTGAAGGTTCTCGTTCGCCTTCTCGTGACCACGACCGACTTGGAGGAATGATGCTGACTCAGCTGGCAAGTTTCCGATGCTTGGTGTATCGATTGCCAATTTGCGAAGGGCAGAATTAAATGCCTCACGCATCACTGGGCTCTTGAGAGCGAAGGCGCCCCACCGTCCAGCCATCGCCAACAAGATGGCGTCACCGGTGTCGAGCTCGAGGTTTCTCAGGAAGAACTTATCTCGTGGGATGATGTATCCGGAAGTTTCCTGATCACCGCTATCGACATACTCCACTGGGATTCCCATATTTCGCAGCTCGGCTTTGTCACGATCGAAGCGTTTCTCGATCGAGTCAATCCGAGCTTCATCGTCGTAGCCAACAACGTGGCCAGCGATCTGAGAAAACGGGACCGGGCGCGGAGTCCTGAGCATGAAAGATATCAGGTTCAGTAGCCGTTCGGTTTTGGAGATTTTCACTCGTTCCATGGGGCTCTCAGTTTTACGCCTCCAAGCCCCGAACCTCAAGACGCCAAGGGCGAAGCAAATTCTCGCAGCGACAGATCATGAGACTATCGCAGTGGTTGCCTCATCTTTTTGTTTTTCCTTCAGAAAACGCTTGCGGAAAAAGAACAAGTAGGCAAGCCCCGACAATAGGTGTGTCCATTGAACACAGATCCACACCAAATCAGTGTCGTTGGCGCTTTGACTTAGCCAAAACGCCAGAGGTAACCCTAAAACGACATAGAGCGTAAAATCCAAGAAAACGGCGGTTTTGACCGATCCTATGCCAACTAAGGCCTGTGATAGGACGATCGCCACGATCAATCCTGGGTGCCCAATCAGCACAAGGCGGAGGTACCGACTTCCCTGTTCCAAAGCCTGACCCATCGCCTTTGGCGCAACAAAATGGAGTAATTCACCGGGCCAAATAAAGAGAATGGACCCCAAAAGAAGGCATGTGACCAGCGCTCCGCCAACGGCAACCCACATGGCATACGCTGCACGGTCAAATCTGTTGGCACCAAAATTTTGCCCAAGAAATGAGGCCGCTGCTGTGCCCCAGCCCAAAGCGCAGAAAAGAACGACCATTTCCAGCCGGATCCCAACACCGATTCCATCCAACATAGCGGTCGTTTCAACACCCTCACCGCCCGTGGTCGCGCGGGCAGCAATGATCATCAGGCCATAGATTGAAATGACACGAACCACCATCTGCGCCGAATGCGTCAGGCCTTCCTTGAGGATGCTAAGAACCCGGGAAACTCTGGGGATAACTTTGGGCCAGTTGCTCTCTCTTAGGCGCAGGATTCGTCCAAGATAGGCAGCACAAATTAGGCGCGAGAGGACTGTAGCCCAGGCCGCTCCCGCGACACCCAACTGCGGAAACCCCCACAGGCCGAAAACCAGAAGAACATCCAAGAGTAGATTGAGGACGTTGGCTCCGATGAGGGCAAACATCGGACGCCTGGAGTCGCCGATGGCACGCAAGCACGCGCCTTGAAACAGAAGGTAGAACATGGTGCCGGAGCCCAAGGAGAGAATCACGAGATAGGAAACCCCATCTGTCTGAGTCTTTGCATCGACACCGAAGGAGTTGGTCAAGGGGACGGCCAGGGCCGCAAACAGGCATCCGAAAAAGACACTCAGCCACAAGGTGAGTTTGCGTCCGGCCGTAACCAGCTCAGCAAGGCGATCCGAATCTCCGGTTCCCGCCGCGTTCGAGCAGCGCCCTGCAATGACATTGGCAACGCCATTAAACGCCAGCATGGCCACCATATTGATGATTCCGCCCATGGTGACGGCTGCAACGGCACCAGGGCCTAAGCGCCCCACGATCAACAAATCAATGCAATTGAAGAGTCCATGGAATGCCATGGCTAAGGCAAGAGGGATGCCGAATCTGAGCATCCCTGAGAAGACTGGGCCGTTTATGAGTCTTGCATCTTCCGCCATGGCCCAAGCATACACGGACCATCAGATGAAGGAAATTCGGCTTACGTCTTATGAGTTAAAAGCGAGTCAGGACGCCTGCTTCGGCAATTTCTTGGCGCACCAAGTCGAAGTCGAGTGGTTTTCGCCAGACCGTCATACCCCGAGACTTCAGTCTTTCGATATCCGCATCGTTTAGGAAGCCGGTCATGACGACAACGCGGGTATCGGCCAGGACGTCGTCGTCAGTCAGAGTGTCCAACACTTGCTCAGCGTCAATATCACCAAGATTGTAGTCCAAGATCAAAAGGCGTGGACGAGTGCGGGCGGTTTCGAAGCCAGCTTTATAACCGCTTGATGCCGTGCATAATTCGACTTCCGACATGTCCGCCAGCTCTTCTTTGAAAAGGCTTAGGATGTCGGGATCGTCGTCCGCAACGAGCACTCGGATCTTCTCATCGAAAATAGTTGGGTCGTAGGGATAGTCGTGGTCTTGCAGGAACTTCAAAAGGCTCGCTCGGGGAATCCGACGATCCTTGGACGCCGGAATCTTGTAGCCTTTGAGTTTCCCAGCTTCATACCACTTGATGACAGTGCGTATCGTCACTTTGCAAATCTTCGCCACCTGCCCGGTGGTGAAAACATCTTTGCCTGTAACACCGTTCACTTTGCGAGATTTGTCAATGTCCATCATAGTTGTTCTCTGGCAGCGAAATTCACACGGGCACCCGGTTAAGACGGAAACACGAATAATTAATAAGATCTATTCGACATACCCGATACGGCAGGTCAGCCGGCAAATAGCGTTCGGCCGTATTCTAAACTCATAGAGGCAATTGAACCAAGAACTTCATAAATCCATAGTTTCCTTCGTAATCCCTCATTTTGAAACACTTTGCGACGGTTGCCGACAAGATGCCGCGCCTGAGCGCAAGAAATACTTGGATTACCCCCTTCAAACAACGACCCCAGAACTATTTACAACAAAAGTGACCAATGCCTTGATGCAGACGCCATGTCCAGACAGAATGCGCCGACTTGAAAGGGCGTATAGCTCAGTTGGTTAGAGCGCTACGTTGACATCGTAGAGGTCCCCGGTTCGAATCCAGGTACGCCCACTCGATAAACCCTTGGCCTGCAACAATTTGCGGACCAAGGGTTTTTTCGTGGACCGACTTCTTAGCCAGTTCCACAAAAAATTCCACAAAACTCGCGCTTCGATCCGGCATTGCATCGACTTCCTCCCACACTATCGATGGAGGTTTTTAGCTATGCCACGACGACGAAGAACGAAGTCCGTTTACTCAGTGATTAAGAAGGGCCGCTGCTATTGGCAGTTCGCTGCCCAGCATCCGGTCACCGTAGCGTGCAAAATTGGGCCGACGTCGATTCGCGGCCAGGTGTTGAATCTTCGACCTCAGCTGGCCGATGTGATTTCTCGACTTGCGCTGAGATTATGATGGTGA
>JBLINQ010000058.1:0-28055 GCA_047639315.1 Planctomycetota bacterium
TATGAGCATTGGCAACGTATTCCCCTCGAGCCGAAGATCGTGGTCGCTATGCAAGGGGATGCCAACAATCTGCACATCCCGGACGGATTTGTAGACCCTCAACTGCAACTGGCCCTCAAGCTGATTGCTGGGGAGCCAACTCGGACGTTGGTGACTCAATGAGCAGTTCGCGGGACGTCTTACTGCTCCAGCTGATGCAAAGTATCGAAAACGGTGAATTGGACGCCCAGAGCGCTCTCTCTCGTTGGCACGATCAGTATTTGGCGCCTGAGAAGCTCGGATTTCAGCCGGTCCACGCCGATTTGAGCCGAGGTTTTCGGAGCGGTTTTCCGGAAGTTGTTTATGGCGAAGGGAAAGAACCCCAGGATTTACTCCTTTGCCTTCGTGACCTGATGACAACCGGCCAACCGATCCTGGTCACTCGTATTAACCCCGAGCAAGGCCAGTTGGTCACCGATGAATTGCCTGGATTCCAGTGGCACAAAAGAGCCAGAATGCTCGTATTCGGCGAGCCTGGGCCGTCTCGGGGCAAAGTCTCGGTTATTGCGGCCGGGACGACGGACCTGCCGGTGGCCGAAGAAGCCGCGGTGACGGCGTCGATGATGGGGGCCGAAGTCCAGAGGATTTATGACGTGGGCGTCGCTGGTCTCCACCGTCTGTTATCTAGACGCAAGGAATTCGAATCTGCAGCCGTTCATATTGTGGTTGCAGGTATGGAAGGGGCCTTACCCAGCGTTGTTGGGGGGCTTGTGGCAGAGCCAGTGATTGCTGTTCCGACGTCGGTAGGTTACGGAGCATCATTCGAGGGAATTGCCGCACTTCTTGGCATGCTGTGCTCCTGTGCGCCGGGGGTGGTGGTTGTTAATATCGGCAACGGATTCGGTGCCGGCTATGCCGCGTGCCGCATGCTAAGTCGAGAATTTGAACGAACGACCAGGAATCAACAAGGGATTCGAGAATCCGAATGAGAGATCTGTCAAAACTCATGCAGGCCCGCATCATCTTAGAGGATGGGTCTATTTGGCATGCAACGTCGTGCGGGGCTCAAGGTGAGGCATCCGGTGAATTGGTTTTCAACACCGCTTTGTCGGGCTATCAGGAAGTGCTGACCGACCCGTCCTATACCGGACAAGTGGTCGTCATGACCTATCCTCTCATCGGCAACTACGGTGTGAATTCCGAAGATTCTGAGTCTGATGCGGCGAGCGTTTCGGGTTTCATTGTTCGGGAATGCACCGAGATCACTTCGAACTATCGATCCGAAGAAAGTCTTCGCGACTACTTCCAGCGTCAAAATGTTGTGGCCTTGGAAGGTGTCGATACGCGTGCCCTGACTCTCCGAGTCCGTGAGCACGGTGCGATGCGCTGCTTCCTGACGAGCGAGACACTCTCCGACGACGAGCTTCGCCAGAAACTCCAGGATGTCCCTGACCTCGTTGGCCATGATATGGTCGCAGGGGTTACTTGTGCAGAAGCACAGGAATTCAATCTCGGTTATCCGCGCGGATTTGAACCACCGATGCCCGAAGGGGACTCAACTCCTCGGCGCGTGGTTGCCTTCGATTTCGGTGCGAAGACGACGATTTTCCGTTCATTGAAGTCTATCGGGTGTGAAGTGATCGTTGTCCCGGCATCTACGAGTGCCGAAGCGGTCTTAGCTTACAAGCCAGATGGAGTCTTCCTGTCCAACGGGCCTGGCGATCCGCGTCCTCTCACAGGCATCGTCGAGACGGTGAAGGGGCTGCTCGGCAAAGTACCCATTTTTGGAATTTGCCTGGGGCATCAAATCCTTGCCCTGGCCGTCGGCGCAACAATCAACAAAATGAAATTCGGCCATCATGGTTCGAATCACCCAGTCAAGGATCTCGACACCGGAAAAGTCGAGGTGACAGCGCAGAACCATGGTTTCGAGACCTGCGCCGACTCTCTGATCAAAGCTGGTGCTCGTGTGACCCACATCAACTTGAACGATCAGACAGTCGAAGGATTTGAGTTGGCGAAGCTCAAAGCTTTCTCCGTTCAGTACCATCCTGAGGCCTCTCCAGGTCCTCATGATTCCTTGTATCTATTTCGTCGATTCCATGCTTTGATGGCCTCCGCCGAACGATCGGCGTCAGCTTGACCATCTCAGTATGTCGGGTTAAAGTTAGTGTCTTGATTGACACAAGTCCTGTATCTTTCACGTGATATGACAGCGAGCCTGTACCGATGACCGTCAAAGCACTTCTTGGCCTTCAGTGGGGCGACGAAGGTAAGGGGAAAATGGTGGACATCCTCTCCGCCACGAACGATTACATCGTTCGATGCCAGGGTGGCAGCAATGCCGGCCACACGGTGAAGGTCCAAGGTGAGACCACCGTCTTGCATCTCATCCCGAGTGGTGTTCTGAGCCCCCATACGATTTGTGTGATCGGGCACGGCGTCGTTTTGGATCCAGCTCAGTTTCTTGCTGAAGTTGAGACACTCGAGGGCAAAGGCATTGAAGTTGCCGGACGTCTTTTCGTCTCTAACCGTGCCCACGTTGTGTTCCCATTCCACAAGATGTTGGATAGCGCCCAAGAAGCGGCTCGTGAAGGAGCGAAGATTGGCACGACGAAGCGAGGCATTGGTCCGTGCTACGAAGAGAAGGCCTCGCGCCAAGGACTTCGTGTTCTCGATCTCTTAGATGAAGATCGGCTGCGCACCCGTCTTGAAGCCGACAAGAGCATGCAAATCAAGCGCCTCGAATCTTTGGGCGCTGAAACTGCCGGTCTTGATGAGACCTTAGAGCTCTACCTCGAATATGGTCGTCAGTTGGCGCCCTTCGTGGCAGACACCGTTTCCATGCTTCATGATGCCCTCGCAGACAAGAGGAAGATCTTCTTGGAAGGGGCTCAGGGAGTGCTCCTTGATCTTGATCTGGGAACCTATCCTTACGTCACTTCGAGCACCACCAACATCGGTGGGTTGATTGCCGGCTCCGGAATTCCAGCACGGGCGATTGAGTGCACGTTTGGTGTCCTCAAAGCCTATACCACCCGTGTCGGGGCTGGGCCTTTTCCAACTGAGTTGGAAGATGAAGTCGGCCAAGGCTTGCGAGATCGTGGCGCAGAATATGGAGCGACAACGGGACGGCCTCGCCGATGTGGCTGGTTTGATGCCGTGGCCGCGAAATTTGCCATTCAAGTGAATGGCGTCGACAAAATTCTTCTGACTAAGTCGGATGTACTTAGCGGTTGTGAAGAGATTGCGATTTGCAAGGGCTATCGAATCGGTGGGAAAGTGACGACTCGTTTTCCCGCAGATTCTTTGGAACTTGAGCAAGCGGAGCCAATCTACGAAATAGTGCCCGGCTGGACCGAAGACATTTCGGGCGTGAGATCTTATGATGATCTTCCGGCCAATATGAAGGCCTATGTCGATCGCATTGAGAAGCTCTGCGATGCACCGGTGTCCATGGTATCGGTCGGACCCGGCCGTGAGGCGATCATAGAGAGATGAGCATGAGCGGCGAAAACGCCGACAATCAGGATCAGGAACTTTGCATTCCCGAAGGTTTGCGCCACCTTGCCATCATCATGGATGGCAACGGACGTTGGGCGAATTCCAGAGGATTGCGTCGTACACGTGGTCACAAGGAAGGTGCTGGTACAGTTCGCAAAATCACGACGACTTGCGCGGCAGCCGGTCTCGAAGAACTGACTCTCTACGCCTTGTCCGTCGAAAATTATATCAAGCGTCCTCGTCACGAAGTCGAGTTCCTCCTGGCGTTGCTCAAGCGATTTGTGATCGGTGAACGCGCGACGATCATGGACAACAACATTCGCTTTCAAACACTTGGTCGAACTCATGAGTTTCCGAAGTCGGTTCAGGATGAGCTTGAAAAGCTCCGTCAACTCTCCTCGTCGAATGATGGCATGACTTTACGTTTGGCGCTGAACTACGGCGGACGAAGTGAAATTGCAGATGCAGCCAGGAAGATCGCCGCCGATGTTCAAAAAGGCCGCCTCAATGTTGAAGATATTAATGAACAAGCCGTGCAGGATCGACTCTACGCACCCACGATGCCTGACGTCGACCTGATGATTCGCACAGCTGGTGAATTGCGGGTAAGTAATTTCTTGCTTTGGCAAATCTCTTACGGTGAGATTTTTGTTTGCGAATCGAATTGGCCAGACTTCTCGAAAGAGGACTTAGTCAAAGCCATGCTCAATTACGGTAATCGCAATCGGAAATTCGGCGGACTGGTACGACCGGTTGATGCGTAAGCGAATCATCATTGGAATTTGCCTGCTGGTTGCCCTCCTCGCTATCGCTGCGGCTGATGCCTCCATTGGACGTCCAATTCTCAGTGTCCTCGCCATCTTTTTGATGACGGCCCTGGCGCAACGCGAGTTCATTCAAATGTCCTCGGAGAAGTTCCTTGGGCCTTTGTTGCTTACGTGGATTAGCGCTGCTGGTGCCTTTGCTTGCCGTTGGTTCACTGAGGACGGGACCATTGCTTGGGACGTGTCGAACACACTCTTGCTGCTGACGCTTGGTCTTATGTTCGCCAACTTACTGTGGGCGACGTTTCGTTTGCATCGCACTGGCGAGGCTGAATCATCAGTCATGTTAGCTGGCGTACTTTCGCTCTTTGCCTTCGTTTATGTTGCGCTGCCAATGGGCTTCTTGCAGCAGATCGCGATTGAAAAGGGCGTCCCCTTTGCTGCACTGATGGTCTTGGTTTCCAAGTGCGGGGACATGGGTGGCTACCTCGTTGGCTCAAAGATTGGACGCCATCGTGTCATGCCCAATGTCTCTCCCAAGAAATCTTGGGAGGGCAGCGTCGGTGGTTTACTTCTCACTCTCGCGGTTCTCTTTATCGCTCAACGTTATGACGCCGGCCCGTTGGTTCATTGGTCATCATCCAAGATTCTCGTTTTCGGATTATCGATGAACGTGGCAACGCAAATGGGTGATTTCGCTGAATCGATGGTGAAGCGCTGTTTTAAAGTCAAAGACTCCGGCGACATCTTGCCGACTTTTGGCGGTGCCTTAGATATCTTGGATAGTTTGGTATTCGCTATGCCCGTGGCGGCCATTTTTACTTGTGGAATTTCATAGGGAGTCGACGGAAGTGTCGGAATTTACGATCAATCTGCAGGATATCGAGGAAGAAAGAGCCCTCCTGGGACACCTCGATAGAAACATCCGTAGCCTTCGTTTGTCTTTCAAAGTGGACGTGACGTCTCGTGGAGGCCGCCTAACTTTGATTGGCGAACCGGATCGAATCGAAGCAGCTGCGGAAGCTGTTCAACGTGCGCTTCAAATGATCCGCGAGAAGGGTGCCGAGTCATCCGAGATCGCTGAGATTTTTGGGACTGATCCGACGGCCAGTAAGTCGAGCAGCTCTGGCCCGGCCTACAAAGCCGGGGTCAAGCCACGTACGGTGAACCAAGGCAAGTATATGGAGGCAATTGAAAGCCACCCAGTCACACTTGGTGTTGGTCCGGCCGGTACTGGCAAGACTTTCTTAGCTGTCGCCATGGCAGTTTCCCAAGTGAAGTCTGGAGACTTTCGCAAGATTGTTCTGGTACGACCTGCTGTCGAAGCTGGTGAACATCTTGGTTTCCTACCGGGAGACCTGGAAGCCAAGATTGCGCCCTATCTCCGTCCACTTTACGACTCGCTGGAAGACTTGCTGACTCCGGCGACGATGAAGAGGTTCCTCGAAGAGGGCATCATCGAAATCTGCCCCTTGGCGTACATGCGTGGACGAACTCTCAATCATGCTTTCATTATTCTGGACGAGGCCCAGAATACGACGAATGTTCAGATGAAGATGTTCCTGACGCGGATGGGCAATGAAAGTAAGATGGTCATCACTGGTGACATCACTCAAGTCGACCTTCCCCATGGGCAACCATCGGGCTTAGCGACAGCTATCCATGTACTCAATCGGGTTGAGGGCGTTTCGATTGTCCGAATGGGGCATGCGGATATTGTTCGTCATCCCGTTGTCCAAAGAATTGTCAAGGCATACGGGCTCACAGAGGAAAATGAGCGCCGTATGAAGAATGAGAATGATGGCCGACGCAACGTCAGACAGACTCATCACGATGATAAATCGCGGCGTCGATCAACATGAGTACTGTAGACGTTTGTTTTGAGCAGGAAGCCCCTGGGGTTTCCGAATCTGATGTCGAAGGTGCCGTGCTCACGACGTTGCAGGAAGAACAGGCGAATCTCGATATGAGCATCGTTCTCATGGACGATGAAGCGATTCATCGCCTTAATCGGGAATTTCTGGACCATGATTACGCCACGGATGTTATCACCTTTGATCTCCGTGACGATGGTCCTGGTCCTGGAGCTGATGCAGAAATCGTCATTTCCGTTGACACGGCAAAACGAGAAGCCGATTTGCGGAATGTCTCATTCAAATCTGAGGTATTGCTATACTGCATCCACGGGACCCTGCATCTTTTGGGCTACGACGATCATGATCCTGAGGATCGCCGTCGAATGCACGCAAGGCAGACCGAGATATTAGCGAAAATTGGTTATGAGACGACGGCATGAGTCCTAACGATTCCAACCCAGAAGTAAGAAAATCGCAAGACGAGATGTTCGTCAAGATCGCTCTGAAGAATGAGTTGGTCACCGAATCCCAAATTAATGAGGCGCGCGATGTTCAGGCCAAGATCCTCGAACTCGGGGTAACGCCAAAGGCATTGGGCGACGTACTACTCGAGAAGAACTTAGTCTCCTCTGCTCAGCACGAGCAGATCACAAGCCACATTGAGAAGCTGGGGCGCGCCAACAGTATTCGTGGCTATAAACTGATCAAGAAACTCGGGAAGGGCTCGATGGGGACGGTTTTTAAGGCCCAACAGCTTTCTCTGGATCGACTGGTTGCAATCAAAGTTCTGGCTCCATTCCTGCAAAAGAACCGCAAGTTTGTGACCCGATTTGAAAAAGAGGCGAAGGTCCTGGCTCGCCTCAATCACCCGAACATCGTTCAGTGTATCGATGTCGGGGAAAGCAATTCACTTTACTACATCGTGATGGAATATTGCGATGGACCGACCGTCTTGGACGTCATCAAGCGGGGCGGCGCCTTGGCCCAAGAGCGGGCTACGCGAATCATCTTGCAGGTATCTCGTGCACTTGAGCATGCTTACGTTTCGCAAATCATCCATCGCGACATCAAGCCAGACAACATCATGATCATTCCCGGTGGAACGGCAAAGTTGTGTGATCTCGGCTTGGTGAAAGACCTTGAAGGTTCTGGTGACACCACCGACACCGGCTCGGCACTTGGAACGCCAAACTACATTTCCCCAGAACAAGCTCGGGGGGATGAGCATGTTGATGTGCGTACTGACATCTATTCACTCGGCGCAACTTACTATCATATGGTGACTGGGCGCACGCCCTTTGACAATCCGAACCCGGCGGTCACCATGGTAGCCCACATCAACGAAGTGCCGCTCGCACCGAAGGAGCGTTCTCCTGAATTGCACTCAGAGCTGAATCGAATCATCCTCAAGATGATGCGCAAGAACCCAGAGGATCGCTATCAGATTCCTGCGGAGCTCGTACGGGACTTAGAAGCTGTGCTGGCAAAGATCGGTGATGGCGATGACCTGGGGCCTGCTGGCCCGAAACTCACCACCCGCAAACGACGGCGCCGACGCTAAATAGCGGGCCAACGGTTGGCTTTAGCGTCGAGATTGACGCAGCCTTAAATACTGTTCAACCGTTTCTTGGTCATCGGCATTTAGGCGCAATGTCGTGACGCTGTTTGTCTTTCGACGGCTGAGTGGACTGTCTGGTGAGCTAGCGTTTTGCGGATTGGACGGGCGGTTCGAATCGACATCGGGCAGTTCCTTACCCATGCCACTGAAGACGGAAACGAGGATGTCGTTCATCCATTCCATTTTGGCACGATTCGATTGAGTCTCGGCATTCGGCTGATTCTTACCACCTTTGCCAGCCCCCGATCCATTGCCATTCTCATCGAGTTCATTCATCTTCGCCACCAATGACTCATTGGTCGTCAAGGAAGCCAGCTCTTTCATTTTCAATGTGGTCTTATCCGCCAGAGAGCGATCCCCAGATTCTGCGAGCTGTCTTTCGATGGAATCGAGAATCTCATTGGCGCGCTCTATTTGGTCTTTAGCGATGGCACTTTTTAGTTGCTCAATTGCGGATTGAATCTCACTTTCAGAGGCCTTCCTTTTCGCCTCCAATGTCTGCCACATCTTCACAGCTGCAGCCTCGAGTTCTTCCTTACTTTTCGCATCTTGGAGGCTGTTGAAGGTGGCGCGGTCTTCTTCTGAAAGAAGGGGGCCTTCGGTGGCCATCACAGTCAGGTGATTCTGAATACGATCGATCTGCTGAGATTCAGGCTTCTGGAGATTTGGTGTGGCCAAGAGAAGCGCATCAACAAAGATCATGACGGCCAAGAACTTGGCCGCCGGTGCCAATCGGGAAGGGACGATCTGCTTGACGTTAGAGCGGCTGACGGCTGATTTTAGATCTTGACCAAAGAGGGCTGCGATCGCTGATTGCTCTGTCCTTGGTACCTCATAGCTGAGGGCGGTGAGGAAGAGTTCTTTTGTTCCTAAGGCTCGGTCTGCGGTCCTGGCAGCAGTCTTCGTGTTTGGGCGACTTGTCCAAGCGAGAATGGCTCCACCCAGAACAGAAAGGGCGACAGTCAGTGGCGGCAACCACAACGAGAGCCAAGAGTCTTGGATGCGAAACTTGCCCGCTGTGAGAGGGATGGACGCCAGTGTCAGGCCGGCGACCAAGAACAGCGTAATGAGGTCGATCATGTGCCTGCGAACAAGACGGTGCTGAATCTTGTCGATCAGCCCCAACGCTTCATTCACCTGCTTGTCTTGGCCCATGAGCGTGTCGACCTCTTTACTTTTTAGTGATCGTGATTGAGATCTCTGCGTCGAGATTTTCAGGTAAAACGTTCTGATTGATTGACCAGATCATCTCGTTGTGTGAATCGGCATGATTGCAAGAAATCACCGACAGATGGCCAAAGTTGTCAGTCAAGGCGACGACGACTCGGGCTTCATCGGGGATGTAGATATCTTCGCCCGTTAGGAAACTGGAATCCCAGTCTGAACCGGTGAACAACCATTCCGCTGTTTCCATGTGTTTCTTGGCTCGATCATTCCAGAGAAACTCCTCTAATTTGACCGGTGCTTTGGCGCCTTCCCAATTGAGCGTGATCAGCAGCTGATCACCAGTAGCAGGCGTGCCATTGCGATAGTCTGCTGGGTCACCTTCTTTGAGTCCAATAGCTAAGAGCCCGGCACGAAGTGCACTTGGACGGCAGAGTGTTTCCAATAGGGTTTCATGGAGTGGGCCACCAGCCGTGGCAGCAATGAGCTCGAGTGGGCGAGTTGGATTAACGATTCGTCCCTTGAGTCTGATCGCACTTTTGTCCTTGTCGATTTCAATACCACCTACCGCTAACCACTCTTTGAGCTTGGTTGGGTCGGTGGGGATTTGATTCGCTTTGCTCGGGCTGATGGTGGAGAGGCGTCTCATGATGTTCTTTTGCATCATCATGAGGTTCTTTTGATTGGCTCGCTCAAAGTCATAGATCTGCGATCCGATGTCGTCGATGTTGTCACTGACTTGTTTCAACTCAGCGTGAATCTTCGGATCTGTTCCTTTTTCGCCGTCTTTGCTCATTCGCTCAAGTCGGAAGAGAACTTTGGCCATTTGATTCTTCAGGTCTACGATTTCAGACTTGAGTTCACTGTTGTTGTTTTTGACCACTGGTTGTTTGGAGTCCATCTGCCGAGGCAGCCAAACTACCATGAGCACCAGAAGGGCAGCGAGTTCAGCTGCTACGACAAGGACGACAATTCCGATCCAATTTTTCTGCATCTATCAGCTCACACTACATTTCATTGGTCATAGACTAATAAGAAACGCTTCACGGGGTGAACGGTTCATCTGAATTTGATGGATTAGGAAGATGCGGTCTCGAATTTGAGGCGCCAATCCTCAAAACCGCCATTCATGCTCTTCACATCCTCGAATCCTTGCTCCAGGAGGTAAGTGGTCACCATCTTGCTGTTATTGCCATGGTAGCAATAGACAACGATTGGCTGATCCTTGGCCGTCTCGGTGACGAATTGAAGGGCATTGCCGTTATTGAGCGTCTTAGACTCTGGAATGTGAGCTTCTGCAATCGACCGGGCATCTCGAATATCGACGAACAAAGCTGATTTCTCAGTGAATTGGGCTTGGGCATCTTCCAAGCTAATCGTGGGCACTTCTGACACGTGATTTCTCCAGGCAAAAAGAATGGCCGGGCCCTGGTTGGGGGCCCGGCCTTCTTATGTTCTATCCAGTTCGTGTCGACTTCAAGTCGTTGGCTGGTTTGTTGCCTCTGGCTCTTCGTTTGGCTTGGCCTGTTGGATATCAAACTCCAAGGCTTCGCCTCCCTCATAGCTGACAATAATGTGACAACCAGGAATCAGGTGGCCGCGCAGAATCTGTTCTGACAGCGGATCCTCAAGGTAACGTTCGATGGCACGACGCATCGGGCGTGCACCAAAGTCAGGGTTGTAGCCCTTCGACAACATGAAGTCCTTGGCACCTTCCAACAGCTCCAAGCTCATTTTCTTGCCCTCGATCCGCTGATGAACTTCGCGCATCTCGATATCGATGATGTCACGGATGTTTTCACGGGTGAGGTGATGGAAGAAGATTGTCTCATCCAAACGGTTGATGAACTCAGGGCGGAAGTGACGATCTAACTCACTTCTAAGGCGATGCTCTACCGCTTCGCGTTGCTGATCGTCATCGCCAACTTTGAAGCCCAATCCAGCTTTGTTGTTGAGAACGGCAGCACCAATGTTGGAAGTCATGATCAAGATCACATTGCGGAAGTCGATTTGACGACCGAAGGAATCGGTCAAGCGACCTTCTTCCATGATCTGCAACAACATGTTGAAGACGTCCGGATGTGCCTTCTCGATTTCATCAAGAAGCACGACGGAGTAGGGGCGGCGACGAACCTTTTCGGTCAATTGCCCACCTTCTTCATAGCCAACATATCCGGGAGGAGCACCAATCAACTTGGAAGCGTTGAAGTTCTCCATGTACTCAGACATGTCGATTTGAATCAGAGCATCTTCGCTGCCGAACATGAACTTGGCCAATTGCTTCGCCAAATGGGTCTTACCGACACCGGTTGGGCCGAGGAAGATAAATGATCCCATTGGACGCCCAGGTGCCTTCAAGCCACTGCGCGACCGACGCACAGCCTTGGAGATGGCAACAATGGCTTCATCCTGACTGATAACAGTCTCATGTAGATGCTTTTCCATCTGCAAAAGACGTTCGGCTTCGCGCTTCTCAAGACGTGTGAGTGGAACACCCGTCATCCTGGAAACCGTTTCGCCAATGATTTCGACAGTCACTTCGCAATCGCCGTCATGGCGTTCAGTCTTCCAAGCAGCGACGACGGTTTCTTTCTTCTTACGCAACTTGTAAGCATCGTCACGAAGTCTGGCTGCACGCTCGAAGTCTTGATGCGCAACGGCCTCTTCTTTTTCCTTGTCCAGGTTGGCAATCTCTTTTTCCAACTCGCGAAGGTCTGGCGGCTGGGTCATTTGCTTAAGGTGGACACGGGCACCAGCTTCGTCAATGACGTCAATTGCCTTGTCAGGTAAGAAGCGATCGTTGATGTAGCGTGTCGACAAATCGACGGCGAGCTCCAGGGCTTCATCGGTATAGCGAACGCGATGATGCGCTTCGTAGCGATCTCGCAAGCCGTGAAGAATCTCAACGGCTTGGGCCTTGGATGGCGGATCAACGATGATCATCTGGAAGCGACGAGCTAAGGCACCGTCTTTCTCGATGTACTTACGATACTCGTCTAAGGTCGTGGCTCCGATGCATTGCACCTCGCCTCGACTCAAGGCTGGCTTCAAGACGTTGGATGCATCGATTGCGCCTTCGGCGCCACCGGCACCGACGAGAGTGTGAAGCTCATCAATGAACAGAATGACATTCTTGACACGACGCACCTCCGTCATGACAGCCTTGATACGCTCTTCGAATTGGCCGCGGTATTTCGTTCCGGCAACCATCATTGCTAAGTCAAGAACGACGATGCGCTTCTCATGCAGTAACTCAGGGACGTTGCCTTTGACGACGTCTTGGGCCAAGCCTTCAACGATGGCAGTTTTGCCGACGCCGGCTTCACCGAGAAGAACAGGATTGTTCTTGCTACGACGAGAGAGAATTTGAATTACCCGTTCGATCTCTTGCTCGCGTCCGATGACCGGATCAAGCTTGCCTTCCCGTGCCATTTCCGTGAGGTCACGACCGAAGGAATCGAGGGCCGGTGTCTTGCTCTTCGAAGTAGTGCCAACTTCTTTTTCGGTTTCTGTGGCCGCAGGCTCTGCGCCCAAGAAGTCTAAAATCTCGCTGCGAACGGAATCGAGCTGAACACTCAGGTTGGTCAGGACTTTGGCGGCTTTGCCGTCTTGTTCCTTGATCAAACCCAGGAGGATGTGCTCGGTGCCAATGTAGTTGTGTCCTAAATTACTCGCTTCTTCGAGTGCGAGCTCGAGCACTTTCTTCGCCCGTGGTGTGAATGGGAGTTGTCCCATTGTCACCATGGACGGGCCAGTCTTGACCAGCTTCTCAACTTCTTGGCGAACCTTACGCAGGTCGATGTCGAGATTCTTCAGGACATTGGCTGCGACACCACTGCCTTCTTGAACTAGACCCAAGAGGATGTGCTCGGTGCCGATGTACTCATGGTTTAAGCGTTGGGCCTCTTGACGTGCCAAACCCATAACCTTGCGTGCGCGATCGGTGAACCTATCAAACATGCGCTGCTTTCCTTCTTTGATTGTGGCGACGCCTCATTTGCTGGCGTCACACCGTTCATTGCAACAGAATCGCTGGCCGTTTCATTAAACGAATGGGATGGCACTCATTAGAGCACCAACTTACATTCGCCTTGGGTCTGGAATTCTGCCCTCAAGGAGAATTCACGTTCAGATGGAACTTCCCAAAGTCTCTTTCGGCACAAGGCATAGCCCTGACTTTGACCAAAGCTCCACGAATATTTACCCAAGTGCGGAAGCTATGCTCTTAATGTCTTCTTTCGAGGCATAACTCCAGCTGCATCCTTATCATAGGGTCATAGGGAGCCAGTCCAAAGGGCCAGGCAGACAAGGGCCGTCTTTTGTGAAAATTGGCACCTTCGATTGAGTTGGAGACGCGGAAGGGGAGAGTGATGAATCGGAGTGGCTTACGCCAGCCACTCGCGGATGAAGCGGGCGCGGGAGGCATCCCTCTCCTCAGGTTTCGCGGGAGCTCCACGCAAGACCTGCAAATGCGCTGGCTGGGTATATAGAAAAAGGTCGTTTATGCGCCCTTGGCCAATGTCTCGCAGAATCTCGAGGTTGAGACCCAAGCGAACGCTCGACAAATGGCGCATGGTCTCTTCTGAGCTGATTTTTCGGGCGAACCGAAGAATTCCAAGAGCGCGCCAAGCTCGATCTTCAATCGAAACGCGATCCTGTTGCATCACTAATTTGCGAAGTCCCCGTTCCCACTCAATGATCTTGAGGACCATCGTTCGGACGTCTCTGAGAATTTGCGTCTCGTCGCGCCCCAGAGTTACCTGGTTTGATATTTGGTAGAAGTCGCCAGATGCCTTGGTTCCTTCGCCATAGAGTCCGCGAACCACAAGTCCGACTCGGCTCGCTGCCGTATGGACTTTCTTGATTTGTTCGGTTTGTACGAGGACGGGAAGGTGGACCATCACGGAGACGCGTAGACCAGTTCCGACATTGGTCGGGCAGGCTGTGAGGTAACCCCAGCGGGAGGAAACTGCGAAGGGGAGACGCCGTTCCAGAATCGAATCCACCTGGTTTGTCGCTCGCCACGTTTCATCCAATTGAAGGCCACACTGAATCCCTTGGATTCGCAAGTGATCTTCTTCATTGGTCATGATGGAGATGTCTTCGGTTTTGGCGAAGATGACGCCGCGCGAGCCCCGACCGTTGGCTAGTTCAGGGCTAATGAGGTGACGTTCAACTAAGAGGCGTCGTTCGGTTTCGCTGAGATCATCGATCGACCAATAGGCTCCATCTGGAATCACTTCTGATTCAACGATCCCAGATTTGATGGCTGCCTCGACGGCGCGACGTTCACTGTCATTGGAACGCCACGGCATCTTATGCCCACGGATGTTGCGCGCTAGCCGAATGCGTGTAGAAATCACGACGTCGTTATCTGGGCCGCCGGGAGCTAACCACTCCCCGGCACCTGCGGCAAAACGATCATCCAGCATGTTCGTCTCGGTCTTCTGCAATTGCGTCGTGGGGTTTATCTGAAGCTCCGCCATTCATGAGTGCTTGAATGCGATCGCGCAAACTGGCTGCTTCTTCGTATCGCTCTTCGTTGATGGCTGTCTCAAGATCAGTCTGTAGTTGATGGGCACGATGATGGCGCGCGCGTTCTGCTTCAATCTCGCGCGGGACTTTTCCTTCGTGCTCTGCGGCGCCGTGAAGTCGGACGGCAAGTTTTAAAATCTCGTCGAAGAAAAGATCGTAGTCAGCAGCGCAGCCAACAACGCCGCGTTTTCGAAACTCTTCTAAGGTCGTGCCACAAAACTCGCAGACGATGTGAGGAACATCTGGTTCAGGTGTTCCTTTGGCGAGACCCTTGACCAGTTCACCTAAACCTTGCAGATCAATCTGGGCCGAGGTCGGTGTCAATTTGACGAAGTCAGAAATGTTAGGCACCGAAAACGGCTGCGATTGGCCAGAAATTTTGTAGCAGGATTCGCAAATGTGCTGTTCGGATTTGACATTGTTAACAATGTCAATTGTTTTGATGGTCGCTTCTTCTTCGCCACAGATCTGGCACACACTCATAGTTCACTCCCCAACATTCCCTTTCGGGCCCGTCTACAAGCTAACCAACGTATTGCCTGGTCGTCAAAAGGAAAGAGGGGAAGTAAGGCGTTTCGAGCCTCACTTCTTGGTGTTTGACACATTTGGCGTGAGATTCGGCCCAATTTGGTCCTCATCCTGGACGGTTAGGCCCGGTTTTAATGGTGGGAGGAGAGGCTGATTCCCTGGACCACTTTGCTCTTGTTGAATCTTCGCACGTTGCCGTAGCTGCTCGGCGCGATTCATTAACGCCGTCACATAGTTGCTCTCATCGTCCTGGACAATGTCAATGAGGATCGACTCCTCCAGCGTGACTTGGACAATGAAATCCCTGTTGATCGATACGGGTTGGAGCCGACTTACGATGTCGAAGGGAAAGGTGTCGAGGAAAAACTCTTCGCTGTCGTGATGGATTCGAACCGGAGCATACTTCGTTCCTCCTTGCTCGTGCAGAATGAGGAATTCACGAACGCCACCATATTCGAAGTCGAATGTGACAGGGGTCGTGCCGATATCCTTGCGCTCCATGAGGACGCGGGCACCCGGTGGATCTGATTCGATCGTAAGAGTACGCGTAACACAAGAACAACAAGAGAACGCCATCGCGAGCGTAGCGCCAAGAAGCATGAATTTTGACATCGAATTCTCCCGCCTCATGTTAGCCGACGCATACCCCAAGAAAAGAGCCCCTTCGAAGCGTAACTTCAAAGGGGCTACTTAGCGGAGAGACCGGGATTCGAACCCGGGGAGGTTTAACCCTCACCCGCTTAGCAAGCGGGCGCATTCGGCCACTCTGCCATCTCTCCAGTACTTTTGATCGCGCAACGAATTGATCGTTACGACGCGCTCGAGCGGAGGGTGAGGGATTCGAACCCCCGGTTGCTTGCACAACAACGGTTTTCAAAACCGTCGCATTCGACCACTCTGCCAACCCTCCGGTTTCCTCGGAGCTTTGCTCCGGGTGCAGATTGTATCGTTGCGACGGATGCTCACAAGGGGATAGAGTAAACTCCTGTACACTAAAGACTCAACATGTCCCAATGACGAGAGGCAAATGTCCGATAATCCGCCGAAACTCCCTCATCGCCGCCGTTTAGACCATAAAGGCAATTGCGGCCGAGTCCTTATTTTGGCCGGTTCACGGCCATTTTTTGGGGCTGCCGCTCTGGCAATGGCAGGGGCGGCACGGGGTGGGGCTGGATATGTCTTGGGCGGGGTCCCGGCCTCGATTGTCAGCAAAATCACACCATTTTTGCCCTCTACGATTGTTCTCGGCCAGCGCGAAACCTCCACGGGGCACCTGTCCTACACGGCTCTGGCCGATATTGAGGAGCTCATGGCGTCCTGCGATGTCCTCGTGGTTGGCCCTGGATTGGGGAAAAATGAGGGGTTGGAGGCCCTTTTAAGCGAGATTTTGGAACGGGCCCGGATTCCTGTCGTTCTCGATGCTGATGCCCTGAACTTGGTGGCTGAGGCTCCCCAGCTGATCCCTGATACCTCGGATCTCATCTTCACACCTCACCCGGGAGAGGCAGCGCGACTCCTGAAGATGTCTGTTGCCAACATCGAATCCGATCGCCATGCCGCCTTATCGAAATTGATCGAACTCCAGCCTGGTGTTTTCGTTCTGAAAGGAGCAGGCACTTTGGTCGGTTGCAAAGGCGATGTTTATCGCAACAGCACTGGTAATCCGGCGATGGCAGTGGCGGGGATGGGCGACGTTCTATCGGGCCTGATCGGCGCGCTCGTAGCTCAGGGCTCCGCCCCCTATGACGCGGCTTGCCAAGCTGTTTGGGCCCATGGGCGGGCCGGCGACCTGGCTGCTCTTGAAGTTGGTCACCGAGGAGTCTTGCCGATGGATTTGGTTGATCGCATCCCGCGGGCACTCAGTGAGTTACAGGTTTGAGATTCATTGCCATAGTCTTGATCGTCAACTCTTGTTTGATCGGACAAGTTGAATCGACGTCGCTAAAGACTCTGGCGGAAGAGGCGCTTCGCTCAGGCCATGCGAGCAAGACCATTCGACAAGAGGCCGCCTGGATCTTGAGTCGAGACAAAGAGCGGGGGTTGGCTTTCGCCGCCAAGGCATCCAAACACAAAGACTGGAGAGTCCGCCTCTCTGCGCTCAGCATTTGGACTTGCCTCGGGCCGGGCGTGGCTTTCCAAAAAGGCGTTGTCGAACATAAGCTTCACCTTGACGCGAATTGGCTCGTTCGTCGGACGACCTTGGATTCTCTTATTGGCGTCGAAGGCAATTTGCCGTCAATGTTCTTGAGGGCCGCTTTGAAAGACACGAATTGGTCGGTGCGTTTGTCATGTCTGCAGTTAATGGCGGCATCGAGTTCTGAATTAGACAGCGAGCTTGCTGACCAAGTGGAATCGCTGACTGCCGATGCCGATCAGGAGGTTTGCGCACTTGCTTGGCGCGTTCTCATCGAAGCTGCGTCTTGCGACCAGATCGCCGCCGATAGACTTCACGCGTTAAAGTGGGAGCAATTGGATTCAGCCTCACTTAAAAGGAAAGCCATGTGGTCGGTGCTCGATGCCTCCCGCCAAGGGTTCTTGCCGACGATGCCGTTGGCGAAACGTGGCACCGAAATTTCTATCTGGCGGCGAGCCCATTCTGTGATCTTGGCCGAACCCGGAGTGTTGCGGGTGGCCGAGACGATTGATCTCATTCGTGATAAGTCGGCTGAGAATGAGCTTGGTGAGGCGCTGTGCCGCGCTTTGGTACGGGAAGTTGCACCGGACCAAGATTGGCTTATGGCTCTTTTCCCTGTTCATGTGAAAGATGACTTTTGCCGCTTGATGTTGTCGGCGATCTTGACCAAGAAACCGACTCTGGCCCTCAAGATCGGCCTCTTAGATTCGATTTGCGGATTTGAGCAAGTGGACAAAGTCCTGCTTGATGCCGCTTACGGACTGCGACCAGCATCATTGTCCGTTCTCTTGGAGACGTGGTTTGTTGAGAAGGCTAAACTCGGCAGTAGTCGGCGGCAACTCCGGCGAATCTTGAAATTTCGTCACCTTTTGGCACCACCGATTGCCGATTCTTTTCTCATCAACAGCCTTCGACGCGGAGGTTTCGCTCGCCGCGTGATCGTGGCAGAGCAGATTTGGCGTCGTTCAAACAATGAGTTGCGTCAGATCCTGATCAGTTTTATGCCTCGTCTCGAAAAAGACAGAAAAACCTACCGATCGTTCGTCAGAATCTTGTGCGAAACACCCAAGTTGTTGGCCGAGGAAATATACCGGTCAGTCATCATTGCCGAAGATTTTTCGCGCAACGATCGATTGATGGCATTGAATGCTTTGAGTCGACTCAACAAGCCAATCGATCTCTCAACGCTGAAGGCCCTCATGAAAGATGGGGTGCCTGCCGACCTGAGAGACCGCGCCATTCGCATCATGGTCAAAATGGGGGATGTGCCGACTCAGACTATCGTCGTCGAGAAATTGAAAACGAGTTCCGGCCGCGAATTCGATTTGCTGACTTTGAATCATGCTCTTGGTTGTGATGATGAAGAGCTGGTCGAACACATTTCGAACGAATTGCGACAGGGGCGATTTACCAGCACCACCTTGGTTCCGATGCTTTCTTTCATCAAAGAAAAGCGTGGCATCAAGTCGCTTGGTGGAGAGTTGCGAATTTTGTTTCGTTCGGTCAAGAAACTGAGCGAGGACAAGCGCCGCCATACAGGCTTCGAGAGAATTGATGGGGCTGTTCTGGAATACATCTTGGGTAACCTGGCCGAAGAGTTGCCACTGGATGACGCCTTTCAATTGCTCAGCTCTGCTGCCGTCGAAAACAAAGACCGCCTACTTATTGGCCTCGTAGACTACGCCATCAGAACCAATCGTTCGCCCAGCTTGGTCAAGAAAATGACGGCCCTTTGGGATGGATTGGCCGAAGGTATGAAGGATCTAAAGCAACGGGCATTCTTAGCCCGACCTTTGGTTCTGACCGGCGATGAAGCTGGTCGCCGCATGGTCATGGTTTGGTTGCGACGGTACGTCGACGAGTTACTGACCGAGAACTCGAATCGAGAAGACGGTTGGTACGGTGTCATCGCCGTGGATGAAATCTTGGGCAGCTTGATTCAGGAAGGCAGCGCTGCAGCTCTGACGGAAGTCTTCGCGCTCTTGGCTGAGATCGAGACGAAGAAGTCTGTCGTCTTGCTTGAGCAGGCCGGCAGCGCTTGGACCGAACCAGAACTGGAGAAAACCGATACAACGCTCTTCTTGGTCGGAACGCTCTCATCGATTGGGCGTAGTGAAAAGTCAATTTCGGCACTGCATGCAGCATGGCGAGCGATCGACAGAGAATCACAAGATCGGCCCGCACTCCCACTCCGATTCTGGTTGGGATGGGCTCGGCTTTCTGTGCGTTTTCCTGAGCACAACCAGCCGAGCGAATTCATTGCCAACGGACTCCTTCAGTTGCGGGCGGGGAATCTCACAGATAGCCAACTACTGATGAATCTTGGTCGCCGGGCTCTCGGGACACGACTATTTGGTCCCGGCGCCGAGCTTTATCAAATTGGGCATGCACGCTACCGGGCCACTTCGAGATCTAAGACGAGTGACTCAAAACGTTCGGAGGTTTGGCGCTTTAGAAGCCCAGATGCCAATGCCATGTTTTGGGCCGACTTGCGGGCTAAATTCTCGATCGACCAGTCAATTCCTAAGGATGAATTCACCTGGACGCATCGTCATCACGACGAAGAGTTGGCGAAGTTTGTGATCGAAATGCATGGGGGTGACAAGCGCTCAGCCGCATGGAGCACCTTGGCCTTGGTTGCTTCGAGAGCGCTTTCGAACGGCCTTTGGGAAACAACGCGAATTCGAATGCTCTTAAATGAGAAGCGTTTTGTTGAAGCCGAAACTGCGGCCAAAAACGGCGCCGATCGTGTCTTTGCCTTCGGGTCATCTTCTCGGTTGGGGAATCGACGCTCTTTTCTTTCCTATCAGGCTGCAGCCCTTTGGGGGCAGGGCAAGAAGAAGTTAGCGAAGAAACTTTTGAGGAGCGCCAGCATTCACAGGCTTGCACATCTGGAAGGCCCAACAGTTTGGGACTTCCCGGGCTTCTAAGCTGAGTTTATCGATTGAAGAGACGCATGGGACGAATTCCCAAGTTGTTGCCGAGCATCGTAGGCAACGATGTGTTGCGAGTCACATTGGTGGTAAGTGTCTTTCATCGGTTGGTGGCATGGAATTGAAAAAGCAAAGAATTGCCGGGATTCGATTGAAGACTGTGCTTGGAAGGCTGCGAGTTGTTGGGGGAAAACATGATGAAGCACCCAGTTCTTCTGATCGTTGGTTTGGCGATTTTTTCTGGGTTGCTTAGCTGCGGTGGTGGCGTTGGTTGTGGTGGAGAAGCAGTTGTCCCCGAAATCGCGCTACCTTCGCGTCCTGCAGGTTTTCTTGCCGACACCGCGATGGTCCCGGTCCTCATCGGTGATGTCGCCTAAGCAACGGAGGTCTTTTCTACTTTTGTGCGCCTGCTCGTTGCGAACCTACTCGCAAGCGACGCGGGAAAAGACCTTTTCGAGTCGAAGGATACAGCTCCAAAGAAACGCCAAAGTCCTGAGCCCCTCATCTGTCAGTTCGACAAGATCATCGGAATCGATTGGCAGAATGCCGTGGCTCGTCTGAACATTGCAGACGGTAAACGAACAAGCAGCTTCTACTTTTTCATGCGTAGGAGCGACAAGTGGAGAATTCGTTGTGTGCGTGCTCTCGCACTCACGGGGATTTTGGAATCGATTCTTAAGGAGTACGACGAGAATCCCAGTTCGAGGAATGAGGTTCCTGAACATGATATTCGAAACATCCGTCTGGTATTGTCTTCTGATCTCGAGCTAAGGCAGTGGTTTCACAAGAAGAGAACCGAGATCGAAAAAATCGCGGCCATGGTTCGCAAGAAACCAGAAGAGTCTGAGAGCAAGGCTGAGCATAAGGCGAAGATCAAGCAAGCTCGCCAAGACATCGACTTACAAAATGCCTATGTCGGACGTGATGATTCCATGCCGCCTTTCTGTAGGCGGCATGGTCGATAACTTTGTGCGTTTTCAACATTATAGCGGCCAGGCACCACCGGACATGTCTGATGATGAATTCATCTGGATCGAGGAAGTCGCTGATGGCTGGTACTTAGTCAAAACGACGTAAAACGATGGGCGAGGAAGAGAGGGCGTCTTAACGCTTCTTGCCCGGCTTCTTCACTTCGAGATCGAGTTTCAAAAGACCCGAGTCGTACAGGGTCTGCTTGAGCTGAGTGAGGATCACTTGTTGTTTGCGGAAGGGTGCTTCCGGGTTGAACTTGGCAAGCAACCTGGATGCTTCACCGCCGATCCCATTGTAAGAATTGATTTGGCGCAGTAAGCGTCGCAACAATACCGTGGTCAGCCAGCGATTCGAACGCGGGAGTTTCTTGTCGTTCAGGACGGCAAAGTAGGCAGGCAGGAATTTCTCATGATTGTGCCTGAGAATCTCCAACGGAATCTGCGGATCAAAGTTCTTTAGTCTCAGAACCTTCGCGACGAACCGAGGGTCCAAACTCCTGACGCGTCTTCGGATTTGTTCAGCGCGTGGTCCAGATTCGATCTGGCGCAACATCGTTTCAGCTTGAGCTGTTGTTGCCGTCTGTAGTGTCAGTTTCAATATGTCAGCAACGAGCCCCTTGTCAGACTTGAGTTGGACCGCACTGCCGTTGCCGACTCTCGCTATTTCCTTGAAGATCTTCTTGGTGCCAGACCAATCGCGATCACCGAGGTCGGAGTCGGTATAAATGGTGTGCACATGGCCGCCACGAGCCGCAAAAGACTCGACGGCCGTCAAGACCTTCTTGGTGGTCTGTGGTTTAGGTGGGGCATCGCCCACGAGGATGAGGACCTTCTCAGCCTTGTGCGAATAGCGCATGCGTGCTGCATCTTTGAACGCGTCGAGAACGGCTTCTGGTTCGTCACCACCGCCAACAGCGCTCATTTGATCTAAGAAAGCGACCGATTTGTAGACATCACCTGTCAACGGCGATCGCTTCGTGATGTATTCTTCGCCACGATCCCGAAAGGCCACAACGCCAAGCCGAAACTCGATCTTCATGGCTTGCAAAGAAGCAATGAGGGTGACGATCTCTTGTTTGGCGGCGTCGATCTCGCCATCCATTGAACCAGTTGCGTCCAACAGAACTACAACATCCAATCCTGACTCTTGAAGGCGTTTAACTTTTTGCCTGACGACTTCGCCTGCACCTGAAGGAATACCGATGCCATTGCCATTGCCGCCAATGCCCTTGCCGGCATCGTTGCCTGGTCTGAATGAACCCATGCCCTGAACGGGTTCGCTGCTTTCCGCCGGGTCGTCACTTTCAAGGTCGTCGCTGTCGAATAGGACATCGTCTTTCTGGTCCTCCATCATTTCTGGTGGGTCTTCGAGCTCTTCTAATTCTGGTTCTGCTTCGTCGACGTCAAATTCGTCTAATTGAGCGTCCTCATCGATGTCATCCGCTTCGGCCATGTCGACTTCGATCTTCGCCAGTGGATCTTCGTCGAGTGGGGCGGGCATCAAACCAATGAGCATGATGTAGATGAGAGCGTGAATGGCTCCGGACATGAGAATCCACGGGCTGCGTTTGAGAGAATCGACCAAGACATCGTTGAAGCCTTCGGTCTGCGCGTTGCGAGCAGTTTGGGCCTCGATGATTGCTTGGCTGCGCAAGAAATCTATCGGCAGGGCCAAGAGCTGGAAACCGGCAGGCATGATGTCGGCGTTCGGGTCGATATACGTGAACATGGCGCTGCCGAGCCGGATCTCGTCGCCTTGAACAAGCTCAGCGGCATCGACCTGTTGACCATTTCTTAGCGTGTCATGCTTGGCAGAAAGATTGAATATCTCGAATCCGTCTTGAGTCGGTTGAATGACTGCGTGACGAGAGTCAAGGCGATCGTCGGGTAAGTGAAGGCTGCATGTGGGATCACTGCCAATTGCCATCAGCTCCGACGTCACCGGAATGACTCGAAGTTCATTGGGCCTCGACAGGATCAGGACAGGCCGATTGACTGCCCTGATCTCCGCTGCCTTACTTGCACTCAATTCCATGAACGTCTCTTCTAAGTCCCTTGGGTGATTGGGGACGAGTCGGGATGGCGTATGCTCCGGGAAAACCAGTCCTACATCATTGAATTGGATAAACTCGAATGTGTGAACATGCCTTAAGATTCTCTCAGAAGCCGTCTCCGGTATACCAGCTGCCCTTGATAAAGTCCCGAGTTCCCTCTTTTCCTAAGACGGACAACTGTATCCTGCTGTTTCACGATTTCGGATCAGAAATCACTGTAAACGATTGATTTCATCCGTTTGATGGCATCTGGGAGGCCAACGAAAAGAGATTCGGCGATGATGGAATGCCCAATGTTGAGGTCTTGCATCCCCGGAATCCGGGCGATGGCAGCTGTATTCTCATAATGTAGTCCGTGCCCAGCGTTCACAATAAGACCCATTTCCTGGGCCATGGCCGATGCACCTTCCAGAAAGGCCAATTCGCTGGCGACATCTTCTGGAGTGACAGCATTGGCATAGCTGCCGGTGTGGAGTTCGATATGAGTGGCGCCCGATTCCTTGGCGGCCTTCACACTCACCTCATCGGGATCAATAAACAGACTGACCAGAACATCCTTGTCCTGCATTCTTCGGGTGACCGCTTGGATCCGGTCGAAACCCTGAACCATGTTAAGGCCACCTTCTGTTGTCACTTCTTCACGCTTTTCAGGAACGATGGTCACTTGGTCGGGGACAACACTCTCGGCGATGCTAACGATCTCCTCGCTCACCGCGATTTCTAAATTGAATTCTGTGGTGTAGGCCTTCTTGATGTCCCACACATCTTGATCGTTTATATGGCGCCGATCTTCACGCAAGTGAATGGTGATCCCATCAACACCAGCGGCCTCGGCCAGTTCCACGCCTCGAACGGGGGAAGGGTAGAGTATTTTTCTTGCTTCGCGGACCGTTGCGATGTGGTCGACATTGACGAAGAATCTTGGCATCTTACATCTCCTCATGATGCAACATGATATCAAGCAATTCGAAGTGGACGAGGAAGGAGTTGGTGATGCGGATCATTGCTGGTGATGCCAAGGGGCGAAAACTGTTGGCGCCACCGGGCCGGGACACCCGCCCGTTTCTGGATTCCTTGAAAGAGGCCCTTTTCAATATCCTCCAGGGGGAAATTGAGGATGCTGCGGTTTGGGATCTCTTCAGTGGTTCTGGGTCGATGGGACTCGAGGCCTTGTCCCGTGGAGCCAAACATGCTGCCTTTGTCGATAAGGGGCGATCGGCGATCGACACCCTGAGGAAGAACATCGATGCCTTGGGCTATGGGGATCGTTGCCGGGTCAGCAGTTTGGACGTTTTTCGTTATGAGCGGCACACAGATGATCCTTGCCCGGATATCATCTTCTTCGATCCGCCGTTCCCCTTGGTCCAGCAGGATCCAGACCGAATCCTCCGTTTTCTGCCCGAATTGGCTGAAAACCTTAATCCCTCAGGGCTCTTGATGTACCGCAGCCCAGCCAAACAAGCCTTGAGCGAAGTGGGAGAAGGGCTGATCCTCGAAGATTGCCGGGTGAAAGGGGTGAACGCCCTTCATTTCATCCGAGTCCAAGAAACCTTTGAATAAATATGGCCTGAGCTAAGTTGTTTGCTCTTCAATATATGAGTTCGAAAGAATGGGTTCGACCCTCCAATTCGTCTCATGCCCACTACCATTCGAGCCGATATTGACCCAAGGAGCGGCCGCGCCAGCTCCGATCCTGGGGTTTTTAATGCAAAGAGGAATAGGGCTATGAAGACCATTCGCATTTCGGCCATGTTGGCCATTTTGACTTTGATGACTGTTCCGGCCGCCGCGACCAACGGTTGGTGGGACGATCTTTACGAAGACAAAGCAGTGACGCTTGAACAAGTGATCGCACATCCAGAAGCCTACAAGGGCATGGATATTAGTTTTGTCGTTCAGTTTCACCAGTTGGGACAGATCGACAATCCGTACTACACACGATTTGAAAAAGGTCAGTACCTGAATTTCTCCGTGTGGAGTGATACGGCACCATTGTGGGACAAAAAGGCCTATTCGGCTGATTTCCCCTACCTGTTTATTGATCGTATCGCTACTGAGTGCCAGACGATCTTGACCTCGTCCGCTTATGATCGATTCTTGATCACAGGGCGTGTTGCCAGCGTTTTCCGCGGCAAACCTTGGATCGAGGTTGTTGGTCTGAAGGCACTCGAGAAGAATCTTACAGAGCCGACTCTCATCAAGATGGTTAAGGCCTACAAGTTGAAGAAGGCCAAGCGCTACGACGCGGCAGCCACAGAATTCAACCAGGCAACCAATGAGAAGCTTCCAACCAACGTTCAGACCATTTTGAACCGGGAAGCTGGTGTCTGCTTCGCCGCAGCGAACCGCTACAAGGATGCCTTAGTCCCTCTGGAGCGCGCCGTTAGCTTAGTGCCCGGAGATAAGAACCTGATCAAGGTTCTGGCTCATTGCCGCGCTCAACTGCAGAAGTCCCCGGTCAAGACGGCTTCTAAAGACAAGAAGAGCAAGACCAAAGACAAGCCGAAATTGATCTCGACAACGAAGAAAACTTCGAAGTAATCGACTTCAGATTTGAAATAGGCCCCAGAACTCAGTTCTGGGGCCTTTTTTTGTTGTCACGCCCGTCCTTGGGCGAGTCCCCCAAGGTAGCTAATCTGACCCCATGACTGACAAGCAAGAAGAGCCGATTAGCGAGCCGGAAACTCAACCCGCAGACCCGCTTATCAATATTGACCACTTTGCTCAGGTGGTTCTGAAGACTGGTGTCGTGGTTTCAGCTGAGGCGCATCCGAATGCCGATCGGCTCCTGGTGATGCAAGTCAATATTGGCGAAGAAACACCCCGGCAAATTGTCGCCGGTATTCGTGAAGATTGGGCCCCTGGCCAAATCGTCGGCCGTCGTTTGATCGTCTGTTGCAATCTGAAGCCAGCCAAGCTGCGCGGTGTCGAAAGCCATGGCATGATGCTGGCTGTTCGTGGCAACGATCAGGTTTGGCCGGTTGGCGTTGATGGTGACATTACCCCTGGCACCCGCGTAACGTAGATCGCTATGCTCGAAGAAATCCTTGTCCGCAATTTGTTGATCATGGAAAGCCTGAGTGTCGTACTCGGGCCGGGCCTCAATGTGATCAGCGGTGAGACCGGCGTTGGCAAGTCACTTTTGCTTTCTTCCGTCGGCCTCTTGTTGGGCGACAAGCTTCCCAAGGAGCAGCATGCTTCTGAGTCGACGAAAGTAGAGGGCCGTTTTCAACTCCGTCCCGAGGACAAGAGCCGTTTGGCCGACCTCATTGAGGACGGCGAAGAGCAGTTGGTAATTCGTGTCGCTCGCAAACCTGGTGGCACGCAACGTTGCTATGTCAACGGTTCGTTGGCGGCTCGCAAAGAGTTGTCTGTTCTTGGCTCGTCGATGGTTGATTTGCATGGTCAGCGCGACACGCAAAAACTCTTGGACCGCCGCGAGCAAACTCGGGTGCTCGACACGTTTGCTGAGACCTTAGATAAGACCACTGAATTCGCCTCACTCTACAAGAAATGGCAATCTGCTCAGCGAGCGATGGAGCTTCGGGATCAACAGGAACGAGAGATTCGCGATCGCCTCGATCTGATTCGTTACCAGGAAAACGAACTCGTTGAAGCCGATGTGAAACTCGGTGAGCTCGTTGAGTTAGAACGACAAAGCAAGCTCTTGCGCGCAGCTGAGGCAACTGTCTTGGCGCTAAAGAATTCACTTGCACGCATTGATGATGACGATGACGGCGTGTCGCATCAGCTCAATAGAGCTGGGGCTGAATTAGAGCGCTTAGCCGAAGATGATCCAGAGCTCATGGCTCTGGCCGAGCAGGCTTTTGCTATGGCCGAAGCAGCAACCGACCTTGGGCGTGAGATGCAATCGCTTGGACAAGCGCGCGACCGTCTTGAGGGTGATCCAGCGGAATTAGATGAACGCCTCAACCTGTTGCACGAATTAGCTCGCAAGTATCGCACCGACGAAGCTGGAATGCTGGCGCTCCAGGAAAGCCATCTCGAGCAGATTCAAACCTTGGAAGCCGAGCTCGGCAGCTTGCAATCTCTTGATTCTGAAATCGAAGCTCTCGAAGCCGAAATGCTGAAACGTGGCAATGCCTTGGTGAAGAAGCGCGAGAAGAGCGGCAAGAAACTCGCGGCTTTGATTGAAGCTGAGCTCCAAGATCTGCGGATGCCGAAGGCACGGTTTCATGTCCTTGCTGGCAAGACGCTGAAGACATTCGATCCCGGAAAAGTTCATGCCCATGGACTCGGAGAATGCGGTTTTCTGATTTGCGCCAATCCTGGAACGGCCCCGACACCGCTGGAAGAAACAGCGTCCGGTGGTGAGCTTTCCCGGATTCTTCTGGCTATGAAGTGTGTTTTGGCCGGTCGGAATAACTTGCCGCTTTTGATTTTCGACGAGATTGAAGCCGGCGTTGGCCCTCGCTTGGGCTTCCTTTTGGGGCACAAGCTAAAAGCTCTTTCTCGGCATAGGCAAGTGCTTTGCATCACCCACTTACCGCAAATTGCAGCTTTTGCTGATCGTCATCTCAAGATTGATAAGATTGTGGTGGGCAAGAAGACAACCACAACCGTAGAAGAGATCAGCGGCCATCGCCGTTTGGAAGAGTTGTCCATAATGCTCGGCGGTGGCGATGAGAAATTGGCCCGGAGCCAGGCGAAAAGCCTGTTGGCGGAAGCTGCTTCCGAGCCAAAGAAGTTGAAGGCAAAAGAGCTAAGCGAATGAGTCGGATCTACCGGATGAAACCTCACCCTAAACGGGTGATTTGGGCAGGTGCTACTTTGGGCACTATTCTCGGTATCCCTCCGGAATCTGATGAACCGGCTATTGGTGAGGCCCTTGACGCCTCTGGACTGACCGAAATGCCGAGCCACGTTAGCGGTGGCAAGGACGATGGCATGGCTCTAAACGAGCTCTTCGAACGGGAGGCTCCCGAGTTGCTCGGGCGCCCGAAATTACCCAAGGAACGCTTTCCCTTGTTGGTCAAAAGGCTCGACGCCAAGGC
>JBLINQ010000059.1:0-27880 GCA_047639315.1 Planctomycetota bacterium
TCACTCTCGGGAGAATCATCGGCGGGCAACTGACTCCTTCGCAGCCACGTCAAGGTGTCAATTTCGAAGGCCATTATCGCCTCCCCCGAAAAAACCCCTTAGGATTCTCGACTGCCCTGTGAGAGTCATCTGGGAGTATTCTCACCAGTTGGTCATGGTCAAGGGCGGTGCCGTTTCCGGCCGAGCAAAGCAGACTTTCGATCTTGGGTCACCTCAGACACGACTAGCCGTTGCCTCTGGCGCGATGACACGTTCGAAACTACTCTATCTGGCGTTCTCCTGAAAGCGTCCTCTCGTCATCAACAGCACTTAAGGTAAGGTGAGAAATCGACTTATGACTCGACTGACTCTGTTTATCCACACTTCCCCCCCGCTCGAAGAAGACATTTGCAAGATTGTGGATAAGTGTCAGTAACTCAGAGAATCGGGCCAATTCTCAGCGAAATCGAGGCGATCCACCATCGCCATGTGTGGAAAAAGCGTGGGGACTTTGCCGACAACTTTGGCTTTTCAGCGATCTCCACATTGCTCTAAGACGAACCCACCAATGGTCGATAAAAATTCAGCTTTCGCGGTTTCCTCCCCAGAATTCCACCGATGCTCAGAGCTGCATCAAGAATTCACCCTGGTTTTCCCGATCAAGAACACGAGGCGGCAAGTTTAGGCTGCCTTGATTCCTTAAGAGTAAGAGCCCATGTTGGAATTTTTTAATCGAGCGGGACAAGCCTCTGAGGCCGTTCGAGTCGATCGCAATCTGATCAATGAGAGACTGGCTGCAGCTCTGGTTGACGCCGGCATAGACCCGGATGGCAAGATCTACCATTCGATATTCAAGATGCTCTCAGATGATCTCGATTGGTATTTCGAGAACCTCGACGAACAAGATTTGGTTTAGGACAAAGTGGCAAGAGCGAAAAAACAAGACGACCGCGACACCGTCAACTTCCTCGTTCGTTCGCAGGATGTCGATGGGCTCGAGCGCCTCTTGTTGGCGCCTGATATTAAGGGTTTGGTCAGCAAGATTGCCACAGATGGCCTCCTCGAAATCAACACACCGGTATCTTTGGATGCTCTTGGCAATGTCTTGTCGCGTTGCGAAACTTCTATCGTTGAAGGCATCATTGGCCAACTGGATAAATGTGAACCGAAGGACACGGTGCGGCTTCTATCCGACTGCTTGGGCAATCCGGTGGTTTTTAACCGGAGCGCAGCCGTTCAGGCCCTCTCTAAACAAGACAGCGCCAATGCGATCCCCCATCTTCTCCGTGCAACACGAGATCCAGCCAAGTCCTTGGCTCGCATGGCATCTCGCATCATCTTGCGCCGAGTCGAACGTTCATCAGGGATCTTAGGGCAGTTGTCAGAAGCGACTGTCGAAGGCGTCCTCGATCTGATGGACGACCGTTGGGCGATGGAATTATTGTCGCCAAGTTATCCCACAAATATCCGAATTTTGGCGGCGTATCGTCTCGGCAAGATCGGCGGAGATGAGGCATCCCAATCTTTGGCCAGTATCGCCTCTACTGACAGAACAGAGTTAGCAGACGCCTGCTGGCGTGCCCTAGAGAGTTGCCATTCGGTTTCCGACTTCATCCTCCTTCCGTTGCTCGTCAACCGCGACCCAAACATCAAGGCTCGGGCGCTCACGCTATACGCCAAATCCTTGTGTGGGGAAGCCACTGACCTATTCACGGGACTCTGCGTCGACGAAGCCAAGGAGGTTCGCCTCGCAGCTCTTCAAGCGCTATCAGAAGTCGCCGGTGAAGGGGCAATCCCGACATTGGTCATTGCGTTAGATGACGTCGAAGATGAGGTTCGCGTCAAAGCAATCGACCTACTTTGCAGGGAAGAAGAATCAACACCGGAACTGGTACAAGCGGTTCGAACTCAGGATGGTGACATTCGGCGCCGCGCCCTTGTCACCCTGGCCAATCGAGAGGTTGTTACCAGCGACCTGATTCAGCCCTATATCGAGTTTCTTTATCAAGGTTCGTCCTGCACTGACTTGAGCCAAAGAGACTACTTGGACAGTCTCGCAGTCACCGCCAAGACTCTGGGAAAATCGCAGAACTTTGAGGCCATGTTGGCGCTGACGGCATTAGCACGCAGCGTGATTCGGCGTATGAGACGCGCCGCCATTACTGGTCTGATGGAATATCCTCCGGAGGACCGTGGTGATGCACTCTCCTCGCTCATTGACTCCCACGACCCAGACATTGTCAAGAACGTGGCTTTCGGGTTGCATGCCTCTAAAGATGAACGCGCCATCCTCCCGTTGATTCGGGCGAGTATCGAATGCCGCGGAAAACCGATGGTCAAGGCGAAGGAGTTTCTGAAAGAATATCCCAAAACCAACGATGTCGAGTTTCTCATCGAGTGCCTCTCGAGTCGCTGGACGGCCGTCAAACGTTTTTCTGCTGAACAGCTCAAGGAAATCGCCGATGATCGCTCGATCCCAGCCTTGCTGGAAACAAGCCGCGACGATGACGTTGAGGTGCAACTCGCCGTTTTCGAAGCGATGGGACCGTTTGCCAGCAACCATATGGACGTGCGGGAAAGAATGCTCGAAGCGATCGGTTACGGTGACATCAGTGTGCGCCAAGCTGCTTGCGAATCGCTGGGCAACGCCCGGTGCAAGGAAGCCGTCCCGGACTTGATACGGGCTCTCCATAACTTCTTCCTGCGCCCCAGAGCATCACAAGCTTTACGCATGATCGGCGATCGAAAAGGATTTCTCGCAATCAAGCGATTAGAGATTCGGGAACGCCTGTTCAAGAAGCGCCCCGATGCGCAAAAAGCCTAACCTTGGGCCAATCCTCTTTCGGGTTAGTCGACATTTGTCCTACGGAGTTTCCCGCAGAATCACCGTAATTGCCCTGGGCGAAGAGAGTTTCCCCGAGACGAATCAGCTCCAGATTAGATCTCCTGGACAAATTTGCTGGACAGAAGCTCATCAGAAAACAATCACACTTTGCCGATAGGTGAAGAAGACAATCTTCCGGGCCGAGCCCGGGATGAGTTGTTTTGGTAAGGGAAGTGTCTCACGTTGTTTAGAAACGTTTGAGGCAGACATTGGTCTGACCATGGCCCAATCGGTCGGACTTCAGAATTGCTTCGGAGATCGCGCATGCCCGATATCGGACAGGCTCTACTTGATGCGAACGCCATCAGTGCAGAACAATTGCAACAAGCACGTGGTGTCGGTGGATCCTTGGCGGAAGCCTTGGTCAATGGACGCATGGTCGATGAGCGAGAATTCTGTGCGACAGTTGCGCGGAGCTTCTCTCTCGAAGAAACCCGCGTAGAAGACGCCCGGCCTGATGAGGAAGCTCTCGCACTCATACCTCAGAGCCTCTTCAAAAGCACAGGATGCCTGCCGCTCAAGAAAGATGGCAACATGCTTCATGTTGCCACAGCCGACCCAGGCAACGATCGCACCATCGATCGCTTGGCTCGCTCGACTGGTCTTTCGATCAAGGTTTTTGTGGCAGGTCCTAAGGCGCTTCAAAAAGCCGGACAAACGATCTACGGCGGTGGTGCTCCGGCCAAGAAAGAAATCGATCCAACCGATGTTGGCATGTCACTCAAAGACGTTGAGCAGAAGCTCAAGAATGCCACGCAAGAAGTTGCCATCGATGACCACGATGATGACCACGAACTCAATGGTGCCATTCGACTTGAGATCAACGATCTCGATCCACCCGTTGTGCGCGTAGTCAACGGCCTCCTGATGAAGACCCTCAAGATGGGTGCATCGGATATTCACATTGAACCCCTGGAAAAAGAACTACGGGTTCGGCTGCGAATCGATGGTTGCTTGATTGACATATTACGCCTGCCAAATGAAATGAAGAGTGCGGTCATTTCGCGAACAAAGATCATGGCGTCGATGGACATCGCCGAGAAGCGAGTGCCCCAAGACGGTGGCATTAAAGTCGTCCTCAAGAACGGCGAGGGTGTTGACTTTCGTGTGTCCTCATTGCCCAACATTTATGGCGAAAAGATCGTCATGCGTGTATTGGGAACCAGCGAGTTGCGTCCCAACGTGGATGCGCTTGGGTTCGAAGGGCGAGCCCTCGAGGCCATTCGAGAAGCCATTGCCAACCCCTACGGCATGATCCTCGTCACCGGACCAACGGGTAGTGGTAAGACAACAACTCTCTACACCATCCTCAATCAACTAAACACTGACGATGTCAACATCTCGACTGCGGAAGATCCTGTTGAGTATCGCCTGAACGGCATTACCCAAGTCAACGTTCGGCCAAGTACTGGGCTGACCTTCGATAAGGCTCTTAAGTCATTCTTGCGCCAAGACCCAGACATCATTCTCGTTGGCGAAATGCGAGACTTTGAGACTTCGGCGATTGCCGTAAAAGCTGCTCTTACTGGTCACCTTGTTCTTTCAACGTTGCATACGAATGATGCCCCAAGCACCGTGGTCCGCATGGTCGACATGGGCATCGAACCTTACCTCGTAGCCTCGGCGGTTAAACTTGTAGTCGCTCAACGACTGCTGCGGAAAATCTGCTCGGGCTGCAAAGTCGACGTCGATCTCGCCGAGGCCGAGCGTAGTGACTTGGATCAAACGACCCTGGCAAGCGTTGAGTACTTGTCAAAGGGCGCTGGGTGCGAGAAATGCAACGGCACCGGATACAAGGGTCGGGTCCCGGTATTCGAAGTCATGAGCGTCAAGACGAAGGAAATGAAGCGAGCCATTACCGAGGGCGGTACCGAAGTCCAAGTGCAACAGATCGCGAAACGCGAAGGCATGTTCAGTCTGACCGAAATGGCAATCGACTTCGTCAACAAGGGCATCACGACATTAGAGGAGGCCATGAGTATCATCATGGCAGAGTAGTCGCATGGCAGGTCCAATCTTAGCCAATGGCCTCGATCTGAGCGAACCTTGGTGGACTCTTCCTGAGTACCAAGAAGGCGAATTATACCTTCCGGGTCAAAGCCGGTTAGGGCCAGATGATATGGTCGTGTTGGAGAAAGTGAGTCTCTCCGCAGAGAAACACAAACTTTCAATTCCTGCCATGCCGCAGGCCGCCATGGAAGCGAGCCAGATGCTCAAGAATCCAGATTCCGACGTAATGGACATCGCCAAGATCATCGCGCGAGACCCCGTTATGGCGGCACAGATCTTGAGGTTTGCCAACTCGGCCATGTATGGCGCTCGTTTCCCAGTCGACACGATTGAGCGCGCGGTGAGTCATCTTGGCATGCGTCACCTTCAAACGGTTGTGCTTGAAATGGCAATGAACCGCATAAGTCATGATGTTGGTGCCAAAGCCTATGCACAGCAAGAATGGCGACACTCCATCACCTGCGCTATGATCGCGCGCCGAATTGGCGAGAAATTCAAACTCGATGCAGATCTTTGTTACTTAGCCGGACTGCTTCATGACATTGGCCGACTGCCGGTCATCTCAGCACTTTCTAAACGTGGTTTGGCCCAAGGAGATCCGATCGAAGACAGCCCAACTGAGATCATTGTCGAATCTCTTCATCGCGCTGTGGGTGTTCAAGTCGCCGATAGCTGGGACCTTCCCCCTGTCGTACGCGATGCCATCGCGCACCACTTGACGGGTCGGCTTGAAGGAGAAGGAAGCAGCTCTGCATTCCCCTCTACGAAAGTAGCGGAAGCTGCCGGGGATATTTGCATTGCGATTGGCGAAGGACGATTCCGCAAGCCTTTTGCAATCTTGGAAATTCCAAGCCTGCCGGAGATCGGAATCAAACGTGATGATTTGCGGGTATTCCTTCGGGATGACCTTCCAGATATCATCGCCAAGATGAAAACGGATTAGGCGCTCGTAGGCCTCTCGTTAGGAATCTTCGGAATTGAGATCGTGAAAGTCGACCCCTTTCCGACTTCGCTCTGCGCCCAGACTTGCCCACCGTGCAAATCGACGACTTTCTGACGATAGCTAGCCCGAACCCCGTTGAGGTTTCATTACCCGTTGGTTCGGCGCTCAACCGACCGAATTTTCTGAAGAGTTGGTCGACATCCTCTTTGGGGAACCCCTGCCCATCGTCTTCCACGGCAATCTCAAAGTCGTTTTCTCGATGTCCGAGGCGAACAACAACTTGGCCGCCAGGGTGAGTGTATTTCAGTGCATTGGAAACAAGATTGTCGACGGCCGCTGAGAACCGTTCACTGTCGAGTTGAAGCCGCGCTTCCGCTATGTCGCATTGGAATTCGAGCGCGATCTCTTTTCGTTCGGCAACATATTTTGCCACAGCCACACGACTTGTCAGCAATTCGTTGAGATCTGTTTCGCCCAACTTCAAGGAGATTCGGCCGGAATCGATCGCTGCGACATCGAGGATATTGTTGACCAAGTCTGTCATGCGCGTAGTCGTTCTCAGAATTCGAGCAACAACTTTCTTCAAGTTCTTAACGGCCGCTTCCGGATCCCTTGACAAGATATTCTCGGCGGTCAAAGACTTGGCGCTTAGAGGGCTGCGTAGATCATGAGCTGCTGCGACCAAGGGCTCTTTTTTCTTCTCATTGAGTTCGGCCAGAACATCCAACATGCCCAACCATTGAGAACACGACATCAGAGGCCGGCCGATAGCCCCCTGGCCTTGTGTCTAAGAGGATCCGCCGAAGTGTGCCGTCAACTATCATACTTGTACAGCCCGATATGGGTCGCAACGTAGAAATCACCTGCCTCATCACCAGCAAATTCGGTGATGAATTTTCCAGGCTGGAGATCATCTAGACGCCTCGGGATGGAAATCCTCTTGGTCTTGCCATCGGCAAAAGTGTAGATCCCATCGTTGGTACCTATCCAGATTTTTCTGCTCCGACTTTAGTGCAACTCCAAAACAAGGGTCCGGTTTGCTTCAAGAAGAGCCAGTTGAACGAATTTACCGTCGTATTGATCGAGTCCAGAAGTTGTTCCAAACCACACCATTCCATCGGCCGACGGCAGAATTGCCAAGACCTCGGACGCTGGCATGCCATCTTCAGTATCAACTTGATTGAATGCAAGGCGCCGTTGCTGGCCGAAACTCGTACCATGGACTGCCATGGATATGACGGCAATTAGTGCAACGAAAACTATGTGAGTTCGTGGATTGAACAAAAAATACGGTCGCTTCATGTGGTTTACCGGCAATGTGATCGGCTTAGTCTAGGGTATCCCTACGGATATGAAATCCAGGAGTTTTTCCAGAGAATCGGATCTGCCCTTGACTCGAACCGCAAGTCGCGGAACCATGTGCCACAGCATACTTGCCTGCTCTTGAGGAGGTAAGTATCAGGGTGAGTGGCGGAATTGGCAGACGCACGGGACTTAAAATCCCGAGACCCATTGGGTCGTGAGGGTTCGAGTCCCTCCTCGCCTACTTTAGGAATCGCACTCTTGCGGTTTAGTTCTTCTTGAACATCCCAAAGAGGACATAACGTCCAATCTTGGGATTCTCTTTCAAGCGGCGCATGCAATACAGATACCACTGATTGCCGTAGGGCACATAGATCCGAAGCTTGTGCCCCGCTGCCATGAGTTTCGTGCCCAACTCCTTGTCGACGCCGAGTAGCATCTGGAATTCGTAACGATCGGAAGCAAGGGACTGATCCTTGATCATTGCTTCAGCCCGATCAGTCAGACGATGGTCGTGGGTGGCGATTCCAACATACGAACCAGCCATAACCATGTCCTTCAGGACCGTCATGTAGTTGTCGTTGATCTCATTAAAGTCATTAAAGGCAATCTCTTCCGGTTCAATATAGATGCCCTTGCACAGGCGATAAGAAGGATTGAGATCGGCGTGGTCAGCCACGTCTTGCTGGGTGCGCCGCATATAGGCCTGCAGCACGACGCCGACGTTTTCGAAGCCTTCTTCGCGCAAGCGACGAAAGATGGAGAGGGTTTCCGTCGTCGTGCTCGAGTCTTCCATGTCAATGCGCACGAAATTGCCCAGTTCCTTCGCCCGAGCGACAATGGCTCGCACTCGGTCGTAGGTGATGGCCGGATCAATCTTCAGACCGAAGGCAGTGAGCTTGATGCTGATATTAGCATCAAGCCCCTCAGCCTTGATCCGGTCGAGGACTTGGAGGTACTCGGTCGTGGCGATCTCGCCCTCTGCGATTGACTCGATCTCTTCGCCGAGCACGTCCAAGGTGGCACAAGCCCCCCACTCTCCCAACTCTTTCACCCGGGCAACCGCGTCATCGAGTGAGTCGCCAGCCACATAGCGGCGGGCAAACCGCCGCACGATGGGCTTCGGAATGAGAGGTAAAGACGCACCGATGGCTTTATCGAATAGGTTCCATATAGCGGGCATGGTCCGGCAAAGGCTCCGTGGAAGTTAACTGTGCTGAGATTCCAACCAACGCTCGGCATCCATTGCTGCCATGCAGCCGGTTCCTGCCGCCGTAATGGCTTGACGATAGATCGTATCTTGCACGTCGCCACAAGCAAATACACCTTCGATGTCGGTGTAGGTGTTGTCAGCCTTCGTGATCAAGTAACCGGCGTCATCCATCTGCAGAGATCCTTTGAAGATCTCGGTATTAGGCTTATGGCCGATGCCCATGAACACACCTTGAACCTCTTTCACTTCCTCAACACCCGTGACCGTATCCTTGAGGATCGCGGCGCAGATGATTCCGTTCTCATCCCCGCGGTAACCAATGACACTGGCATTCCAACGGATCTTCAGAGTTTCATGCTCCAAGGCGCGTTTGGCCATGATCTTGCTGGCCCGCAGTTCCTCACGACGGTGAACGAGCGTCACCTCATTGCAGAAACGGGTTAGGAACGTGGCTTCTTCAACGGCTGAGTCACCGCCACCGATGACAATGACATCCTTGCCACGGAAGAAGAATCCGTCGCAAGTAGCGCAAGCCGAGATTCCCTTGTTGTAGTAAGCCTCTTCACCCGGCAAGCCGAGATACTTGGCTGTCGCTCCGGTAGCGATAATGACGGCATCGGCGTGGACTTCCCGGCTACCGGACCATATTTTGAAAGGCCGGGACGAGAAGTCGACCTTGTCGATGTTCTCTGAATAGCAGGTCGTGTCAAAGCGCATCGCCTGACTCTTGAAGTGCATCATCAAGTCCGGCCCCTGAACACCCTCAGGAAATCCCGGATAATTTTCGACCTCGGTGGTGATCGTCAGCTGGCCGCCTGGTTGCATCCCTTCGAAGATGATTGGGGCCAAATTGGCACGAGCCGCATAAATAGCGGCTGTCCAACCAGCTGGTCCAGATCCAATAATCGCAACCTTAGTTTTCTCTATATCGCTCATAGGAGCTCTCCTAACGCCAAATAATACGCGTTCGCTGCAGCCAACTTTAAGCGCGGGGAAACATATGCCACCCGGCCCCTTCGGCTGACATGTTAGCGGAAGGGAGGGAAAGCGGCAACGCGAAGCAACGTCTCTGGGCACTAATCTCGTCGGGTATTGAGCCCTTGTTTCCACTGGCCCATCTGGACTGTTGAAATCCGGCCCCATTCACGTATTGTTCCCCCTTAAGACCTGTTTCTGGGGGATTGTCCACATTTTGACATGGTGGACACTTGGATCCGGAGCCAAGAGCAAATCTTGGCCCGAATCGTGGAATAGTCAGCACTTTCATGACAACGCGAGTTGATCGGAATTGCGGACGAGGGGATGAACATGGATCTCGGTGAACTCATTAATTCGCGTGGTGTCATTCGCCTCGAGACAAAAGAAAAACGAGAAGCTCTCGAACAAATGATCGAGGTGCTTGCGCGCCGCCGGGAGATCACGAGTAAAGATAAGCTTCGCCGTGCCATCAAGGATCGCGAGAAGATCCTCTCGACGGGCATCGGTTTTGGCTTGGCCGTCCCCCACGCCAAGATTCCTCAAGTCAAGAAATTCTGCGCTGTCATCGGCATCAGTAAAGAGGGGATCCCCTTCGAGTCGATGGACGGAAAAGCAGTCAACATCATTGTCATGATCGCCGCCCCAGACGACGCTCACGAAGAATACTTGCGCATTCTTGCCAAGATCACGCACACGCTGAAGAACGAAGATACCCGCAAGGGTATCATTGAGACGAAAGACTCAAAGAGCGTGATCACGCTGTTCTCGAAGATGGAATACTAGGCCCCAAAAAGGCCTCATTCCAATTCTGTCAATCCACAGTTGTGGCCTCGGCCTTCTTGCGCCGTGGCCACAAGGTCAACCCCACCAAGACAATCCAGAACAGCCACGAGGCTCGCCCCAAGATGGGCAGTTCGCGCCCATAGCGAACGGCCGCATGAATTGGAGACAAGATCCCGCCTCGGGGATCGGAATGTAGGGCGACGACCTGATGGTCGGCACTCTGACTCTTCAGAATCTGCCAAACTCCATCAGCCGACGCAGCGATATCGTCACGCTTCACCAGATTCCAGACATGGTTCCAACTTCGCTTGCCGTGAAAATCGCTGTTGCCAAGACCAACGAGATTCTTCGCAGCAACCTGGAGACGAATATTCTCCAATCGATCGAGACTCTTCGGCTTGGCTTCCTCATTGCGCCCGGCAACCTCAAAGCCATCGATACCCATGTCAACGAGATCGCCCAGACTTGGCATCTCCGAGGAGTCGCCGCGCCAGAAATGCGAACCAATGACGACACCACCGGCCTTATGAACTTCTGCAATGAGGACAGCGGGGTCAGAAATCTCCGATAGATTGGCTGGTTTCTTGCGGCGATTATAGACCAGAAGATGAAGAGAATTGGCTGCCGGATCGCCGCCACTCCACTCAGCGCCGAATAAGTCAATAGGGCCCCAATTGTCTCCAGAAGTCCAAAGGTGTCCTTGGGCCCACTTGTTGTGCCAGGTCGGGACCACGATCTCGTAGCCAAGTTTTTGGAAGCGATCGAGTCCTTCGGCTAAGGAGACTCCCCCGTCATAGGGGTCATCCAGGTGACTTTGAAGATCGAATGCCCACATCGCCGGGCCATCTTTGATCTCGGGTTTCCCCCCCACTCCCGGATGCCCGGCAATCGACAAGTAACCCCAGAGGAAACCCAAGCATGCGATCGATCCAATCAGCTTCAATGATCGCGTACGGCAGCGGAGAAAATAAAGAATCGCTGCGGCCCCAAACCAGATGGCACCCCACATGCCGACATTCATCATGTCTGGGAGACTGGATAGTTTTCTCGCAGGCCCCACGAATGGTTCAAACAAGATGGCCAAGAATCCGGCACTCGGCATTCGCCAATCATCGAGATGGGCCCCAGTCAGAGAATCTCTCAAGATGGGTGCGTCCTGCAGGAGCCATCCCAAAGCCAAAATCCAGGTGAGAACGACTAATCCAGCGATCTTCTTCGGTGGATAGATCACGGTGTAGAGCCCGGTCCCCGGTGTCGCAATTTTCCACGCAGCACACATGACAAACCAACCGATGGCAGCACCGGCCAAGACGTCACTGGGATGATGCGCACCGATATAAATCCGGCCTGTACCGATCAAGAATGCGGCAACCCATGTCAATGGGACATACCATTTCTTTGGACGCCAAACGGTGACGAAGACAGCCACCATCACTGCCATCGATGTGTGCCCCGAGGGAAAGCTCTTGTAGTCCAAGTTCTCATAAAGAACTCGAAGTTGATCCTGCATGCCATCGAGGTGGCCCGGCCGGGGCCTCCCGGTCACGCGCTTGAGAACGCCAACAATCAACTCACCGACAAACCAGGCCGTGATGAAGGCAAAAAGCGGCTTCCTCTCGCTATGCAGCCGACGCCAGAGGATGGACAAGAAAAAGAAGCTGAGCAGGACAAGCAGCTCAAGACGGGTCGACCAACGATCAAGAAAATTGGCAAAATCGTCGAGCCAAGGGATCGGGTTATCGGGATTGATGACGGCGACCAGCGCTTCGTCGAAAGGCACGATCACCAACGCAAATATACCCAAGGTAACTGGCCAAGTGAGGTCCATGAACCTGGGAAGGCCAATCTTGGTGGGGGCAATCGGAGATAAGTCCTTTGTCAACTTATGATTCTGGCCAGAAGCCAGCCTTTCCGTAAGGTGATCTATTGGCGATCGCCAGGTCACGAACCGAGCTCCTGAGCTCGATTTTCCTCGTCCGTCACGGCAATCATGCAGGGATTGGGGGATAGAACCCAAGACCTTCCCAACTTGCTTAGATTATCCTGCCCTAAATCCCCTTTTCTTGCTTGAGTTGTGATCGACGAGGATCCGATGCTGGTGGTATACTTGAAACCCATCTGTGGTGCTAACATAAGAAGCACAGTTTGATGTTTGTCGATTCCAAGAGAATATATTCCCATGACCAAGACTAGATTCATTTGTACGATCGGGCCAAAAACGGCCACGAAATCGTGGCTCCAAAAACTCCATGGCGCAGGAATGAACATCGCACGCGTCAATGGGGCCCATGGATCGCTTGACGACGTTCGCAAGATGATCAAACAACTCAAAAAGGACCTCCCGAAGGGTGTAGAGATCCTCCTTGACCTCCCCGGCAACAAGATTCGCACCGACAACATCATCGAGCCAATCATGCTGAAGAATGGCGAAGAGTTCGTCATCAAGCCCGAGAATCTCACCTACCGCCCACTCTATAAGAGCCTGAAGGCCGGAGACGAGATCTCCGCTGCAGACGGCAGCATCAAGCTGTCTGTCACCGGGATCAAGGGCGAACATATTCACACCGTGGTCAATGTCGGTGGTCCACTGGCAACTCGTAAGGGCATCAACATTCGTGGCATTCACGGAGAGATCCCGTTTGACTTCGAACGCGACATTGACTTGCTCAACATCGCCATCGATGCGTCTATCGATTACGTCGGACTTTCATTCGTTCGCAGTGTCGAACAGGTGCGCCGCATTCAATCCCAACTCGTCGGCACCAAGATCCAGGTGATCGCCAAGGTTGAAACCGCAGAGGCTGTGGTCCAAGTCGACAAGATCTTGAGTGACGCCGCCATGATCATGATTGATCGCGGCGACCTCGAAGCCGAAATCGGCAAAGAGAATGTCCCATTGACTCAGAAGATGGTGCTCAAGAAAGCCGCTGAGGCGAATGTCCCTGTGATCATCGCCTCCCAATTCTTGACTTCGATGCTTGAGAAACCACTGCCCTTCATGGCAGAAGTCTCTGACATTGCGAATGCCGTTCTGGACGGCGCAAATATCCTGATGCTTTCGGAAGAAACCGCCATCGGTGATTACCCAGAAGAATGTATCGCGACGATGGCCAAGGTCGCACGAACAGTTGAAGAGAGTGTCGCCAGAGACTTTGAAGCCGTGATCATGGCAGCGGGCAACTCTTTGGGATTCGGTTCGCTGACCAAGAACAAGCACAAGTGTATGCTTGATGTCGGTGGCACAACTATCATCAACCACATCATGGAAAACCTGATGTTGTCAGGCATTCCTTCCGAGAAGGTGACGATCGTGACGGGGCACAACAACCGTCAGGTCGAGCACTACATGTCGGATGATATTTTTGATGGCAACTTGGTTTACAACCCTTGGTATCAAACTACGAACATGGCCGTATCGCTCTGGTTAGCCCAGAAGCGCGACACCAGCCTGATTCTCTGCTACGGTGACATCATTTTCGAACCATCTATCTTGGAAGACCTCATTGCCACCGACGGCGACATCGTCATGGCGATCGACAACCGCTCCAACTTCGATGCAGAAGACGAGAAGGTCATCATCAAGAAGGGCCTCGTCGTTGAAGCCTCCAAAGAAATCCCTGACGACAAAGCGAATGGCGAGTTTATTGGCTTAGCCAAGATCTCGAAGAAGGGTGCCGGCGTTCTCTGGGATTACCTCGGAGAACTTGTTCGCGAAGAGAACATGAATTGCTTCCTCAGTGAAGTATTCGAAAAAATGTCAGGTGAAGGCTTCGAGATCAAAACCTGTTTGACCAATGGCCGCGCTTGGAACGACAACGACAATCTCGTCGACTTGGGTGTCTCGCGAGAGAAGATCTACCCACGCATTCGCGAAAGTCGATCAACTGGAAAAGTAGAAGCAAAAAGATGAACGATCCCTTAGGTGGTGAACTAATCAATCGCGAATGTCCAGCCGACAGTCGTGACGAGAAGAGAGCATACGCAGCAGCTTTGCCTCGCTTATTGGCAGACCGCAATGCCATCCTTGATGTCGAGAAGATTGCCAACGGCACCTTTTCGCCACTGACAGGATTTATGGGTTCGAAAGATGTCCGTGCCGTGCTCGATACCATGCACCGAGTCGATGGCATCCCATGGACCATTCCGATCGTCTTCCATGCGCCAAAGGCTGCTACCGAAGGCCTGAAGCCCGGTGACGACGTTGCGATAATCAATACCGATGACGACTCCGTTGCCGCTATCCTCTCCGTGGATGAAGTCTTCGAGATCGACAAGAATGACTTCGCGCAGAAAGTCTACGGAACGAATGACCGTGCTCACCCAGGTGTAAATCTGATGATGGGCTGGGGCGATTCCTGCATTGCGGGTTCCATCGAGCTCATTGATTATGCCCCCAGTGTGATTCCCGGCGGCTACGATCTTTCGCCGTCACAGGTCCGCGCCCAATTCGCTGAGAAAGGCTGGAAGCGCATTGTTGGTTTCCAAACCAGAAACCTCGGCCATCGTGCTCATGAGCACCTGCAGAAAATCGCCTTGGAACATGCTGACGGCCTCTTGATCCATCCTTTGATCGGCTGGAAGAAAAAGGGCGACATGCAACCGGAAGTGATCTTAGAAGGCTATGAGATCTTGACCGAGAAATACTACGTCAAGCACAACACGATGTTGGCCGGGCTAACCACAGCAATGCGCTATGCAGGTCCCAAAGAAGCCGTCTTCCACTCGATCATTCGCAAGAACTTTGGTTGCACGCACTTCATCGTTGGGCGCGATCACGCCGGTGTTGGCGATTACTACGAGAAGTATGCCGGACACAAGATCTTCGATGAGTTTGGTGATGAGCTGGGTATCACTCCGATGCTCCTCCATGGCCCATGCTGGTGTGAAACGTGCCAGTCGATCGTGACCGAACACACTTGCCCTCACGACGATGCCTGGCTGCAGATTAGTGGTACGGAAGTTCGCGCCATGCTCTCCCGTGGCGAATGCCCACCACCAAGCGTCATGCGTCCTGAAATCGGCGCGTTCTTGGTGCAACGAGCAAAAGAGGGACGTGTTTTCTTCGAAGGATAGGTTTCGCTCAAGACAGAATCGAGAAAAAGCGTTGCGGGAAACCGCGACGCTTTTCTTTTTGGTGAAGCCTTCGGCTGAAAGCTAGTCGATCTTCAAACTATGGATCTTGAGATCACCCTGCCGGTAACCAACTCTCAATTCGACGTGGTAAAGACCTGCGCATGCCGGCAGATTAGTCTCAACAGTTTGCGATCGACCGTCCCACGGAATGTTCAAGATGATCGGTGCGACCGGGGCGAAACTTGCTGTGGGCAACACATCGATTCGAATCAAGTTGGCACCATCAATGGCCGAAGTCCACGTGAAGTCGATCTTCAGTTTCCGTTCACCCCCATCGAAAGCGAGCGCCGGTGTGCGGAACGCGGCCTCATACCCCAAGGCGACAATGGCTAACGAGGTGTCAGGAGGAAAGACCATTGGGTCTCGGAGGCGCTCATCGAATTCGAAATGCTTGGCCATCTCAACTGGCAGCCAAGTATGGTTAACAGGACCTTCGACAGACCGAACGACGTGCACAGTGAAGGTACTGAGAACATCTTCGACTGTATGAAAACGTGCCCCACCCTGTTGATTAACGATGATGCGGCCATGCCAAATGCCCTTTTCATCAAGCGCATTCACTTTGATTTCCTGTTCGCCTGATTCGCCGGGCAAGAGCCCTTCCTCAAGATCAACCTGGGTGCCATACACCCAGTTGGTGGCCCCGTCCCTGGACCACAGCACGCGTAAGCGTCCGCCCAAGCCCCAATTTCCACCGGGCAACGATCTTGGACTCGAGTTCTTCAAATTGACGCGAATGCTAAAATCACCGTCCAAAACGACAAAGTTCTTGGCGGCTTCCTCAACCTGGACTCCGGTCACTTGAATCGAGGCTGTCTCGGGCAAGAGCCCTTGAGTCGGACGATAGCTTGTCAGCACCTTGATTCGCCGTTCGACTTTCTCGAGAGGGAACTTGCTCTGAGCAGGGCCCAATGCACTCAGAGATGCCTCAGCTTTCTTGTTGTCACCACTCAAAAGGAGTGCCTCGATCCTCTTGACGGCGATGCGCCGTGCAACAGGAAGGCCAGACAACAACTCGAGGGCCTTATCGTACGATTGGATGGCTCCATCCGCATGGCCGCTGACGAGGAGTTCATCTCCGTCGGACTCGTGGGAGTTTGCCTTTTGCAACCGCTCAACTTTGCCCTGCCCCAGACGGGCCGTCAGTTTCTCAACCACCTCAACTTGAAAACCAGGGTCCCAACGTGCGAGGAAGAACAAGCCGACTTCGCTCAGGACCTCATCTGAAAACTGGTCGAGGCAATGCCTCAGAATGTCATGCTTGATGGGTTCGCCGAGGTAACGATCAGGAATCAATACACGAACGATTTGAAGCCATTGTTTGTGATGGCCTGAACGCCAAATCTCGCCGAGGAAGTTTCGCTGGATCCTTGATTCCTCGAAGAACCCGAGGTGCGACTCGAGGTTGTCGATCTGGTCCATGTACGCCAGAACAACACGGCGTTTCATCGTTGGCGAAACATATCGGCTCTTCAGCAGTGAGCGCCAATCGGTGGCAACATCGGCATCCCTGACTCGAACCGAAGCGGTTCGCACCGTGAGAGCAACAAAGACACGCGCCAACAAGGCTTCCGCCGTTTGCCCCCGGCCAAGCACTTTGGCTTGCTCGGCCAGTTTTCGGACGACATGTGGCTCCCATTTCATCTTGCCCGCTTGGTTTCGAAGCGCCAAGTCATCGAAGATGAGGTCAAGGGCGACCCAACGCAGAATAGGACTATCAGAGAACATCCAAGTCTGTGCTAAGTCTCGCCACCCTGCTGCATTCCAACGAGCCGACATCGTCAGTGCTTCACATCGAAGTTCACTTGCGACATCTTGCTTTTCCGCGAATCCAAAAATTGTCTTTCGAAGTTCGAACAAGTCGTGCTTAGCGGCATACTTGAGCCCATCACCGACTGCCACGGGTGATGGAGAGTTCAATTGAGTTCTTGCGGTTTGAATCTTCCCATGCCGAATTTCTCGGCTCGTTTTCTGGCGACCAAAACCGTCGGTCCAGCGCCCCAAAGTTCTGAGGCGTCGGCCCATGCGCTTGGCAATGAGTGGGCGCTCTTTGGCGACGTTACGCTTCTCCCAAGGATCTGCTTCAAGATCATAGAGTTCGGTGTAATTCAGAAGGAGCTGTCGTTTGATCTTCCAACGGCCCTCACGGTAGATGGCCGTGCGTGTCGCACTCGGGGAAAGCTCCTTGACATCATCAGGCAACTCGGCATAAGCAAAGTTAGGAAAGTCTTTTTCGTGAACACCTGGCTCAGCGATGAGCGGAGTGAGATCGGTTCCTTGATTCGCAGAGGACCCATCCAGTGCCAAGAGGCTTGACAGTGTGGCATAGATGTCGACGTTCTCGGCGATCACGTTGGGGCGCGATGGCGGCAAACCTGGAACCCGAATAATCAATGGCACGCGGATCTGAGCTTCATGGAGGCTTGATCCGTGATACTTGAGGCCATGCTCGCCAAAGGCCTCGCCGTGATCCGAGTTAATGACCACGATCGTCTTGTCCCACAGTCCTTTGTCTTTGAGCTTCTTAACAACACGAGCGACTTGGGCATCCGCGTATCGGATTTCGCTCTCGTAGCGGCCTTCCGCTCCTTTGCTCGTGCCGTAGTTTTCTCGGAACTCATAGGGGTGATGCGGATCAAACAGGTGGAACCAAAGGAAGAAACGTTTCGAAGCAAGTCGGTCAATTGTCTTGATCGCAGAATTCGCGAAGTGCTCACCGTCTAAACTGGGACTACCAGTTCGCCCATCATTGACTGACTCGTAGTCACCGAGTGCGCGGACGAAAAGTGGGCTTTGCATCCACTCCTCAGTAAAGGCCACACTCGCTGCGGTTTTCATGCCGTTCTGCTGAGCGAGTGCGGAGATCCGAAGAGTTCGCATATCCTCGCTCGAGAGATCGCCCTTTATATCCCGATAAATGGCTGTCGCCCGCGGGTAACGCCCGAAGAACATCGACTCACTCGACAAATTAGTCGATGGATATTGAGCATAAGCATCGGCAAAGACGGTGCCTTCTTTGGCGATCGCATCGATAGTAGGAGTGAGACCCTTTTTTGATCCATAACAACCCAACCGATCTGGCCTGAGCGTGTCGATCGAGATCCATAAGAAGTTGAATGCGCGTCTATCAGGCAAAGATACGTCGAGCGTATTTTGGAAATGGTTCGCGAGGTCGTTCCAATTGGCAATCGACTGGAGCAGGTCTTGATCGTCATTCCCATCGGAGTCATCAATCGATTGCAACTTCGTTCGCCAGTAGAGCAGGCGCTCACTGTGGAATCCATCATGCCCAAACACCTGACGCAGTGACTCGCTGGGTAATGGTGAGATGGGCCACGAAGACAATGTGCGAACGAAAAGACCAGCACCTAAAATGAACATGAAGCTACTAAGTAGCACTCTTCTGTTCTTTGGGATCGGGCTCCAAAACAGATGGAAGATGGCAGCGGCCAAAGCCACAATTTCGAACAGCGCCAAGAAATCATGGATCGGACGATACCGTCCGACGAGCATGGTTCGATTGGCGTAACCAATTACAATCACCGCGAACACCAGAAGGACCGCGGTCGAGCGCGTCCATCCCTGGGCAAGCTTCTCTAAGATCCGAATCGCAATGTACAAGATAGCCGCAACGAGAATAGGAGTGGCGAGAACAACCGTTGTACTCAAGCCCGCTCTTTGAATGCTACCGCCCACTGAGATCTCGATGCCAAGCCAAATCGAGATTGGAAGCGCCAAGATGGGGACGACAAGACGTCGCCAAGTCACACGATCCCGAACGAGCTGGCGCAATGAAGTCGCCACCATAAAACTAGCGCAGACTAAGAGGGCTGGGATAAGAAGTTGGTGAGCGAAACTCTGAGCCGGCCCATCAAAAATGACGAGCCTCTGCTCATTCAAAGCCTGGCCCTTCAACAAACGAGTCAGCTCTACAATCCAAAGAACTGTAGTCGCAAGAAATCCCGCGATAAATATGCCCAAATACCGCTTCATCTATTCGCCCAATAACAACAAACCTTCAACCGCTTTGGCCATGACACTGTACTGATGTTTGGCAGCAAACCGGAGTGCTTCTTCCCTCATCGTCTCTTGCCAGCAATCTTCAACAGTTAAGTCTCGGATTGCACGGACCAAGTCGTGACTTTTATTCACGACAAAGGTTCGTCCAGCACCCGAGTCAGATGCCAGAGATGGCAATCCCCCAGTTTTGGAGCCAACAAAGGGGAGCCCTTGAGACATCGCCTCCAAAACGACCATCGGACTACCCTCGGATCGGCCTTTTTTGCCCAATCGACTCGGGATGATCAGCAGATCGGCAGCTCGGTATTGCGCGCCCAGGCGGCGGGGAGAAAGTTGGCCCAAAAATTGGCATGGAACCGCCAGGGACTTCGCCAGGTTCGCCAACGTCGATTTTTCTGGCCCGTCACCGCAGATGATGACGCGAGCGTGGTCGAATTCCGCCGCCGCCCGGATGAGAAGATCAAAACCCTTGAGCTCGATCAGCCGCCCCACTCCCAGCAGGGTAAGCCCGGGCTCTCCCTTTTCCGAGTTTGAAGGAATCTCATCGGATTCGCCACAAGGCATAAAACTTCGCGCATCGATCCCCATAGGTTGGACAATGTGGTTCTCGGGCATTTGGTCGCCCAATGCGCGAATGGCCTTATTCTTCAGATCCTCACTGACGAAAACTGCGGCATTCGTTCCTTCGGCCCACCCAGTTAGCCAAGATTTGGTTAGCCGAGATCGGAGAAGGGCCTGCAGGCCACCGCCATGGGCGACACTCACATGATGAGCACCTTTTCGTTGAGCGATCTCAGCCGCAATGAGGCCAGATGGAAAAACCCAATGACTCAAGATCGACGAGTTGGGTTCTTCATTGAGCGCCGCTGATATGCCAGCTTTGAGGCTCCTCATGAGACTCGGTACGGCCACACCCAACCAAGGCGACTTTGTGATATTGGGGCCAATTCCAGCTCCGTAAGCGAGCGCCCCACCCCAATTGCCAAGGCCGACAGGAACTTCACGAACTTCAATGCCGTCTGGCAACAACAGGCGGTCGTCACTTGGCTGAGACGGTTTGGGAACGATATGAACCAATCGGTGGCCCAATTCAGCAAGGCCACGAGAGAGATCAAAAACAAAACGCCCTGCTGCATCGTCACCAGTTCTTGGAAACGATGTTGCCGGGACGATGATGTTCACTTGGCTCTTACCCGTAAGTCGTTGTTATGGAGCATGTCGAAAGTCATGGCAAAGAGAAGCGATTGTATGCCGACGATCAAGAAAATGGCAACTCCCATCACTGTTGGAAAAGTGACAGCTTGATCGATGAACAGGCGTAAACACGCAATCCAAATGGCGCCGGCGAAGCCCACCATGGAGAAGAGTGAACCGAAGCAGTAGAGCAAGACGAGCGGATGAAAATCGCGCAGAACATAACGTTGCCACATCCGCCACCAGAATCCTCGCAGAAGGAGAAAGCTGATCTTGGGGATGGCCGTCCACGGATTGATCCCCGAGACTTCTTCATCGTAGATCGCACGAACCGGCACGTCACAGACACGAGCCTGGATCACGTTGAGCTTGATCAACAAATCGTTTGGCACGCCGTAACGATCGTAGACGGAATCAAGATCCAAGAGACCGAGAGTCTCTCTGGAAATCGCGGCGTAACCACACTGGGAATCAACGACGTGCCAATAGCCGCTGGCAATCTTGGTCAACATGGTAAAGACGATGTTGCCGACGAAGCGCCCCTTAGGCATCACAGCACGAACATCAGCGGTAATCAGGCGGTTGCCCTTCGCGTAGTCGGCTTTGCCATCCACAATGGGAGCGATCAGGGGCTCAAGGTCGGCCGGGTCCATTTGGGCATCCCCAGCCATGACGACACAAATGTCGCCACCGTCTTCGAGGAAGGCTCGATAGCCAGTGACGATGGCGGCTCCAACACCGCCGTTCTTCTCGCGACGAATCAACTGAATACGATCGTCCTTGAGTTTCTCAACCTTGGCAGTCGTATCGTCAGTGGAGGCATCATCGACCACAATGATCCGGTCCACAGAGAGTGGAATAGAGTGGATAGTCTGCTCAATAAGGCGTCCCTCATTGTGAGCCGGAACCGTCACTGTGATACGTGCACCTGAAATCATTAGCCGCGCTTGAGCACTTTCCGGAATCGCTGCATGTCTTCGTCATCAAAGATTTTGGTCTTGACTAAGACGAAGATGTAGATGACTCCGAGAGCACTGAAGCCCCCTGCTGTGAGAAGTTTTGAAACGATCCCAGTACCGCCAATATTAGCCAGGACGCCATGACCACCCCAGAGCGTTGCACGCGCCAGGAGGACATGGGCAACGCCACCAACGATGGCCCCGCACACTGCAATCTTGATCATGACAGAGCACACAACGCCTTGCCCGAAGTTTTTCGTAGCAAATCTGTTGGCCACAAGAAGGCCGATAAACATCGCAATCATCGTGCCCAATGCAGCACCGTTGGCGCCCATCGCTGCAACCAGCGGGGCTCCACAGGCGATCTGCAAGGCGAAGGTGATTGCAACCAGGAGAAAACTGACACCCGGACGACCACTGGCGGTAATGATCGAAACCATGATGAAGAACACGGAATAGCAGAAGTAGCCCAGAGCCAGAAACCGGAGGGCTGGAGCACCATCGGCGAATTCAGGCGGAAAGAGAACCATGAGGGTTCGTTCTGGACAAGCAACGAATAGGGGCACGATGGCACCGGCAATCATCGCCGCATAACGAGTCGTTTGTACGACATAGCCTTTTAGCTTCTCTCGGTCATTGTCTGACGCCGCCGTCACCAACGGAAAGAGAATAAAGGTTATGGCAAATACGAGTTGATATGGGATTGTCGCAAATACCTGAGCCGCTGAATATTCACCTGCGATAGCATCGACTTGGGCCGAGGGCATGTCATGAAACTTGGCTAAGCCAATCTTCACGACTTGAAGGTCAGTCTTGGCCACTGCCGTAGCCGCTCCGGCCACGAGCATAGTGAAGATTTGGAAATTGAAGAGCTCTTTGACGCTTACATCATCTCCGGCCTTCGCCGGGCCACAGAGCACACGCCCCATGACTAAGACAACAAGTGCCGCACCCGCCCAACCAACAATTGGTCCGGACACGGGATCAAGAGCATTCTTCAAGAAGAATGCACCGCACAAGACACCAATCACTTTTAGGGTTGAGAATGAAAAATCAACGAGCGCTTGTTTGGCAAACTCGCGACTGCCATTCAGGTAGCCCATGTAGATGCCATAGAATGCGTAGAAGAGAGTGATGAATGCTGAGCATTGAAGTGGTCGAGTCAGGCTCGTGTCATCATAGACATGCTCAGCAATGTAAGGAGCACTGAAGAACAGGAGGAGAAATGCCCCGCCGCCAAGCATGGTCTGCAAACGTATTGCCGCCGCACGGATCCCGCCGACCTTGCCTCTGCCGACAAAACGCGCAATTGCCTGGGTTGTACCCTGGACAGCGAGAGCGTTTGCGATCGATGCCAAGAAGATCGCAACCTGATATTTTCCGAAGAGGGCCTTACCCTCTTCCCCAGAACCGAGAATCCGAGGTAAGCCAAAGTAAATAATGTAGCCGCTCACCATGAACCAGAGTTTGGTCCCGGTTAAATAGAGGGCGCCTCGGCCAATTTTCTGAGCGTCATCTTCAAGTGATTCAGCTTTGGGATCAGTCATCAATTCTCGTCCGAAAAGGAAATTCCATGGGAGATTAGCCGAAGACCTCCGTCGTCTCCAGAGTCAAGAACGGATGAGCCGCTGAGATCCGCCTAATAATGCAGGACGTTCCAAGCTGAATCCTCCCAGGACCAGCTTGGCGCGCTCTAAGCCAATGATTGCCGATATTTGACTTTGAAGCTCTTCCGTCACCATATCGGCGTTCAGGTCCTTGGTTCTGAACGGCGGTTTGGGCTCCAATCGAATCTCTCCGGACTCCCATCGCATCCAAGAACACCAATCTGCTTCCGGAATGACCCCGGCCATCAAAAGAGCCTTCGCAATTTGGCTGATCGCCAGGCCAAAACGTGGCAATTCTTGGTCAGACAGGGTGGATAATTTCTCAGCCAGAGTCGCTTTTCCACTGGCCTGCCACATCGCCCATGAGGGTTCGCCATCCGATTGTGTCATTCGCCACCCAGCCAAGGGCGTGAGCCGAATCCAGCCGCGAAGCGTACGATGCAAATTGACCAGCATCTTGGTCTCTGCATGAGACATATTCAGACCAAGAAAACATGCTGACGATTTGACGTTCGCTTCCATGGGCAAGCTCTTCGTCTCAAGGTCAACTTTGGCGTCAACGAGGGCCTCCATCTGGGCCCGATCCCAAACCGTTCCGGTCATGGGCATATGGCGCACTTGTAACTCAGCTGGTCTTGGATGCGGAGAGAGAACAAATCGATAGCGCCGACGACGAAGCAGTGCTTCGCTTGCCCTGATGACCGGATTCATGAGTTCAAGATTAAGGTGATGGCCAAGAGTCCTGGTAAATCGTGCTCGATAAGCCGTTCCGACATCAGCCAAAGGCAAATTGACATTGAGCTTAGCGATCATCTCGACCGTGTTCGGTAACGATCGGGGCTTCCCATTCTTGATCCGAGCAACATCAATCAGGTTCACCTGCACCTCGCCGTTGGCGGCAGAGTCGATGAAGATGTGTTTGGGTACAAGATCTTGGAAGTAGGAGCCGCCGTCAATCAAGGCCACGAGCAGATTCTTGAGGGCGAGGAAAACCCGCGTATCGTTTATGTCGCTCCGCGGGAGGGAAGAAAGCCTGTTGCCTAAGTAGACACCCAGTTCAACTCCCTGCACTTCTTCGGTTAGAAGGAATGAGAATTTCTCGGCGAGTCCCTTCATTTCAGCGCCGTAAGCAACTACGGCCCCACAGGAAACACCCCCGGATGCCAACGTCATGATGTTTCGAGCTTCAGTTTCGGAAGAAGAAACTCGTTTCCCATGACGAATCAACGCCGAAAGCACCTCGCCGCTGTTCGATCGAAAACTCTGCTTGAGAAAGAAGGTGCGGCCGGCCTTTGAGACCAAACGGCGAACCATTCGATGACCGCCAGAATTGACAATCTCGCCACCCTGAAAGTCATGAATGTCGTTAAGAGATTGGCAGCCGAACTCACGCAGAATGGTCAATCCGGTGGAATTGGCCCACACCTGGCCAGCGCCATCCCAATTCAGAAGGTCCGGTCTTGCCAATCCTCGCTCCTCATCTTGGCTCACCGCAAGAAGTCCCTATTCCGCGCTCGCCAAAGCATCCTTCGGCCAACTGCCCCCAATTCGGGCCACGGAGTGACGAGTCGGAAGAATCCGCTTCAATTTTTCCCGTTCCCCTCGTCCTTATTGCAGCATATCATGCCTCTTCGTCGTGCGGGCAAGCACACGTGAGAATTACCAGAACCTCGGAAATCGATGAGCGAATTCAGCGCCGAAGATGTAATACGAACCCAAAAGCTCGTCGACTTAGTCGTGTCGATCCATGAGCGTGGGTACTTCATCAATGATCCCTCACCGGCAGCTTTGTCGTGGGATGATAAGGGCACTCCGTCTATAGACGACGTTGACTTGGTCAATCGCTCTCACGTTGACATTCCACATTTGGTGCTTTCTCAATTGTGGTCTCTCATGTATGGGGCGAGTCCGCGAAGACGCATAGACGCTGCATCCGAGTATCTCAAGCGCCGTGAAATGGACGCCGACTCCGAGACGGCCATGAAGGAGCACATCGCCCGAGAGATTCAACGCTGCTTCCACACGAACCGCGATTTCAAGATCATCCAGGCCGGTGGTTTGGTTTGGCATGCGAGGCATGAGGCGATGAATGATGCCCACCGTATCGTCTTGGAAGATCCAGATGCCTTTCTTCAGCCCAGCCCGACTCTGATCAAAGATTCACGAGCCACGACGGTCGCTCGAACCGCTGGGCAGGCTCTTCTCAAACGATTCAACTTGAAGAAGTACCGCAATATCGTCAAACACCAATTCTCTCCTTCCCGAGCGCGCTCTGCTTACAAGCGTGCTTACCATTTGGAGATGATCGGCATTCGGACTCCTCGCGTGTTGGCCTACGCTGACAAGAAAGTCCTTGGTTGCATTCACAAGTCGTATCTCTTGATGGACTACCTTCCGGACGTGCAAATAGGGGCCGAAACCCTCAAGGCACTGGCCATCGAACGAGCCGATCAACGCTTAGACCTTCTGTCGTCAGCCGGGAGATTGGTTGGTCTTCTGCATGGCGAAGGATTCTCTAATCGAGACCTGAAGGCAAGCAACCTGCTTGTTTCCGACCCCGGCGATCTCTGGTTGGTCGATCTCGATGGTATCAAGCATCTGGAAACCGTGAGCGCAGCGGTCCGAATCAAGAATTTACGCCGCATGGTTCGGGACCTGCCTCACTACGGCGACCTGAGCCTGCGTGAGAAACTGAGATTCTTGTCGTCTTATTGCCTTGGGGTGCAAAACGGTCAGCCGAAGGAACTGTTCCGTACTTTGTCCCGAGTCGACTAAGTATTGCTGCAGTAAGAGACCCTGAGAGAGCGAAGCGCATCAAATGTTAGACAAGAAGATCGCCAGAATCATCTTGGCTGCTGGCGCCGGAAGTCGCATGGGTCAAATTAAGGCCCTCCTCAACTTGGCCGGCAAAACGGCCCTCCAGCGTATAGCCACTTTGAATTTGCCGAAGTCTTCGATGTCAACGACCGTCGTGGGCGGCTTTTCTGCCGCTGAAGTCGCCAAGGAAGCGCAAGCTCACGGAGCTCTGTTCATCAGTAATGACCAATGGGAACGCGGACAAACTGGCTCTCTGTGCGCAGGCTTGCAGTCGGTCCAAGATGCCGACTACTTCCTCCTCCACCCCGTCGATCTTCCACTCATCCAACAAAGCGACTATGACGCCATTGCTCGTCTCATGATTGATGACCCTGGTCGAGAAATCTACGTCACCTCCATTGGCGAACGACGTGGCCATCCACTGGTTTTCTCAACCGCGCTGGCTCAAAAGATATTGCAATTGGGGCCTGATGATTCGATCCGGCCAATCATCCACCACGAAAAAGACGTGGCTTACGCAGTCGTTTCGAACCCTTGGATCCGAAACGACCTCGACACTCCGGATGATCTTGCCGAGGCACAAGCCTACTTGGCGGCCAACGGCGAATCGACGTCGCCCTGAAACTCGCACAAGACTTCAGGATCTGTTTCCATCGCTTGCCATTCGCGTAAGAGTGTCGTCGCTGGCTGCGAGTCAATCTTGCGTAAAGCCCAAATCAAATGAGCGCGCACAACTGGGGCTGCCACCGCCAAAGCGTCCCGAATGGGCTCGACATAAGCATCGGCACCATGATTCCCAATGGCGACAGCCACATTGCGCTTAAAGCCATCAAACTTCGTACGCTTAACGGCCGACTTGCTAAAGGTGAGCCGCCACTCTTCTAAAGTTTGCTCAAGCCACTCGGTCAGTGTTCGATCTCGCAAACCTGCGCGCGGTTCGAATTCTTCGATAGCCGGGAGAGCGGCCAACCGGTTCCATGGGCAAACTTCTTGGCAATCGTCACAACCAAAAATCCGATTGCCGATCAGCCCACGTAGTTCTCTCGGCATGATGCCTCGCAACTCAATGGTCAGGTAAGAGATGCACAGTCGGCTGTCGACGACATAGGGCGCGGTAATCGCTCGAGTGGGGCAAGCCTCAATGCAATCGTCACAAATGCCGCAGCGGTCGGTTGAAGTCAAATCGGTTTCTAATGGGCGATTGACCAGAATCTCAGCCAAGAAGAACCAGGATCCTTTGCCTTCTCGGATGACATTGCTGTGTTTCCCCTGCCATCCCAATCCGCCCCGTTCAGCTGCGACTTTTTCGAGTAGGGGCGCCGTATCGACGAGCGCACGAGCTTCAAGGTTTGGATCCAAGGCCTTCAGAGCATCAATAATGCGAAAAAGCTTCTTCTTGATGACCAAGTGATAATCATCACCCAAGGCATAACGCGCGATGTTGCCAATTTCTGGTGAGGCGGAAGGTGGGGTCGAATCATAGGGAAGAATAAAGCTAACGACCGACAAGAATGGGGCAAAATACTTCGAGGGATCGTTCCTCTGCTCCCGATAACGGCCCATATAGTCCATGTTCCCGGCAAATCCTTGCGCTAACCAGGCATCAAAGTGATTAGGTGCCAAGTCACCGATCGGGAGTGCACCGGCGACCTCAAAGCCCTCTTGCGCCGCCAAATCCCTCATTTGGCTTAAGATCTCATTGTCTGGCAAATCCGGCACGTTCTGAAATCTCCTTCGTTCCTCTGGTTGCCCCACGTCTCTGTCGAACAATCTGGTTGATTGAATCTATATTCACCAGCCACCTTCGGAAATGCATGAATATGGCATTTTTATTCAAGCTCACGCCATAAGGACTCGATAGGGGAACTACGGATTCTCCTCTTAGGGCACGTTTGGCACGCTACAGCCTGTCCATTTGAGCGGTGAATCACACCAAGGGATGGAGCAGATCAGTGAATCAGCCAAAAGTCGTCTTACATCGTCTTAACGAGCTTAGGTTGCAACGGGATGACTTAGATTTGTCAATCTTGCAACCAAAGCAGCGTTTTCGCCTGCTGA
>JBLINQ010000060.1:0-27767 GCA_047639315.1 Planctomycetota bacterium
AGAAGTCGTCGAAGTTTGCACGGCTGGTATTAAGGCAATGATCCCTGCAGCACTGGTTCTGATCATGGCATGGAGCCTCCAGGGGATCTGCGAAAGACTGAATACATCGCAATTCCTGGTTTACCATATGTCCTTCACCCTCAACTATTTACCAGCCGTCATTTTTGTTCTGGCTGCTGTTGTTGGATTCTCGACTGGTTCGTCATGGGGCACCATGGGCATCCTCATTCCACTGACTATCGACTACGCTTGTGGCATGTCAGTTGAAAACGGCCTGTCTCAGCCCGAAGTGCGTAGCGTCTTGGCGGCGAGTGTGGGCGCGGTCTTGGCAGGTGCGGTCTTTGGTGATCACTGCTCGCCGATCTCGGACACGACGATTATGTCGTCCATGGCGTCGGGTGCTGATCATGTTGATCACGTGAGAACTCAGATGCCCTATGCTCTCACGGTAGCTGGAATCGCCCTTGTCTTTGGGTATTTACCAGCTGGATTTGGGGTTTCTTCCTACATTCTCTTGCCATTGGGACTGGCCGCGGTGTTCGCGGTGTTGATGATTTTCGGGCGCAAAGTTGACGCTGAAAGCGCTTAATCTCGGCTCAGCAAAGATTTCCATAAGAAAGACGGTCCGATTGTTCACGAATAGTCATCTAAGCTACAAAGTTGAAGGGAATGCGCCGATCTTTGGAGATGGGGCGTATTTGCGCTAAATTGTGCACCTAAGAGAAGAGCGTGCCAGATTTGTAAAGAGACCCGGATCATAGCTTCCGGTCCGGCGAAGACCTGAGTGATCTTGTTTTCGTCACGACTGCATGAAGCCATCGTTGCGGTAGAGGATGGAATGGTAAACAAACTGATTTGGTTGGCCGTTTTGGTCATCATTGTTGGCGGCGTGTTTCTGGTCTGGGATACACTGGACAATGAAGCGCAGGACCTACCCGAAGTTGAAGTTGAAGAAGTTCCTCTCGAGATTGTTGAGGAGCCGAAGACCCAACTTACTCCCAATACAAACGCCATTGAGTCGATTCGCTCTTCAGGGAAGTCTGAGAAAGTTCCGGCCCAAATGGGGCCCAAGAACCAGCTGTCGGGGAAAGTGACGACTCCGGACGGCAAGCCTATCGCTGGAGTCAAGATTACGCTGTTTCGATACAACTACTTGCAGCCAGCAAGAACAGGCCGCATTAAAGTTGAGCATAGCGAGACTGAGCGCGAATCGGTGGCGACTGGCGAAGGTGGACGGTACTTATTTCCAGACCTGAGCGATGAGCCAGGTCCTTATTTCTCCATGCGGATCGAGAAGGCAGGATTCTCCGAGGTGCTCAAGGATGGGGTCGGGGCTGGCATGATCGTAGATGCGCAGATGCTTCCTGGTATTGTCTTAAGAGGGCGAATCATCGATGCGGATACCGGAGAGGCAATCTCAGGCGTTTTCTGCGATGCCGGCTTAACGAAGCCGGGCAAGACGAAGCATGAATATCGGCGTTGGCGGCGCCATTTCAAATCAAAGAGCGACGGAACTTTTGAGGTTAACGGTGTCCCTGACGGCAACCTGAGTCTTTACTTCGAACACGGTGAATATCAGTGGTTGTTCATCAAACCGGAAGATGATTTCTGGGCGACGGCGAATCTCTCGGAGCAACTCGAGATTCGGCTAAAGAGGGGTTTTGAGTTGAACGGCATCGTTGTCGACTCCCTAACCGAGCAGCCAATTTCTGAATGTTCGGTCACGATGCGCGAGTACATCATCCCAACACGTCGCGAGATCACGGGCGTATTTGGCAAGTTCGGATTCAAGGGGCTCAACCCAGGTCGATTTGAAATGGTTCTCTCGGCTAAGGGCTATTCCGACTTGCCGATGATGCTGGAGGTCAATGCTGAAGCGCTCAAAGGGCAGAAGATATTCAAGATGAAGCCCGCTGGTTACGCGTCGGGGGTGGTTGTCGATCCGGACGGTACGCCGATTCCTGGAGCAGAAATCTACGTAGCGAAGAGCGTTGATATCTTTAGGAATGTCAGAGGCAATGCTGAAGCACGATCGGATGGGCAAGGCGTTTTCACTATCGACGGTTTGAACAACGGAAAGACCTATCGGTTGGCGGTTGTTGCCGATGGCTATTGCATTGGAATATCTGCCGACTTTGAAGCAGTGGCAGGTGAATACGTTGATGGAATCATTGTGCAGCTTGCAATCGGTGCCACTGTGCGCGGATTGGTTGTCGATGAGAATGAAGTCCCAATAAAGAATGTCGTTGTAACTCTCGAGCAACCACAATTTCGAGATGTCTGGTTTGCCCCTGGGATGAAAGCGGGCCAATCGCGAACTCTTAATGTGGCCACGAATGACAATGGTTATTGGGAATTTGATGGGCTATGGCCTGGGCCATACCAGTTGTCGATGCATCACATTGACTATGTACCATTGGCACCTTCGAAGTTGTTTGTTGAGAAGTATAGCGATCGCATTGATCAACCGGTATCACTTACGCGAGGTCAAACCATCAAAGGTATGGTCTTGACCGACGACGGTTTGCCTGCAGCGGGAGTCACAGTCACCGCAAGTCTCGGCCGATTCCGGATGAATGCCGTATCGACGAAGACGGCAGCAGATGGCACCTATATCTTAGGACAGTTGCACGATAAGTCTTATCGGATCAAAGCGAATTCCGACCAAGGGATCGCTCCGACCAAAGACGATGTCTTGCCAGGATCCTCTGATGTCGATTTCCAGTTGTTGCCTTATGGGTCGCTTGAAGGCACGGTCATCGCCTATCAATCCGGGATTCCCATTGAGCGATTCAAGATTACAGTGAAACCTCTTCACGACATTCCGAAGAGCCAAAAAAGCGAGGTCCCATTGGTCTCGCGCTTGGCTCAAAAACTGATGGAGATCAATGAGTCATACGTTCAGACGACAATGGTATCACCTGATGGGAAATTTCGAATTGATCGCCTCGAGCCTGGCAATTATGTGGTGGAAATAGAGGCCGATGATCGCGTGCCTATGAGCCACATACCTGTGATTGTCCAGCCATCAAGTATCTCGGCAGTCAAGACTTTTGTGTTGCGTGAGGGCGCAAATATCCATGGTGTAATCAAAGATTCGGAAGGTGCGCCTATCAACCCGGCCAGTATCACAGTTACGGTTTCTGTCGCTCCGAATACGACCATCGAGTCAACGGTTGGCCCCGATGGTAAAAAGGCCATGCAGCAGGGCGGATCCACGTGGAAACCACGTGGCGTCAGCGTTAACGAAAAAGGGGAGTACCGCATCGGCGGGTTGCCGATTGGTCAAGTGAAGTTGGCCCTAAGTTCCCCGACTTATTGTTGTCCCGACCCTGTGGTTATTCTCTGTGGCAAAGAAGGTAGCGCGCAGCGCAACTTCACTCTAGAGCAGGGCGGCAAAGTGATCATCCAGGTGACCGACGGTGATGGGACTGAGATCAAGGGCATTCCTGCAGCTCAGATCTTTACTGAGAAGGGTGAATCGGCACGGATCGATGGCAGACGAATTGCAGTCCAAGGCGGCTCAAGAGGCCGACTCACGATTCACAAGATTGCACCGGGTCGTTACACGGCGGAGATCAAGTGCTTTGGTTATCGCCATGATCGATTTACTTTCGAGATCTCAGCCCGTGAGACCGAGATCATCAAGGCGCCCCTTGAAGTGCTGCGTTAGGAATTGCCCCGTTGATTTCGGCCGTGTGTCGGAGGAGACGGGGCGTCTCCGGCGATTCAATATCGAGTTTTTGAACCGGATCTTTGATGACCACGAGGGCGATTACTATGCACCTTCTTGCAGGTCCATCATTTTATCAACGCGACGTTGATGACGGCCATTAGCGAACGGTGTGGCAACGAAAGTGGCGATCATTGCCTGGATGTCATCAAGTGACGTCACACGCGCACCGCAGCAAATCACATTGGCGTCATTGTGCTCTCTGGCTTTTTCGGCTGTTTCTGTTGAATGACAGAGGGCGGCGCGAATGCCTTTGACTTTATTGGCCGCGATTGACATGCCGATCCCGGTTCCACAAATCAATATCCCCAATTCTGTTTCTTGATTCACGACACTCTTGGCAACAAGGGCGGCCAAGTCGGGGTAGTCGGTTGAATCGGTTGTGTCGGTTCCGACATTTGTGACTTCGTGTCCGAGATCTTTCAACTGTTGGACGACAGCTTCTTTTTCTTGAACAGCGGCGTGGTCGTTGCCGATTGAAATTTTCATAGTTGCTCCAAGAGCGTTTTTAGTCGTCGCTCAATATCATCAGCACAGTCCTGATAAGTCTGCAAATCGCCTCCGAAGGGATCGACGATGTCATGGTCTTCCCCGGCTAAGGGCCTTACTCGATTCTCGCATTCAGGCAGGACGTCCACCAACATATCTCGGTGCCTTCGTGTCATGGTCAAGATTATGTCGCAATCTTCCAAGTCCCGTGCTGAGATCGCACGTGACTGATGAGAACTCAGATCCAATCCGCGTTCCTTGGCGACAGCTTGGGAGTGCGTCGAAGCTGGCATGCCCGATCCGGCCGACGTTCCAGCCGATTTGATGGTGTATTTGATTTTCTCCGCACTTCCCAAGTCACGAGAGTCCAGCAGATCGCGCAGGAAAACTTCCGCCATCGGACTTCGGCATGTGTTCCCCGTGCACACCAAGCAAATCTTGATCTCCAATTCTGATTGGATGATGGACTTGGCAACGTCTCCTTCGCGGAGCATTTGAAAACCGCCAGTGAATGGGAGCAGGACGACGGATGAAGCCAACCCTGCCAAAGGATGGCCTTGATCGATCGTTAATGCGATTCGTTCGCCGAAGGTGTCGATGATGGTCGCAGCATCGGCGATCGGCGGAGAGCCACTGAAGTTGGCACTCGTTCCTAAGATGGGCAGTGCATCGTCTGAACCGATCATCGCTGCGACCGGGTGGGAGGACGACCGAAATCCATGAGTTTCACCCGTGATTGACTGGATGACAACAGTGAGCGGTCCCGGCCAAAACGCCTTCATCAGCTTGGAGGCACGCACATTGACCGTGATTCCACTCGCACTTATTTGGTTGGCATGGGCGACATAGCGAGCGAGTTGTTGGTTCGGATCGCGATTCTTGAGCTGAAAGAGGGATTCTCTTGCCTCAGATGAATCGCCTCGTATCGCTAATCCATAAACCGTCTCGGTTGGAAAAGCGACGATGCCTCCGTCTCGAAGGACTTTTCGAGCCTGGGCAGCCGCAGACTCGGAGGAGGTGTCTTTGAGCGATATGATCGACGGCGCTGTGGCCATGATGACTCCTTGGGCAATTTGGCGCAGGTCCATGGCAACACTTCAGGGTTACTGGTGGCATTCCTTCACGGCGATAGTTTAGCCAATTTTCATGGGCCCTGCACATTCTCAATTTCATCACTCGAATGAGGGCGCGATCATGATTCCTATGAGTCGTTGCTTCAAGATTCTCAGGAGCGATCAAAATTCTCACTCTGCTTCTATTTCTTAGTCACAGGGGACCCTATTATTGGGCTTGCGGGGGGTTACGTGTTATTTTCGGCGCTGTCAGGTTGAAGCCGATAGGGCATTTTATGGGGGCCTGGGAAACATGCCACAGAATCCAATGCAGGATAAATTCGCACAGTGGAGCGCTCTGGTCGGTGGGCTGGCGCACGAACTCAAGAACCCGCTGTCGACGATGAATATCAACTTGCAACTGCTCCGTGAGGATTGGGCTGAAGAGCGCGGGCCTTTGGCCAATCGGAGCGTTCGAAAGATCGATGTCATGCTCCAGGAGTCGCATCGCTTAGAGCAAATGCTCTCCGATTTCCTACGGCTGACTTCTCCGGCTCCCCTTGATCTCAAAATCCTCGACCCCAGTCATTTGCTGGAAGACGTATTTGATTTCATGAGTTCGGAGTTGCGTAAGAACAATATTGACGTCGATATGCAGCTCGATAGTGGCCTTGGTGGCGTTTCCGCCGATGAGAATCTCTTACGTCAGGCCCTGATCAATCTGGTCAAGAACTCGATGGATGCAATCGACGATAACGGTGGCACGATTTCGGCACATACACGCTCGAAGGACGGGAATGTCTTGATCGAGATCATTGACACCGGCTGCGGCATGAGTGAAGAGACTTTGGCGCAGGTTTTTCGGTACTACTATTCAACAAAATCCAACGGCACCGGACTTGGACTACCCATGGTGGATCGACTCATGGCGAGACATGGCGGCGAGGTACTCTGTGAAAGTTCTCTCGGTCGCGGGACGAAGTTCACTTTGGTCCTGCCACGTGATAACGGGGGCGCAGAATGAATCCTGCCAAGGTGAAAATCCTTGTCGTCGATGACGAAGCGAATCACGCCGAAGCAATGGCAGAGATCCTCGAACGGGTTGGCTACCAGGTGACGGTAGCCACTTCAGGTGAAAACGGCATCCGAACTTTAGGGGCAGAGACATTCGACATCGTCGTGACAGATCTGAAAATGACGCCGGTTACTGGGCTGGATGTTCTCTCTCACGTGAAGTCACAATGCCCCGGCACGGAAGTTCTTCTCGTTTCCGGTCATGGCAGCGTTGAGCAAGCTGTTGAAGCGATCAAGATGGGTGCGGCTAATTACCTCACCAAACCACTTCAGGTCGATGAAGTGCGTCTACGGGTGAAGGAAGTCTGCGACCAAATTGAGCGCAAGAAGAATCCGCCAATCAAACCTGAAGTGACGATTATCCCGAGTAAATTCGTCGAGGATGCTGACCGTCCTTTTCCTGAATTCATCGGTGAGTCACAGCAGCTGAAACACATCTTCGACATCATTCGGAAAGTGGCCCCAACGCCGGCCACAGTTCTGGTGACAGGTGCCAACGGAACAGGCAAGGAACTCGTGGCTCGTGCGATTCATCGTCAAAGCCCGCGCCACAACTTCCCCTTTGTCGCGCTCAACTGTGGAGCGATGTCAGAAGCCATTCTCGAAAGTGAACTTTTCGGGCATGTGAGAGGTGCCTTTACTGGTGCCGTGAGCGCTCGCGAAGGACGCTTCGAATTTGCCGACAACGGAACGATCTTCCTCGACGAAATTGGTGACATGCCACTGAGCTTGCAAGTCAAGCTACTGCGCGTCGTCCAGGAGCGAGAGGTGATCCGCGTTGGCGCCAACGAGGCAAAATGTGTCGATGTTCGCATCATCGCAGCGACAAATCGCATCCTTGAAGATGAGATCAAGCAAGGCAAGTTTCGTGAAGATCTCTATTACCGTTTGAAAGTCGTTCACATTCAAATGCCTGAATTGAAAGAACGAAGGGAAGACATCCCTCTCTTGGCCCACCATTTTCTCCGGGAGGCCAATCGTGCTTTTGGGCGTACTGTTCATGAGTTCGAACCTGCAGCCATGCAACAGCTCGTCAATTTCGAATGGCCAGGCAATGTTAGGCAATTGAAAAACGTTGTCGACACCATGGTGGTCTTGGCATCTAACGAAACTCTCGGTGTGGACGACATTCCACCTGATGTCATTGGTGAGAACCCAGCCGGACAGGCGCTGTTACCGTTGAATGCATTCGATGGCTTGTCGTTATCGAGCGTCGAGAACTACATGATCAGTCATTATCTGAAGCGCTTTGAGGGGAATCGCGCCAAGGTCGCCCAGGCCCTCGGAATTTCCGAACGAACACTCTATCGGAAGCTCAAAGAGTTCGGTCTTAACTAACGTCGCAGCAGCCTGATGCCGTTTTGGGACCCCGTTTATGAGGGGGCCAGGGATCTGTAATTGCAAGCCAAACGATTGCCCGCCGCCCCATATGTGCATTGGTGAACCTGTCAGATTGACAGCAATCCGCCACCCGAATTCCGAATCTGCCAAAAAGACAGCGACATCTGCGATCTTGCAGTGGTCGTAAGTGTTTTCATGGACTATGCTTATATACTTTCTCGGCGGAGGCCCTGTTGGCATCGCAGTTGCAATTGTTGAGAAGCCCGCCCAGTTTGGGGTGGTGCGCAACAACGCGCAGCGGAAAGGACAAAGCTATGTCAAAGATTATCGGCATCGATCTCGGAACAACTAACTCAGTCGTCGCAGTCATGGAGGCCGGTCAGGCCACAGTCGTGACGAATGAAGTTGGTAATCGTACGACCCCTAGTGTGGTCGCATTTACCAGTTCTGGAGAAGAACTGGTCGGCTTGAACGCGAGACGTCAAGCAGTCACAAACCCCATAAACACAATTTTCTCCATCAAGCGATTCATGGGTCGCCGCCACGACGAAGTGGGTGATGAAGAGAAAATGGTTCCTTACAAAATGGTCGGCAGTGGCAAGGAAATGGTAAAGGTCGAAGCAAACGGCAACGTCTATGCTCCGCCAGAAATTTCGGCGAAGATCCTTCGCGCTTTGAAGGAAACAGCTGAGAAGCATCTTGGCGAGGAAGTCGAAAAGGCAGTGATTACGGTCCCTGCATACTTCAATGACTCGCAACGTCAAGCAACGAAAGATGCCGGTCGTATTGCTGGGTTAGAAGTTGTTCGCATCATCAATGAGCCAACGGCTGCAGCACTTGCATTCGGCATCGAGAAGAAGACTGGCGGCAAGATCGCAATCTACGACTTGGGTGGTGGTACTTTTGACGTATCCATCCTCGACGTTGAACTTTCCGATGATGACGAAACTGGAATGACCTTCGAGGTCTTGTCAACCAACGGTGACACCCGCTTGGGTGGCGACGATTTTGACGAGGCATTGGTCAACTGGTTGGCTGAAGAGTTCAAGAAAGAACAAGGCGTCGACCTCCGCAAGGACAAGATGGCTTTGCAACGCTTGAAGGAAGCTTCTGAGAAAGCCAAATGCGAATTGTCGACAGCCATGCAGGCTGACATCAACTTACCATTTATCACGGCGACTGAAGCCGGCCCGCAGCATTTGCAGCGTTCCCTCACTCGTGCTCATTTCGACAACTTGACTAAGAGCTTGGTCGACCGCACCCGCATCCCTTGCGAGAACGCACTGAAGGACGCAAAGCTCTCAGCTTCAGACATCTCCGAAGTCATCATGGTTGGTGGATCAACTCGTATCCCGGCCGTTCAAGACTTGGTCAAGAGTGTCTTTGGCGACAAGCTGAATCACGGTGTTAATCCGGATGAAGTCGTGGCGATTGGCGCGGCTATCCAGGGTGGTATCTTGGCCGGTGAGCGTGACGATGTTGTGTTGCTCGACGTGACACCGCTGTCCTTGGGTATCGAGACTCTCGGTGGCGTCATGACTCGAGTCATCGAGCGCAATACAACGATTCCATCGAAGAAGTCAATGCCATTCTCAACTGCGGATGACAACCAAACCACGGTTAGCATTCACGTCCTACAGGGCGAAAGAGAAATGGCTGGAGACAACCGTACCTTGGGTCGTTTTGATCTCACAGGTATTCCATCCGCAGCGCGAGGAACACCGAAGATCGAAGTCGCCTTCGACATTGACGCGAACGGTATTCTGAATGTTTCTGCGAAGGATGCAGCAACCGGTAAGATGCAAGACATTCGTATCACTTCATCCTCTGGACTCAGCGACGAAGAAATCAATCGCATGACTCAAGAAGCTGAAGACAATGCCGAAGAGGACAAGAAGAAGCGTGAGTTGATTGAGCTGCGTAACAAAGCAGACATGATGACTCATGAAGTCGCGAAGAACTTGGAAGAGCACGGCGACAAGCTTGACGAATCCGAGAAGGCTTCCATCGAAGCAGCCAGAGCCAAGCTTGAGAACGATCTGAAGGACGGCGATCAAGAGACTATCCAAGCATCCTTGGATGAGTTGACGAAAGCCAGCCACAAGCTCGCTGAGATTCTCTACAAAGAGAAAAACGAAGACGCAGATGCACAGGCCGGACCAGAACCAACGGCTGGTGCTGAAGCACCAAGTGGGCAGAAAGATGATGACGATATCATCGATGCCGACTTCACCGTGAAGAACTAGTTCTCGGTATCTCGATCTAAAGTCAGAACAGCGGGTGATTTCATTCACCCGCTGTTTTTTTGTGTCCACCTTAGAATCACGCCCGGACTGCCAGCAAAAGCGCTTTTTGCCGCCGTCTTGAATCGGCCGACTCTCATATCGCCGTATTGGGCTCAATACGTTAGATTCTGTGCTCCATCGTGTTGATCTTCCGCTAATCCCAAATTGGAGTGAAATGTGACGACGAATCAAAACAGCGTGACGCGTAGAAACTGGATTCTCTCGGCCTTGGCGATGGGCGGAGCAGTCGCGGCTACCGGAATGTCAGCTCCCCAAGTCCAGGATTCGAGTACGGATGAAGAGAAACCGAAGAAGGGTGCCCGAATCCTCTTTCAAGGCGATTCCATCACTGACGTCCAACGCCATCGCAAGCATGTAGGTCCTAACAATGGCGCCGCTTTGGGGCGAGGCTATCCATTCTTGATTGCTTCGACCTTGTTGGCGAAGTTTCCTGGGAGTGAGTTGAAGTGTTTCAACCGAGGCATCTCGGGGAACAAGGTGCCGGACTTGGCGGCGAGGTGGCAAAAAGAGGCCATTGATCTGAAGCCTGACGTTCTCAGCATTCTTGTCGGTGTGAATGATATTTGGCACAAATTAGGTGGTGGATATGATGGCACGGTCAAAACCTACGAAGACGGTTTCCTGGCTTTGATTCAACAAACTCAGAAGGCCCTGCCAAAGACGAAGATCGTTATTTGCGAGCCTTTTGTCTTGCGTTGCGGTGCCGTCGGAGAAAAGTGGTTTCCTGAGTTTGATGAGCGTCGTGCAGCGGCGAAACGTGTTACCAAGGCCACCAATTGTACCTGGATACCTTTTCAGGAAATCTTTGATGAAGCGACGAAGCATGCCGCGCCGTCTTACTGGGCTGGCGATGGTGTTCATCCAAGTATAGCCGGACATGCGTTGATGGCGAAAGCATGGGTGGAGCTGGTCAAGATCTAGCGGTAGTGGCAAGTGGCAAGTGGCATTGAGCAACCGCGTTAGCTTGCTGTCGAACCCGTTGTGATTAATTGCTGGATTACTTCAACAACGACGCCACTCGTTGGCGCAAGGTTGGAAGGACCTCTTGTTCAAACCAAGCATTCTTCTTCAGCCAGATGTTGTTGCGTGGGCTTGGATGAGGGAGAGGGAAAATACCCTCGTCCCAAATACTACTGTCGCCCACGATCGTTGCCAGCGAATCACGTTTTCGATGAAGATGCCAATCAATCGCGTATCGCCCAATCAAAATGGTGAGGCCGATGTTCGGCAACAGATTCAAAACTAGATCACGCCACGCCGGAGCGCATTCAGGCCTCGGAGGCAAATCTCCAGATTTACCGGTTCCTGGGAAACAAAAACCCATCGGGAGAATAGCGAATTGTTCCGAGTCATAGAACGATTTGGCATCGACCCGCAACCAGGACCTGAGCCTCTCGCCGCTTGGATCGTCAAATGGAACTCCAGACTCATGGACCCTTCGTCCTGGAGCTTGACCAGCAATGAGGATTCTTGATTGACCGTGCACCTGGAGTACTGGCCTGATGCCGTGCTCAAGGTGCTCAGCACATAATTGACACGCCCTGATTTTCACGGCAAGACCAGGGAGGTCTTCTGGCAGGGCTGACGTTTCCTTCATGGTTTCCTTATTCCTTTGCAAGCCTAAGTTTTCAGACGATGCTCCGAGGAGGCCCCATCTCAATGGGAGGTCATTCTTAGTGAGACGGGCTTGGTGTCTATGGCTATCATTCAGCGACGAAACCAAATCTAACTGACAAACGCCTCTCACTGGCATTCGATTCGCTATGGATAGGAAGACGGCGGTCATTAATTTTGACCTCCATTTAGCTATGAAGAGCCTGAGACCTAAGTCTGAGCTTGTTTTGTGTTTTTCAGAATGGTCAATGCGATCACAAGAAAGTGTCTAATTGGGCGTTTACGCACGAAATCTTAAGATAGGTCAATAGAATGGGCTGAAGGCTTGCAAGTTGCCCCTTGGCCGCTATCTTTTTGCAATAAGTTGACGTCTGGGAGGGTGAGATTGGCCCCCTTGACCAAACACAACGAGCAATACCGCACATATGAGTACGATTCGAGTTCAAAACCTTTTCAAGCGCTATGGCCACTTCGAGGTCCTCAAGCACATTAACTTTGAGGTGGAGCAAGGCGAGACAGTCGGTTTGCTCGGTGAAAACGGGGCAGGTAAGACGACCACGATGAGAATCTTGTCGTGTTTCATCCCGCCCACGGTCGGAACTGTTGAAGTCGCAGGCCATGAAGTTGTATTCGCATCGAAAGAGGTGAGACGCAATATTGGCTACATGCCCGAAAGCGTCCCCGTCTATGGGTCCATGCGAGTTGGTGAATATCTAGACTTCAGGGCCCGGCTGAAAGGACTCCGAGCTAAGGAAGCGAAAGCAGGGGTCGATAAGGCCCTGTCCTTAGTTGATCTCACGGCTCGCCGCCGTAGCCTGATCTCAACTCTGTCGAAGGGACTTCGCCAGAGAGTTGGGCTGGCGGACGCCTTGGTCCACGATCCATCAATCTTGATTCTCGACGAACCAACTTCTGGCTTAGATCCTGGCCAAAGGCGAGAGGTGCGCAAGTTGATTCAATCGTTGCGCAGTGAGCGAACAGTTCTCCTTAGCACTCACATCCTTCCCGAAGTTGAATCGACCTGTGACCGAGTCATTGTCATTCACGGGGGAAAAGTCTTGGCTCAAAAGTCCATCGCTGAACTCAAAAGCCGAGACGACGTGGATAACTTCTCAATCAGAGGGCGCGGCGACTTAGAAAATACCTTGCGGCACCTTGAGGCGATAGATGACATGACGGTCCTCGATAGTCAGGACGTCGGCGAGGGACTCATCGAATTGTCCTGTCAATCTGAAGACAAGAAAGACGGACGAGCCCGAACTGTTGCCTCTTTGGTTACATCTGGGCTTGGCATTCAGGAGGTCTCGGGGCGAGACGTAAGCCTGGAGGAAGTGTTTCTGAAGTTGATCAAGGACGATGAGGGGAAGACCGCATGAGGGTTTTTCTTATCTTGCTCCGCCGCGAGCTTCAATCGACGTTTACTTCATTTGGATATTTCGTCTTATTGGCCGTGGTGTCGAGCCTTGTCTCATATCTGTTCTTAGATCAACTGACTGCCACTGGGCATGATCTTCGGGCGGCACTCTATCACTCTTCTACCTGGCTCTATATCTTGACGATGGTGTTGGCACCACTCCTGACCATGCGGTTGATTGCCGAAGAGAAACGCTCAGGTTCACTCGAGCTACTGATGACAGCTCCGGTCGATGACGTGCAAGTTGTTGGCGCCAAGTTCTTCTCTTCAGTTTTTGTATTCGCAACTTTCATGGCACCCATTTGGGTCTGTCACTTTGTCTTGGCTGGTTTTTACGATGCGGCCGTCGATTGGGGACAGTTGACTGCGACAACCCTGGGGGTTGTCAGCATTGCGTTGATCTATCTCGCCGTTGGAACGCTTGCGTCGGCAGCCTGCAGTATTCAACTTTGGGCTGCGTTGTTGGCTTTCATTGGAAACTTCTTCATCTTCATGATTGGCCAGTTTCAGAAACAATTTGAACAGGGTTCTACGGCAGCTCAGTTCTTCGCATACGTGGATCTTCAGCGTCACATGCAGACGTCGGTTCTTGGACTGATTGACTTGCGCCAATTAAGTCTGCAATTCTCAATCACGATCCTGTTGCTCTATTGGACCGTCCGTGTTGTCGAAACGAGGAAATGGCGATGAACGATCCTCGAGAACAAAAAGAAGCCTATGACGGCGGTGTAAGATCTAAGATCGCGGCCAATGTTGTTTTGGTTTCAGCCCTGGCGATACTCTTGGTTGTCTTCATTAACTTCGGAGTCAAAGAACTCGGCAAGAAGCGTGATCTTCGGTTTGATTTGACGGATCACAAATCTCTTGCACTTACTGACACAACCAAGGGTTTTGTCCGGGGTATCAAGGATCCTGTTCGTGTCTATCTTGTGTTCGGTATCGACGACAACATGAAGGCTCAGGCGCGCCGTAGCATCAGTGACCGCAACTATGATACGGGATACGTCGATCGCTACTATCGCCCCATACTCCAGCAGATGGTCTCGAACTATCAACTTCTGATGGAGGAGGTGGCTGGGCTTAATTCGTTCATTGATAGTCGATTGATCAATAGTGATGTCGAAAGAGACGCCCCTGTTTCGCTCCAGAGAGAGCTTGGCATGGGAGCGGGGCAGATGCTCAATCATGTGGTCTTCTATAACGTGCGCACGAAGGCCAAGAAGTCGATCAGCCTCTATCAGTTCTTTGATGTCGACTTAGGTGGACCCGACCCAACCTTGGGATATCGCCCGCCTAGTGTTGCCGGCGATTTCATTGAGGCGCGGATCCTCATTGGCCTCAGGAGCGTGGTTGAACGCAAGAGAGTCCGGATTGGCGTTGCTGATGGACACGGCGAGAGAAAACTCCAAGGTCTATTAGAGATTCTCCAGAATGACAATTTTGAAGTGGGTGGAGTGAAGCTCCTCGCCGAAAATCCAAAAATCCCACAAGACTGCGATGTGTTCTTGATTTTCTCTCCAACCAGAGCTTGGCCGAAAAAGGCCCTGGCTGAGTTATCTCGGTATGTCGAAGAAGGTGGCCGTGTGTTCTTGGCTCAGGGCAAAGACACGCAGGAACCTTTCTCCAATCTTTTAGAACGATTTGGCGTCAAGATGCTGCCGGTCCAGATTGGTCATGAGACACTCAACATCTCGAGGTTGGGACATTACTGGCTCTATGGGGCTGAGTTCTTACGGCCGCAAAAAGGGCGACCACATGTCATCACAGAGGCGAGTGTCCGTGACGGCTTGCCGGTCGACTTAGGCGCATCTCATGGCTACGAGCTTTTTGATGACTATGAGCGAGACCGCGTTTCCCGCGAAGTGATTATGCGCTCCACTAATGGCGCCATAGCTATGCCATGGCGATTTGATGGTTCCGTCTGGCGACAGGCTCCTGAGGTTGGAGTCAAGAATGGCGACTTCCCGTTGATGGTGGTCGGCGAGATTGGACGGGATACGAGCGAGCAGGTTGGCAAGATCGTGGTCGTTGGCAGCGATGATTGGCTCAATGAAGGCCCACTTCGACGACGGGTTGAGGCCGCGAATCTCGATCTCATGATGAATTCCATCTACTGGTTGACCGATATTAAGCAATTCATCATGGGAACTCCGCGACAATTTCGCGGCTCCTTGGTGAATCTTGAGGGGGGCCGTGAGAAGAGTTTTCTTTATCTCACAGTCGCAATAATTCCTGGGCTCATTCTCCTCATGGGAGCCCTCATGTTCTTCTGGCGGAGGCGCTGATTGTGAAGCGGAATTCTCTCGTTTTCATGTTCTTACTTGTGGTTGCTGCAGCGGCAAGCTTTGCGTTTTTGAAAGATGATGTTGCACCACCGGTCGTTCATTCAAACCCGCTTTCTCAAGTCGATTTTACTTCGATCAAAAAGCTCACTTGTGATTGTCAAGCAACAACGAAGTGGAATATTGAACAAGTTGGGCTGTCCTATTTCTTTGCCTCCGAGAATGTCGCAGGCGGCAAATCTGTGGCGGTCAATACAGACATGCTCGGTCGTATTCTTGGGTTCTTACAAGATGCGCGTCCAACAGGTAATCGAAGCACTGACGGCGTCAATTTGGCGGAGTGGGGACTCAATCCACCGTTGATCCAACTGACGATCGAAGATGCTGGCGGGATCCATGAGCTCGAGATCGGAAAACCTGACCATAATGAGGACGTACTCATTCGCGCCAAAGGGAGTGATCGACTGTTCTCATTTCCTTCACGAGTCGTCGCTGATCTAAGTCGCGAAGCAGTTTGGTTTCGAGACCCACGGCTCTGTGATATTCCGAGTCATTTGACTGATCGTTTTGATTTTGAACGAAGAGGTGGAGCAAACTTTTCGCTGATTCGCACGACCTCACAATGGTACCTTGAGTTCCCGAACGGTGAGCGTCGTCGAGCCGGCATTGGCATTTCGAATCAGGTGACAGTGGCGCTCTCTGGTCTACGAGGTCAGCCGGTCGACAATGTCGACAAAGGCCTTTTAGATAAGCCTGCCGAATTGAAAGTGACGATTTTTGGCATGGGAAGGAAAGTCTCCTTCGATGTTCTTTCGCTGGAGCGAGACAACATACTCGCACGCCGACAAGACGAGCCTGACTTTCGTGAGTTAGATGCCAGCATCCTGCGGTTCATTGATGTGCGGCCGAAAGACCTTGAAGACAAGTCCTTGGTTGGCATTGACCTAAACGAACTTGCCTCCATAAACATCTTGCACCCCAAAGGGCGGCCTATTCGTCTTCAAAAGAAGAATCGATTTTGGTCTCTCAACTTCGGAATAAACTTAGATTGGTCAGTTGATTCAATTGCCTTGAAGGCATTTCAATCGAAACTCTTGGGCATCAAAACAACATCCCGAAAGAAACTGACAGAGAAACGAGAGTTCGAACATCAAGTGGAAGTTGGCTTCGACCCCGATCTTGAATTGCCCCCGGTTTTGATCTCGTTTTCAGCACCTGACGACAAGGGAAGTCGCGTTGCTTGGCGCTCTGATGAGGATGTTGAATACACCGTTGGCGAGTCTGCCGGAGACTTTCTAAAAAGCCAATATTGGGACGTGATGGGGCGCTTTGTGAGTGTGGCCGTTGCCGATCAAATCGATGACATTCGAATCATAGACTCGGATGCCGTCGAATGGCATCTCAAGCGCTCGGCTCGTAAGGAAAACTGGGAATTATCGGACAAGAAGATGAACGGCGAAACTGTGCCGAACTTCAAAGTCGTTGAATTTCCAGGAGACTTCATGGTCAGACTGTTGAATCTCCTTTCTCAACTTACGGTGCCGGAGTTTGTGGGGGAGCAATCACCTGAGAAAATCAAAGAAACTTTCTCTAAGCCTCTCTACGAAGTCCACTGGAACTACAAGCAGTCGATTGAGATGCCGGGTACAGATGAATGGGCGCCGCGCCGGATGAACGCCAAGTATCTTATCATCGGAGATCGTATCGACGATGTCCATTTACGTGGGCGCGTTTCCGAGTTTCCCGCGTTGGTCTTTAAGATCCAAGGGACGGCACTGTTGCCAATCTCAGACGCAATCACACATTTGAAGAAGTGACGCTAATCGCCAAGTTCGGATTCTAAAGTATCGTCGTCTGTGTTGTCACGGGCATAGCAGGTGCGATTGTTGCCCTCTTTCTTGGCGCGAGCGAGGGCAAGATTAGCTTCTCGGAACAGTTCTGCCTCATTCCGACAGTCGAGAGGATAAGTTGCGACCCCAGCCGAGAGTGTGATTCGGCCAGCAGCTTCAGGGACGGTCTCCCTGAAGTTAGCTCCGTCAACGGCGGTTCTAACTCGTTCAATAAAGTTGCCCGGTGTCAGAGTACCTGGGCCGCCCGGGCTGCCGGTGTCTGGCAAGAGCACGGCGAACTCATCGCCACCCCAGCGCGTCACGATGTCAACTTCCCGGAAATTGTCCTGCAGGATGAGGCCAACCTGTTTGATAATGGCATCACCGGTCACATAGCCATTGATATCGTTAAACAACTTGAAGTTGTCGATGTCCAATAGGGCCAATGTAAGCCTGCGACCATAACGCCGAGCACGTTCGAGCTCTTTCTTGAGTTCTCGATCAAAGTGTCGGCGATTGTAAAGATGAGTGAGAGGATCAATCACGGTCATCGCATGCAAGTCGGCAAAGGTGTCGGCGTTCGACAACGTGATGGCAGTTTGATCAGCAAGCATCATGGCGATGTGGAGATCTTCTTGGGTGAATTTCGTTCCACCACGTTTGTTGGTGAGATTTATCACACCAATCGTCGTTGCTCGACACTTGAGTGGGATGACTAAGAAGGACGTGCCAAGATACCCCCGTGTCGAACTTGATGGCGCCCGTGAATCGGCTTCAAAGAGGAGCGGTTCGCCTCGAACGCAAACCGTTCCTGCCAAGTCTTCCCCGAGCTTCAGCTTGATGGGACTTGGCGCGTGTCGTGGGAATCCTTGTCGTCGGACGATTTCTAAGTGCTTATGGCTTTCATCCAGCAACATGAGGGACGCTCTTGTAGCCTCGGTTACATCCATGAAGAATTCGAGGGCTTGGGTGAGAAGCAGTTCTCGGTCGCGTTCGAGTTCCGATAAAGTGCAACAGGCGCGAACAATCTGCTCTCGCCTTTCCATAGCACCATGATCGATGATCGGTTTGGTTTGTGTGAAGCCGTGGGAAGGGAATTTGGCCCCCGTGGGCGCAGGGATTTCGACGACGTCTTCAGGGCGGTTTTGTTCAAACTCGAGTGCATCTCGGAGATCGCTAAACGTCACTGGCTCCATCAAGAGACAGTCGACTAAGTTTGTTCGTTCAAGGGCTGCATTGTGGCCGTAGTGCCCGACGATGGTGAAAGGACGGTGGTCCAACTCACGGATCTGTCGGAGGAAATCTTCGATGTTGTCGTCGAGAAGATGTTCACGCAAGAAGAGGGCACTCGCCTTATGCTGAACCATGAACAACGCCGCTTCGAATGGGCGATGCGTGACATGGACCCTCCACCCATGCGCACGGAGTTTCTCCGTCGCTTCGAGTATGTGGGCTTCGGGGTCGCTTAAAACGACAATTTCACGGCGTTCAGTCATAGGGGATCCGCGGGTACGAGGCGGACGAACATGAGAGCGGCCCCGGGAACTACCCGTACCGTTCGACATGTCTTTTTTTTGCCGCTCCGGACCACCCGATCGCGGAGCTTCTGGTTCGTTCTTCAAGATACGATTTATCTCTTTAGAATCCAAACTTATATTACTTAAGACAAGAGACCGCGGATCGTTCGGCCCCGAACGCCCTAAGATATTATGGATAAACGTATTCTGGCCGCTAATCGATAGCACTATAGAGTATGGGGGCCGCATGAAAGACCAGTTAGATACGATTCTCTTGATGCAGCCGAGACAATTTTCCCTGTTTGGTGCGAGAAAATAGCCATATGAGAATCATGGCGGCAGAGAAGAATGATTGAATCCGAGAGGAAACCCTGCGTGAGCCTTCATTCGCCATCCCTCTTTGGACGAAGATAAAACCGAGGCTCAGACTCGACGTAAACCGTTAGAATCTGGGGTAAGTGACAGGGGATGGCTCGATTGCTCTCAGGATGAGGCAAATGGCCGGCTGTCGCCGATCCGAAGGCCTCTAATTGACTATTTTGGGCAATGAGATCGCCTCCGGGCTGAAAGCCAGTCGCCGAAAATTTCTGCGGTTGGGCCTCAGCTGGTCGGTTCCAAATTGTGAATGATGTGGGTTTCGCTAAGATCTAGTAGCCCACACCAACTCTGGGTCTTAGATAAACTTGTGAGTGTTTTGGACGGTAAGGAAAGTCAACAGTCAGCATGAAGCTCGAGGTCTCCATCATTATTCCCGTCTTCAACGAAGAAGAGGCGATTCCTAACTTAGAGGAAGAGCTCTCCAGCGTCATGCAGACGTTGCCGGAGAACTGTGAGGTCGTCTTCGTGGATGATGGCTCGACTGACCGATCTTTCGAACTGCTGTCTCAAATTGTCAAGCGTCGTGTGTGGGCCAAAGTGGTTCGGCTGAAAACAAATTTTGGCCAAACCCAAGCGATGGCCGCCGGTATCGATGAATCTCAAGGCGACATCCTCGTATGTATGGACGCGGATTTGCAGAATGATCCGCGAGACATCCCCCGACTCCTCGACAAGATGGAAATGGGGTATGACATTGTGAGTGGCTGGCGTGCCGATCGAAAAGACAAGTTCCTGTCGCGCCGATTGCCTTCGGTCTGTGCCAATCGACTTATTGGTGCACTGACGGGTGTCCGCATTCACGATTATGGTTGTTCACTCAAGGCCTACGATGCCCGAATCATGAAGTCGCTCCATCTCTACAGCGATATGCATCGGTTCTTGCCGGCGATCGCATGGAAGTGCGGAGCCCGTGTTACCGAGATCAAAGTGAATCACCGGCCTCGCATATACGGAACCAGTAAGTACGGTCTGTCCCGTGTTTTTAAAGTCTTCTTCGATCTCTTTGTCATTAAGATGATCGTCGACTTTTCAAGTCGACCGGCTCACTACTTCGGCTTGATTGGTGGCATGTTCTTTGCCGGTGGCTTAGTGGTTGTGCCATTCCTCATATGGAATATGGTCGCCGATTATCGCGTTAACGTTGTCCTGCCTGCAGTATTGATCCTTATGCTTGTGACCGCACTATATTTCTTCTTGATGGGCACATTGGGAGACCTCATTGTGAGAGTCGGAAACCATGATGCTACCGAGAATGCTCGGTCAACAGTGGTGGAGATTGCCTAATGTCTGATCAACCCACAGCTGTTGCCGATACCAGCTCAAGCTTGGAAGGCCTACCTTTGGCTTACGAGTTTGACGTCAGTCTCATTGTCGTCGCCACGAACGTAGAAGTCGATATCGACAGCTTCGGCGAAATGATCGATGCCTTCCGGCGTGTCTTCCACGAATCAAATTTGAAGGCTGAATTTATCGTCATTGACGACGGAATTGGCGGTCGTTTTTTTGAGGCTTTGCAAGTTCTCAATCAGAAGATTCCAAATCTGCGCGTGATTCGTTTTCGCCGTACTTTTGGTGAATCCGTTGTGCTGCGTATCGCGACGGAAAGAGCTCGCGGAGAGTTTATCATCACCAACACTTGGTATGTTCAAGTCAAACCAGAAGCATCTTTGGAAGTCATCAAGCGACTCCGAGATGGTGCCGATTTCGTCACGGCGTGCCGGCACCCGCGGATCGATTCGCTTGTGGCGCGTGGCCAGAGTTGGTTCTTCAACGTCCTAACCAAATATCTGACCAAGGTTTCGTTCCGAGACCTAAACTGTTCGTTCCGAGGTTTCCGGAAGCACGTCATCGATTCGATTCACTTTCATGGTGACCTGTTTCGTTTCGTTCCGGTCTTGGCAGTGGGACAAGGCTTTCGGGTGGAAGAGATTGAAGTGCTTCATGTCGCTGAAAAAGGGCCGAGTACTTTCTTAAATCTCAGCCTCTACTTGCGGCGTTTCCTCGACATCTTCAGCTTGTTTTTCCTCCTGAAGTTCATTCGAAAACCGTTGCGATTCTTCGGACTCGCCGGTATGGGGTTGTTCTTCTTAGGTTCGCTTCTGACTGGATGGGTTGGATACGAAAAGTTGATCTACAATGTTGGTGCCGTTGACCGTCCTCTGCTCGTGTTGGGCGTTCTATTCATGGTTCTTGGCCCAATTCTTCTGTCGATTGGCTTGATCGGAGAAATCATTATTTTCACCCAAGGCAAGACGCTGGCTGATTACCACATTGGTGCCATTCTAAGTGGGCGTGATGAGAATGATGAGGATAAACGTGGAAGCTAAGACCGAAGAAGTCAACACCAATGTGAATCCTCAGCCTTCAGTGGAAGTTGTGCCATTCACGGATGAAATGTCGGAAGCCTGGGAGGCCTACATCCTCGAGAATGATGACGCGACGCTTTTTCATACCTTGCGCTGGCGAGATGTGATTCGACGGACTTTCAAACACGATGATTTCTATATGGTTGCCAAAAGAGGGTCCGAGATCGTGGGCTGCCTCCCCATGTTTAAGGTGTCTTCGATGTTCTTTGGCACAACTCTCGTATCTGTTCCGTTCGGCGTCTACGGCGGTCTCTTGGTCGACGACAAGGAAGTGGCGCAGAAGCTCATTGATGAAGCCCAGGTCGTGGCACGCGATTGCGGCGCCAAATATGTCGAGTTGAGACATTTGGATTCACCCATTGAGGGCTTGGCGCACACAGATCTATATTTCACTTTCATCGACGACATCCCAGAGGATTACGACGGTTGTCTTGCCAGGATTCCACGAAAAGCACGCGCTGAGGTTCGTAAGGCACTGAAGGATGAGTCGCTGTCCTTTGGGTTCGATGACATTAGCCTAAAAGACTTTCATCGGTTGTTCTCCATGAACAAGCGGAAGCTTGGTTCGCCACTCTTTCCTTCGAGTCTCTTCTGGCATCAAAAAGACATTCTCGACAAGGACGAGTCGATTCTGACCGTGCGGAAAGACGGCGAGGTGGTCGCGGCAGTCATGTCATTTGTGTTCAAGGACACGATCATGCCGTACTACTCCGGCGCCATTCCTGGGGCTGAACGCTTTCGGGCAAGCAACTACATGTACTTCCGACTCATGGAATGGGCTTCCGAACAAGGCCTCAAAAAATTCGACTTTGGACGCAGTCGTGTTGGCACCGGCGCTTACTCCTTCAAGAAGCACCAAGGTTTCGAGCCGACCCAGTTGAGCTATGAGTACCTCCTTAATACGGCTACTGAGGTGCCAGCAATGAACCCCAGTAATCCCAAGTACCGTATGGCCAAGAAGGTTTTTGCCAACATGCCTCTGTGGATGGCGCAGAAGGTGGGTAGTTGGTTGGTTAAGAGAGCTCCTTTTTAATCATAATTGATCTATCTGCACTGAAGGCATAAACTCGGCACACATTCTTGATGTGAGGGAGTTGAGCTTGAAGGTTCTTATTGCTGACGATGAACAGAGCATCGTCACTACACTCGTCGATGACATTTCCGACGCTGGGCACGAAGTGCACGCGGTTGCCGATGGCAACCGGGCCTTAGACCTATTCAAGCGTGAAGGTTTCGACTGCATCATCACCGATATCAACATGCCTGGTATGAATGGCATGGAGTTACTCGAGAACGTTCTGAAGCTGAAGCCAGACACCCAAGTCATCGTAATCACTGGATTCGCTACGATTGAATCGGCGGTCAAAGCGATGAAGTTGGGGGCGGCCGAGTTTGTTCAAAAGCCCTTTCTCAATGAGCAGATTCTGTCGATTCTTGAGCGTCTCAGGACCATTGTTGCCCTACAAGAAGAGAATGCATCCTTGCGGGAGCAACTTGACGACGTCCATGGTTTCGACAACGTCATTGGCTCAAGCCGCAAAATTCAGGACGTCTTCAAGGCCCTCCGGCAAGTATCAAAGTCTGATTCGAATATCTTGATTCAAGGCGAAACCGGTACTGGCAAGGAAGTCATTGCTAGGGCCATTCACAACAACAGTAATCGTCGGGAAAAACCGCTGGTAGCGATATCTTGCGGTGCGATTCCATCGGCACTTTTGGAAGACGAACTTTTTGGTCACGAGAAGGGTGCCTTCACCGACGCTCGTGAACGAAAGATCGGTCGCTTTGAGCGGGCCACGACTGGGTCCATCTTCTTAGATGACATTGACGACATGCCGTTGGAGACGCAGGTCAAACTCCTACGAATCTTACAGGAGCGTGAATTCGAGCGCCTCGGTGGCGAAAAGACGATCAAGATTGATGTCCGCGTGATCGCAGCAACAAAAGTTGACCTAAGAGAGCATGTGCAGGAAGGAAAGTTTCGAGAAGACCTTTTCTATCGGCTCAATGTTGTGCCTATCAAGTTGCCGCCGCTCCGGGAGCGTGATGGCGACATCGCACTCTTGGCTCGCCACTTTATTGGCAAGTACAACGGCAATCGCGATTACGAGATCAAGAGCGACGTTCTACAAGCAATGGATGGTTACTACTGGCCAGGAAACGTGCGCGAATTAGAGCACGCGGTCGAGCGCGCCATCGCTTTCGCTGGTAGTGCCAAATTCCTGAAGAAAGAGCACTTGGTCGAAGTCTCTCCAATTCACAAGAAAGCTCTCGCGATCCCAAACAACTTGATGAAACTGAAAGCTTACGTCGAAGAGGCAGAGAAGGAACACATCACCAATATCCTCAAGGCCACCAATGGCCACAAAGCCCAGGCCGCTGATGTCTTGGGTATTAGCCGCAAGAATCTTTGGGAGAAGATGCGGCATTACGAGATCGATATCAGCAACGACAGTCACTAATGGTAGAAGCGAAGAGAATTTGGTTCGTCTCTGATGTTCACATCACCTTTGGCGATCGTCCCTACCTCGACCAATTCCTGACGTTCCTCGACGCCTCAGCGAAGGTCTGTGATGAACTCTACATCGTAGGTGATCTGTTTGAATTCTGGATTGGTGACCGTCAAGCGAAGATCGAGTTTTATGCGCCACTCTTCGATAAATTTCGCGAACTCACGGCTGGTGGTCTGAAAATCAAAGCGGTCCACGGCAACCGCGATTTCCTCATGGGAAAGAGCTTTTCTCGTGCTGGAGTTGAGATGCTTCCCGAAGTCATCGTGCTCGAGTTGGCAGGCAAATCTGTTCACGTCTCGCACGGGGACCAGTTTTGTATCCATGACCTTTCCTATCAACGGGCCCGCGTCGTCATGCGATCTTATTTACCCCGGAAAATTGCCGCGTGTTTGCCAGCATTCGTAGGGGTATTTTTGGCGAAATCCTATCGCCGAATCAGTGAACGGAAGAAAGCCAAGAAGAAGGTTAAGACCGGGAATCGCTTTCATACCATCGAGGATGGGCTCATTGCTGAGCTGGAAAAGCAGCACTTCGATGTCATTGTTTGCGGACATATCCACAACTATGCCGAACGCGAGCTGGTGGTGACGGGAAAGGCTTGCCGGGTGCTGACAACAGGAGCCTGGGAAGAAGAGGGTCCCAACTACGTTGATTTTGATGGCTTAGAACTGAACCTTTGTCGTTTCGGCTAATACGGGACGTCAAAGACATTGCTAAGAAGATAACCCCCTATAACTTGCCCAAGGCCTGACTATTTAACATCTTGTGCATTGGCGGAAGGTCCATTCATTCGGATCTGGATGTCGATATTGTGGATCGCCCTAAGTCGCTATCAGGAAGAGGTTAACGTCCTTGTTGTCAGTTGTCACCATAGATGGCCCTGCAGGCGCCGGTAAGAGTACTGTCGCTCGTCGTGTCGCCAGAGAATTGGGATTCCAATTTCTGGACACAGGAGCGATGTATCGGGCGGTGACTTGGGCAGCGACGAAAGCAGGCCTGGAGGCGGTCGAATCCGCTGATATGGATCAGCTGCTTGAGGCGCTGACGCTCTCTTTTGAGGGCGATGGCCAATTGACCGCGAATGGGACAAATGTGACCAAGGCCATCCGTGAGCGCTCGGTCACTTCTCAGGTTTCTGCCTTCGCTGCTTTGGCCAGTGTTCGTCATTTGATGAGCCGTGCGCAACGTGAGATGGGTGAGGCCGGTAACTTGGTCTGCGAAGGGCGAGACATGGGAACCTTCGTGTTTCCTGATGCCGCAGTACGAATCTACCTGGATGCAAGTCCAGACGTGCGAGCCACCCGGCGCGCCAAAGAATTAGAAGACAAAGGTGAGACGGTCGATTTCGACGGTCTCCTGAATGAGATCAAAGCACGAGACGCGGCTGATTCCAGTCGCACCGTTGCTCCTTTGAAGCGAGTGCCTGAACAGCACTATGTGGATAGCAGTGAAATGAGTCGCGAAGACGTAATCAGCACCTTGCTGGATATCGCTCGCTCGGGACTCGCGGATACTGTGAGTTAACGAAGAGGTATGGGTTTGCCTGCCATTAGATGCTCCACAGTGGAGTGTCGGGCGCAAAAACCCGGACATGTTTTAACTGTTCTCTGAAGAAGTCCGTGCACTTCGACGGAGATCCAAATCGGAGCTCAATACATGAGCAGTCGTGATATAATTCGGAAGTACGCAGCCTCGGAAGCAGACATCGATAAGATGCTCGCCGAGTCGATGTCTGATATCGGTGATTTTGGTGAATCACAGTACGAAGACTCGATAAAGAACTTCCAGCAAGAAACCATCCTTAAGGGCCGTGTGATCAGCTTGATCAACGACGACGTGATCGTCGATATCGGCTATAAGTCTGAAGGTGTGGTTGATGTCCATGAATTCGGCGAAGATCCACCTCAACTCGGCGACGAAGTTGAAGTGTTCCTCGAAGAAGTCGAAGACCACATGGGCATGATGGTCCTTTCCAAGAAACGTGCCGATCGCATCCGCGGTTGGGAACGTGTAATCGCTGAATACAAAGAAGGCGATGTCGTGAAGGGTCCAGTTATGCGCAAGATCAAGGGCGGTCTGTTGCTGAACATCGGCATCCCCGTCTTCTTGCCTGCATCACAAGTCAGCATCCGTCGTGCGGCAGACGTTTCCAGCTACATCGGCAAGGAAATCGAAGCACGCATCATCAAAATTGATGAAAGCCGGATGAACATCGTTGTTTCACGCCGCAAGCTCCTCGAAGAGGGCCGCGAGAAACAAAAGAACGAGTTGCTCGCAACTTTGGAAGAGGGTCAAGAGCGCGTTGGCGTCGTCAAGAACATTGCCGACTTCGGTGCCTTTGTTGACTTGGGCGGAATCGATGGACTGTTGCATATCACTGATATGAGCTGGGGACGTATCTCCCACCCATCTGAAATGCTCCGCATCGATGACGAGATCGAAGTCAAGATTCTCAAATTCGATAAGGGCAGCGAGCGTATCGCTCTCGGCTTGAAGCAGAAGTCAGAAAGCCCATGGCGCAAAATCGAAGAGCGCTTCCAGCCAGGGAACCGCGTGCGTGGCGAAGTCGTCAACGTCATGAATTACGGTGCCTTCGTTAAGTTGGAAGAGGGTGTTGAAGGACTGGTTCATATCTCAGAAATGAGCTGGACACGTCGCGTCAACCACCCAAGCGAAATGGTCAACGTCGGTGACATCATTGAAGTTGTTGTTCTTAACGTGAATGCTTCTAAACAAGAAATCAGTCTTGGTATGAAGCAGGTCGAAGAGAACCCATGGACAACCGTCGAAGACAAGTACCCAATCGGTACCATCATTCGCGGTCGTGTGCGTAACTTGACTAACTATGGCGCATTCGTTGAGATCGAAGAAGGCATTGACGGTCTGCTTCATATCAGCGACATGAGCTGGACTAAGAAGATTTCTCACCCATCTGAAGCAGTAAAGAAGGGTGACGAGGTCGAAGCGATTGTCTTGAGCGTTGATCAAGACAAGAAGCGTGTTGCCCTTGGCATCAAGCAATTGAGCGAAGATCCTTGGGAAACCGAGATCCCAACTCGCTATCGCGTTGGCGAAGAGCTCGAAGGCCAAGTTACAAAGATCACCAACTTTGGTGTCTTCGTTTCGATCGGCAACGACCTCGAAGGCCTCATGCACATCTCTGAACTCTCCGATGACAAAGTCGAGAATCCAGAAGATGTCGTGGGCGTTGGCGACAAGGTCCTGGTTCGGATCATCAAGGTGAACACCGAAGAACGGAAAATCGGATTGTCATTGATGGAAGTCGTTGAACGTTGCCCAGAAGGCCAAAAGCCTGCGGTAACAGAGACTCCAATTGTGACAGCTGACGATTCCGATTCTGAGGAAGCACCAGCTGCGCCAACAGCCGAAGCCGAAGCTGCGCCAGCAGCCGAAGCCGAAGTAGAAGAGGCACCAGCTGCACCAGCAGCGGAAGTCGAAGCTGCACCGGCAGCCGAAGCAGAAGAGGCTCCAGCTGCGCCAGTAGCTGAAGCTTCGGAAACCCCTGAGGCTTCGGAAGAAGCTCCAGCAGCTGAAAGCGAAGAGAAATCGGAAGAAGAAAAACCTTCCGACTCTTAAGTCCATAAAGAATGAGTGTGGGGGAGAGAGAATGTCTTTCTCCCCCACATTTTTATCTCAAGCCTGGCACCCGCTGGGCCTGAGTGGTCATCGACTCCATTGGAGCTTGTTCCTTTACGAGCCACGGTGGACTCGCGACAAAGGCAAAGACCATGACCGAATCTCGCTCTCATTCTTTCTTCTGTCAGATAAGCCTCTTGGTGTTGCTGATTCTCTGTCTGGGCGCTTGCTCGACCGACCCCAATCAACCACCAATTGGATC
>JBLINQ010000061.1:0-27574 GCA_047639315.1 Planctomycetota bacterium
TGGTGCCTATCTGAATGAGCCGAAATGGCCACAACTCAAAGGAAAGCAACCCAGGCCTGAGGTCATCCCAGCTTTCGGTCAGAATTTTCAGGCATTCGGTCACTTGCAGCGAAGCGACGATCTGAGACGCCGGGGCGATGATTCCCGCTGTGTCGCAAGTCTCGCCTGAACCGGGCGGTGGGGGATCAGGGAAGAGACAAGTGAGGCAGGGTGTAGTCCCCGGAATGATGGTGGCTGTCATCCCGGTGGCTCCGACGCAGGCCCCGTAGACCCAGGGAATGTTCATGGATACCGCGAGATCATTGATCAGATACCTTGTTTCGAAGCTGTCAGTGCCGTCGACGAGGACATCGCAGCCCGTAAATAGCTCCTCGGCATTCTCGGACCGGAAGTCGGCCACGTGAGTTTCCACCACGACATCGCTATTCATGGCCTCGAGGCGCTTCTTCGCCGCTGTAGCCTTGGGCAGATGATTTTGGGCGTCATCCTCTTGGTAGAGCCCCTGGCGATGAAGATTGGATGGTTCAATGACATCTCGGTCGATGGCAACCAAAGTGCCAATTCCAGCTCTGACCAAGGTTTCGGCGATGGAAGAGCCCAAAGCTCCGAGGCCAACGAGCCCAACTCGTGCTAATCTGATCCGGGAATGGCCTTTTGAGCCAATTGGCGTGAAGAGAATCTGGCGCGAGTATTTTTCTTCCGATTTGTCCATGTGTCTGGTTTACAAAGGGAAGAGATCAAGCGCAACTTCCATCACTGCTTGATATATGAGGATTCCGGTATCTTGTAGATCCCTGTGCAGTCGATAAGTTGTCTGTATGACCTTGTGGCCAGCATCTTGTCGATGCGCACCCAAGATTGGAGATTTAGAGAACGTGACTCGATCGAACACTGGGCCCTTTAAGCCCATGGCTATGTTGTGGTTTCCATTTTCTGTTCCAGCAACCGTGCTGGGGATGGTCACCTGTTTGACGTTTTATCTCGTCAATCTGACCTGCGCCTATTTTGTCGACGGGTTAGATTCCGCGGGCCAAGCGATCATTCTCTTCGGTCGGCAACTGGTTGATCTCTTGACAACCTTGCGAATCAATCTTGATCTTGCTGGCGGCGCCGCTCTGTTCTCTTTTCAATTGGTTACGTTGTTGGCCCTGTGGGCCACAATAGGCTTGGCCATTTGTCGCTGCATCGCCCTTCGTCTGTGCCGCGACGAATACATCGGTTTACGTGACGCCTTCTCCTTTGGTCTCACCCACGCCAAGACCACAGCTCTGTTTCCAGTCATTGTCTTTGCCAGTCTCACGGTCTTGGCGGTCGTCAACTTTCTCATCGGCAGCTTGATGCAGATTCCCTTCGTCGGGGTCGTCTTCTATCTTCTCCTGCCCATCGCCTTCATCATGACTGCACTCATGCTGATCATTGCCTTCACTTCCTTGTTAGGTGCGGGCATGGTTTCGGGGGCCGTCGCGGTCGAACAACGCGGCACTCTCGATGCATGGGGCAAAGCCCTGAACTACATTTTTGCTCGTCCTCTTCATGTCATTATCTACATGGTGCTCATGAATGTTTTCTTGAAGGACATCGTTTGGCATTACGCCTTTGAAACACAGATTCTTCGTAGCTGGACCTTTGCCTCGCTATCGCCCCTTTGGGAAAACGTCCCCTTCATGGACGCACTCAGAGGCACCAATTTTAGTGAAGAGGTGTCCACGGTCGGCTCATTCATAGCCAAGGCTGTTGTTGCATTCGTCAATTTGGCGATTGCTGGATTTGTCACAAGCTTCGTTTTCGCCGGCACAACAGCGATGTTCTTGATTCTCAGACGTGACGTCGATGGCATTGACGTGGCCGACATCAAACAGAAGTAGTCCAGCCGTTGCACTCAAGCAACCCTCCCAAATTGGGTCGATGGAAACTCGGGGTATGTTCGCGGCAACTCAGCCCCAGGAATACTCTTCTCATGGATGGCGACGTGCATCACGCCTAAGAAAAAATGTGAAGCTTGGGACATATCATCTCGAGCACCTGGCCAGCGGTGAGCGAGACTTGAGACTTGCATTGCCATAAGTGATGCTGGTGACGATCCGCCTCATCTTCGTGCCAACGAGTGGGCAAAGAAGCAATGCAGGTCAACACTACGTAGTTTGACAGCCTCGCCAGCGTCTATCTTGCTCAATATTCATCGACCTTAAACAGCCTCTGCCATGTTGGAGTCTGACGTGTCATTCAATGAACGTCAGAAGCGGGAAAGATCTGGGACGGATGGGCAGAGGAGGGCACAAAAAAACCTCCCGTCTGTGAAGACGGGAGGTCTGTGCATTCAACTTCAGTGAGTCGAGCTTAGTTGCTGTAGTTCACTGAAATCATGTCAGCAGATGGCAAGGTAATTGTACCGGTGCCGGCTGTCGCTGAAGAAGAATAGCTCGTCACGACTTCAAACATGAAGTAGCGGTAACCATTCAATTCAGAAATTTGGGCTGCTGTAAACGGACCGACAATCAAAGGCGTGCCACCGGACGACATGGCCGTTGTTGCAGGAGTCCCCGGTGCAAGGGGGTTTTCAGCGAGACCAAAGAACTGAACCATCAGAGTCGAAGTGACTTCACTTCCTGTGCTCGAGACCTCGCTGGCCGACTGGTAGGTCGTGCCATTTGACATGGTGTCGATTGGAAGCGATTGAGCCATGTCAGTGATCGTTCCCGCAGATGGGAAGATTCGTGACATAAACTCTCCTGTAACGACTGAGAATTGAGGGAAACCAGAGAGTATTCCGTCAGCATCTTCCAATTGGACGATACCGTCACCACCACGCCCACCTTCACCATTCAATGGTGGTTCAGTGCCGATGAATGGATCGCCGTTTGCTCTTTCACCGATAGCGCCACCGACGGCCTCAAAGGTCGCTCCGACATCGACTTGCAAGTCGCCAAAGGTTTGAACCAAAATCGAGCCTGCTGATCCACCGCCACCATGGGCAACAGCCAGACCACCGCAGGCACCACCCTTGCCGCCATTGACCGAGATCGTTGCGAAATTGATGACAATGTCATTACCAGCGGTGAAGCGAATCGCTCCGCCACCACCACCACCGGCACCACCCGAACGGTAACTTTGTGCTGGGTTCGCACCGGCCTGGTTGCCACGGTCGCCACTGGCTCCACCGCCTGATCCACCCACAGCGAACGTGAGAGGCGTCATCATGACTGGCATTGACTTGCCACGAACGCCAGCCAATGGCGCACCAAGTCCGCCGCCGTCGGTTCCACTTTGTGTCTCACCGTCAGTTGATGTTGTGAATATACGGAAATTCGTATTTGGCATGTAACCGGCAAAAGCAGTTGCTGTGCCGCCACCGCCGCCACTTGGGCCGAGGTTCGGGTTGGTCGAAACACTGATACCTGCACGGCCAGTGTCGCCACCACCGTAGTAGTCGTCAACGAGCCCGATTGGAGGACCACCTGAGACGAGGGTTCCAACGTTTCCAATTGTTCCGCCAGGACGGGTGCTATCAGTTGCGTCCGTATGAGCTCCTTCACCGGGCAAGCCAGTGAGATTGATGACAGTGACGTCGTTGATAGGAGATGAGGTTCCACCACGTCCACCACCTGGTCCACCCCAACCGCCGGGAATGTCAGTCAAGAAAGCGAAGACAGGGGCCCCGCCACCACCACCAATGATCGTTTGCTGACGGCCGTCTAAGTTGAGGTCTGCGCCACTGAGGATCGTGATGGTTGTCAGTGACCTGAAGCTAACAGGAAAGTTGCCTTCACCAGGACTTGTATCTGTTGAGCTGGAGAACAAGAACGTTCTTGGCTGTGAGCTCACATTTCCAAAAGTCAATGAGGTGAAGTTGTACTCTCCCGCCACTGGATTTGGATCAATGGATGCGCCAGCTGGCAGATCATGGGCGTCGGCATTAAAAGTCATTGTTGATGAGAAGTTGCCTATGCCGTCAGCACCAGTTCCAATAATGGCTATCGGTAGGGTTGTTGAGAGCATGCCATTTCCAGGCCACTCAATAGACTCGGTCAAAGAACCACGATTTGCCGTGGTTGTAAAGTCTTCAACGAATGCGACTGGAGTCGGGACGGCGTCAGCTAAGACGCTGAATACCGTACCAACAGCTGGTGCTACAATAGTACCTCCCGACAGACCGATGATGCCTTGGAACAAAAGTTCGTAGTCATAGCCACCGACGAGGGGGGAAGAGGTTGTATAGGTGATTCTTGCAATCGAAGGATTGCCAGGCACAGAGCCAAGTTGTTGAAGTGTGACAACTCCGCCGACTGGGACTTGGGTTGTCGTGTTGATCGTATTGTTGACCAAGAGCAGGTTTGAAGCATTCACACTGCTTGGGTCGACAGCTCCGCCCAGGTCGACTGTCAAGATCGTCGCGTTTACGTTCGATCCAGGAATCGCACCGGGAGGCCCGACAAATCCTGCAGCAGGGCTAATCGTTAAGACCACTGGGGTTTCGCCATTGGGATCAAAGGCATCGCTCGGGTTGTTCGTATCACAAGCGATTGTGAAGAACCTGCCGCTTGCTCCAGTGGTGAGCGGACTGCCGTTGATGATCAAGACATTACTAATGCCTTGGCCTCCGACGCCAACTGACTTGACATCAATGACGTATTCAGCGCTTGGCTGAAAGCCTGCTTGGCAACCTTGGCCAGGCACGGTGGAACTTGGTGGGAAAGCGTCAAAAAACACTTCACCGACACCAGGGCCCATGGAGAACACACCACTGGCGGGGATCAATGTATCGGCCCTGACTATGTCAATGCCGTTACCAATAGCTAATCCCGCAGCAGGAAGACTGCTCGCACTCACGGCGCCTCCGAAGACGAAACGAATCCGGGCATTCAAGAACACATCGACCGGTGTCTCGTTCTGCACACCTGCGATGACAAAGTTTGAACCTTGAGCACCGAGATTCGGGATGAAGATGCTGCCGGCTTGAGCGGCACTACTGCTGGTCGAATCACCGCCACCGCCGCCACCGCCACAACTGGCGCAAACGACACTGACAACAACCAAAATGGCCATCGTTGACAGAGACCGTGACAAATGGTCAATTCTCATTGAGGAGAAACTCCTTTTGCAATTCCGAGTGCTCGCGCCTTCTGACGCCACACTTTCATGATGCCCTTCGAAAACCGAGGGGCCTTGTCCTGTATGAATGAGCAAGGATGATGCCAAATTAAAAATTCGACATCGCGCTCGTAACTCACTGCAATATCAACACATTATGAGTGATGAATTGTCGGACCGAGAGATGGGCTCACAAGTGTTGAGCGTATTCGCTCAACTATTCCTTGATCTGATTTTCCCGTTTCCATGGTCGCAAACCAACAACAGAAAACCCATAAATGGAGATTCCGCGTTAGTTCGTGGGGGATTCTACTGGAGCGACGTAAAGGCTGCAATCCATTTTGTTTGGAGTAAATTGGTCATCAATTTTGACACCCCCAAAACGCGCTTTGGGGGCGATCCAGATGGCGCGCTTATTGGCGCATAAAGCAGGAACCGGAGTGGATTGCGAGGACCTCTATCCCCTATGAGCTGCCGCTGACCCGTAACACCGTGACCAGAAATAGGATCTGACAAAACAGGATAATTCCGTAACAGATGCAATCGATGAGGGTGGCTGCCCGGCCCTGAGAGGATTTACCATTCAGGCCCAGGACGAAATAGAGGGCGCTGCGGGTGGCTAAAGCGAAGTACCAAGTACCAAGGTGAAACCCGACAATGATCAGCGCGATGGTCGGATTCAAGGGTTTAAGGACCAAGGTGGCTCCTAAGAAGAACCAGCCAAGGCAGGCCACCAGGAAGAGCACCTTGAGGAGCCGTGATTGGTTCACGCCTCCACGGATCAACTTGATAGGATTGAGCTCAAACAAATGGACCCCCCTTCGACGTAGTTTGGGCTCCTGCTTGGGCTGACAGAGAGTCCACAATTCACCATTCTTTGCGAAAGACGACAATCTCATGACGCCCATGATGAAACAATGGCATGCCGCCAAGAATAAACACAAAGACGGCATTCTTTTCTTCAGGATGGGGGACTTCTATGAGTTCTTTCATGATGATGCACGCCAGGCTGCGAAGCTCTTAGGGCTAACCCTGACTTCACGCTCCAAGAGTAATGATGGCAATGGCATTGCCATGGCAGGGATCCCAGTCAAAACGGTCGGGACCTATATCCGAAAACTCGTTGAGCTCGGCGAGAAGGTCGTCGTCTGTGATCAGATTGAGGACCCCGCTGTTGCCCAGGGGATTGTTGAGCGAGACATCACGCGCATTATCACTCCTGGCACACTCACCGAGGACGACTCCCTCGACGAGAAAGACAACAACTACTTGATGGCGATTGTCGAGGGTGGCATCGCTTGGGTGGACTTGTCGACCGGCGATTTCGCAACTCGTGCCTGCGAAGGGGAGTCAATTTTTGATGCTCTGGACACACTGGATCCATCCGAATGCCTGGTGGCAGAGACATGGTTCCATGAGACGGAGTTGGGTCAACGCCTGAAATCCTTAAGCACATGTACGATGAGCGTTCGTCCTGATTGGTGTTTTGATACCGAGGCATCCCTTCGTTGTCTGAACAAACATTTTGGCACCCGCACCCTGGGTGGATTTGGCGTTGATGAGGAAAGTTTTCCAATCGGCGCAGCCGGAGCGATTCTCGATTATCTCGAGGAAACCCAACGTGGTGCAGTCGGGCAAATTCGCCGCTTGCAATGCGATCTTGGCATGGGAGGCATGTCGATCGACAGAACGTCCAGGCGCGCTTTAGAGCTCGTTAAAACAGTGCGTGAGAACGACAGGCGCGGCTCGCTTCTTGGCATCATGGACCGATGCAAAACGGCGATGGGATCACGGCTCCTGAAACGATGGATCCTCTCGCCACTGATGGACCGAGGCGAGATCCAGGCGCGGCAAGAATCGGTCGCATGGTTTCTTGACGACCAAGACATTTTGGCCGAAGTACGACGAGAGTCCCATGAGATCTTGGACCTCGAACGACTGGGCGGCCGAATTGGTTGCGGTCGGGCAAACCCAAGAGATTTGTCGGCATTGCGCCAATCGCTCCGCCAGATTCCCATGGTCCTCCAGTTGTTGGTGACATCGCCTGCTAAGTTGTTGCAAGCTGCGATTGATCAAGCACCGGACACCAGTGGGCTTCTCGATCTATTGGACCGAGCTTTAGTCGATAACCCACCGATGAACCTCAGCGATGGCGGAGTGATACGAGAAAAATACAATCCAGAACTTGACGAATTGCGCGCCATCGGGCGCGAAGGAAAAGGCTTTATTGCGGGCTTTCAAGCGCGCGAGATTGAAGCCACCGGAATTGCCAACTTGAAGATTGGCTTCAATAAGGTCTTCGGCTATTTCCTCGAAGTTTCGAACGGCAACAAAGACAAAGTTCCTGCGACCTACATTCGCAAGCAGACTTTAAAGAATGCTGAACGTTACATTACTCCTGAGTTGAAGGAATATGAGGACAAGGTCCTTAATGCAGAGGACAAATCCAGGGCACTCGAATTAGAGATTTTTGAATCTCTACGTTCATCTGCCATGGAGCATCTCGATAAACTGCAACTTCTCGGAGCAACAATCGCTCAAGTCGATGTGCTCCAGTCAATGGCACGCCTCGCGTTGGACGACGATTATACTTGTCCGGAGATTGTCGCTGAGGATGTCTTAGAAATCGAAGAGGGTCGGCATCCCGTCTTGGTGCGCATCGGCACTCCCGAACCCTTCGTTCCCAACGACGTCGAACTTGACCTCAAGCAACGCCTGATGCTGATTACTGGGCCGAATATGGCTGGTAAGTCGACTTACATTCGCCAAACCGCCTTGCTTGTGTTGATGGCACAAATTGGCTCTTACATTCCAGCGAAAGCGGCGAAGATTGGCTTGGTTGATCGAATTTTCACGCGCGTAGGAGCTTCCGACGATCTGGCGGCTGGCAGTTCTACGTTCATGGTCGAGATGTTGGAGGTGGCCAACATCTTGAACAATGCGACATCCCGAAGCTTGGTGATCCTGGACGAGGTTGGTCGTGGTACGAGCACTTATGATGGATTGGCCCTCGCTTGGGCGATCACCGAATACCTGTCTGAAAAGTCTGTGAAGTCGCTGTTCGCAACTCATTATCATGAGTTAACTAGGTTGGAAGATAGCCTCGCGGGCGTGGTGAATTACAATGTCTCGGTCCGTGAATGGGGCGACGAAATTGTCTTCCTTCACCGTATTATTCGAGGCTGTGCTGACAAGAGCTACGGTATTCATGTGGCAAGACTTGCTGGCATCCCAAAACGCGTTCTGGATAATGCCCGAGCGATCCTTGATGACCTCGAACAGAATGATGAAAAGAAAAGTCAGCCTCAGTGGAAACCATCCGCGGGTGATCACCAACAATTGGATCTTTTTGCACCAGTAACGGTTGATCCTTTGCGCGAGAGACTGGCTCAACTCGACATCAACGATCTCACGCCACTCGGTGCCCTCAACTTGCTCGAAGAATTGCGGAAATCCGCCCAGTCATCCCCGCTTTCGTCTTAGTTGAGGGGATAAGTTGATGTTTTAGCGGCGCCCTTTTTCGAAAAAGAAGAGTCCCAGCGATCCGAACAGGATGAGTGGCAACCAAGCCGCAGCGGCCGGACTGAAATTCTCGGTCTTAGAGCCCAATCTCTGCAGCGCCAAGTTCAGCGTGAAGAATGATAGTGAGAGCGCTAAGCAAATGCTCAAGCCTAAGAAGACACTCTTCTCTCTGCCGCGGAGCACCAAGGGCAATCCCAAGAGCAGCAAGACCAATGGAATGAACGCATAAGAAATGTGTTCGTGTTTCATGACGGCCAATTGGTGGTTGTTGGGGTCACGCTCACATTGCTCATTCAATTGTGCGTAGGAGCTTCTTCGTGTCACCCGTCGTTCGTCGTGAATGTCATAGATGCTGAGGTCAGATATCTCGGCGAATTCAGACGTTGTCATGCTGTCGGCTGGCGATGGACGAAATTGAGCCTCGTTGTCATTCCATTCTAAATACTCGAACGAAACTAATTCCGTTTGGTCGTTTGGCAGCATCCAAACATTCAACAAGCGAAGCTTCGTGCCATCATATTCTTTGGCTTCAAAGACGTTGCCTCGAGCATCGCCGATCAGGTCGAGCTTATCGAATTTGGGATTGTCTTTGCCGCGCATCATGCGGCTGATGAGCACCATCTCGCGGGCATGATGAGGAATGACAACTTCTCGAAGCAGCAACAGGCAACCACTCAGAGCCAAAGACGCCAAGATAATCGGAACAGCAACTCGGAATTGGGAAACGCCGACGGCGAAGATGGGGACCAGTTCGTTGTTTTGATTCAATTGGTGCAAAGTGAACATGGCAGCGAAGAGGATCGCGTAGGGCCCGAACATGGCTCCGACCTCAGGCATATGTACGTAATAATAGCGACACAAGCCGGAGAACAGGGAGTACCCATTGGCACCGAAACTCACAGTTGCATCAGCCTGGTGTTTCACGTGCGCCAAGAAATGCAGAATGAAGTAGAGCCCCATCATAAAGATGACGGTTGCGGCCATCGCACCAGCGAAGATTCTCAAAATGTAGCGGTCAATCAACTTCATCGATGTCGCGCCTTTCTCGCCGCGAACACAATCGTGACGCCAATGGCGACATTACCAAGCCACATGGAAAGCGCCGGAGACAAAGTGCCGTTCTTGCCCAAGGTATGTCCCACAAAGCTGGGTGCATAATGAAGCGTGAGTACCAACAGGAAGCCAACGACGAAAACGTAGGCTCGGTTCCTGAGTTCAAAGATCATGCCGAGGAGGGCACCCAAGACTGAGAACAGAAGTGCGGAGAAGGCAGTCGCGGCACGTCCATGCAACTCAGTCTTAGATTTCAGAGCTTCCTGTGTGCCTACATAACGGCGCGCACTGGTAAAGAGCTCATCATAAGCCAAATGTTTCGTTTTTCGACGCGGCGCAGGCTCCTCCGAGATCGCAGCTAAATCGAGAATGATCCTCATTGACTGACTGGCGCCAATGGTGGCGTAGGTCACATCTTTCAGCTCGAGAATTAGGTTACTTTTCTGCATGTCGATCCATGGCTCAGCGCGTTTCGCGCGAGTGAATACGGGTGGTTGGTCTTCACCATTTCCGAGCTCTGCCACCGAGAAATTCACCAAGACCGGGTGTCCCTCTGAATCTCTGGCAACTCGATCCCAGCGGCACTTGAAACGTCGATCTTGGATCGATTTGCGATCGTCGTCCAAGAAACGATCAATGCTGGCGGCCAAGAAACGTTTGCCAATAACACGTTGCGTATAATGGGCTTCGGGAATGACTTTGTTTTGCAAGAGAATGAGAGCCATCGTCGCCACGGTTCCCATGAAAAGCGCTGGAATAAGAAGGTTTCGTAGGGAGACTCCAGCACCACGCATTGCAGTCAACTCACCATTCGACTGGAATCGGCTGTAAGTCCAAATCGCTGCTGTGAGAGCCGTAAGAGGGATCAGGACTTGGAGCTGAGTGGTCGCCAAAAGAGCGACCACTTGAAGCAGAGCTTCGAAGGTGAGGAAGCTCATCGATTCTCGAAGTGCCACCATCGAAAAGACCATCATTGAAATGATCGAAGCCAAGACCAGAAAGGTAAAAGTACCATTCTTGGTCAAGGCTTTCGTCAGATATCGCTGAACTAACCGCATGGGTAGAGTTGGGTCTTAGTAACCCGGTTTCATTTCTTTCAGCAATTCACGTAGCAATGCTTGTGTCTTCTCTTCGGCCAGTTGGTTCTTCGGCAGCTCATAGTGATCCGGGGAGTCGAGGTAAGCATCAATGGCAGTGAAGACCAACTTCTTGAAGATCATATCGACAGCGATTTTCCTGGCTTTGGCTGGGTCGTATTTGTCGGCTCGGAGAAACTCACGAACGTCGTTCTTACGAACTCCGAGAAACTGTCGACTCTTCATGCGGATCCGGCGTTCAATCTTCTCGTAGACTTCTTGCTGGGCAGCTCTCACGCTGCTTTCCATCGAGAGCAGACCGCGCATGGCTTCATGGTGGTCCTTCTTCGACATGGCGACGCGCACCAAGCCTTGAACACGAGCGATTTCTTTCTCGTCGTCAGACATTTCTCCTAAGTCTGCCATTTCTTTCAGGATGTTATTGGCACTTTTGATGTACTGCTGAACAACTCCAGGGACATCCGAGTATTCGGCAACGAAGTCTTCGCAAAGCGTCGTGAGCTTTTCACGATTATTGGGCTCAGTCATCTGAGTGTTGTGGATGGCCATCCAGGCGCTTCGGCCCTTTTTCGATTTCTGGCCAGTCTGGGCTGATTCTTTGGCAACTTCCCAATCTTGAATCAATCGGGTGAAGAGAGCTTCTTCTTCGGAGTTGAGCTTCTTGTTGCGAAACTTGTTGATCGTCTCAATGATGACTTCTTCTTCTGATGTACCTTGTTTGCACATCCGAATGGCCTCATTTAGTTCCGCTCGGTTGAAGTCTGCCCTTGGTGGTTGGGTCGCGTTGAGACCAATCCAAAGAACTGCCACAACGCCGAGGATAATCCCGCCGATCATGGCGAATCGGGCGCCAGACGACATGCTCTCTTTATGGGCATGGCGATAGTAATTACTCGACTCGAGCTTACGACCATTGCCTTTTTTGGAACGTGACCTCGAATCAGCTCCGGCGCGAGCCGGGCCCTTGCCCATGTAGGTGATCTTGACAGCGCCAATTTCAATGGTGTCACCATTGGCCAGGACATGCTGGTTGGATTGCTTGCCATTGACGATCGTGCCGTCCTTGGTCTCCATGTCAATGAGACGATATCCACTCTTAGTCTTATCAACCGTCAAATGAATTCCGGAAACTCCGTCCGAGCGAAGTTGGAGATCTGCGTCTGGACCGCTTCCAATCGTGAATCGTTCGTCGATGATCTCGTAAACTTTGTCGCGTCCATCGGCGCTAATAATTAACTTGGCCATGTAGCCTCCTCGGTCTGATTCTGCCTGAATCCTGGCAATTGTTTCATGTGTCGGTCTGCTGGATCAATTCCGCGACGCGATTTGTTTTCGAACACGGCTACCCCCGATCCAGTTAACTCGGAGCTATTGTGCGGGAAAGCGCATTTTGATCAAGGGAGACATGGCCTCACGGCAGAAATTGAAGGTTTTGTGGTGAGTTTCGTCGTTTTTCTCTGTTTGCACTAGCGATTTTGGCTGTCACCTCTTGAGAAATTCTGAGTCCAGAGGTTTCCGGAGTTGCCGCTTCCTAAGTAACGCCAGCGCACGCCAAGGATATTCCGGTGATGGCCACTGGATCCGATCCATGCATTGTGAGCCCCGATGGCGCCTCCGCCATTGCCGGCGATATTCTCTGAAACACCACCAAAGAAGTCGTGCATCCGGGCGCGATCGTTTGGTGACCGCTTCTTCGGGTCAAGAGGATTGTCGTGGGCAAAAAAGCCACCTTTGCCCATGTCAGTGGAGTGCATTCTGGCACAGGCAACCAATTTCTCGTGGATTCGGACGGCATGACGTCCAAACATGAGTCGGTACTCATTGGTCACTGCTACCTGTTGTTTCTCTGCAGCAGTCGCCATGGACTGTGTCGTGGCATTGAATTTCACCGATGCGAGAGAGGAGTCGATGCGCTCCCTGTCGACATCGTCAATGGCATAGGTTGCCATGGTGACCTGATTCCCTTTGGGCAAGTACAAGAGGCAGCGCGGATCGTTCAGGCCACGACCCAATTCTAATCGATCCAATTCGACGTTGTATTCCTGCATTTGCGTAATTGCCAAACGCAAGCTGCTATCGATCTTTACCGAAGCAGGGTTTTTCCACAGTTCCCGCAATGCTCTGACTCGTAGAGCGACTTCTTTCGATGTTTCAAAATAGAGTGCCGACACTTCTTTTGAGACACCTCGATACGGATATGGATATTTGACGGTATCAAAGATGAGCTTGAGTGCGTGCTTACGGGATTTATTCACGGCCAAGCGTTGCTCGTCCATAATGACTAATTTCTTGAAATTGTCATTGGTCTTGAGGTTCGCGAGAAGCGTTGATTTAGATTGAATCAATGCACGATGAAATGAGGACGCGGCGCGGTCGCCGAGGCCTCTGAGGGCTGAATAGGCTTCGGCCCTTACTTTCGCCGACTTGTCCGTAAGTTTTGGCAATGAATCTTCGACTGTCTCGCGGATTTTGACTCGTGCCACATCGCCCGGGCTCAAGTATTGACCATCCCGATAGGTGAAACCTTGATCTGGAATCTCAATGGAGCGGGCGTCCGCTAAGGCGGAGTCAATCACGGTCTTCAAGTTCGGCGAATTGGCTTCAGTGCGGTAAAGCAGTTTTTCGGCAACTTCGATGTCGTCCATGGTCATCAGGAAGGTCGCGGCGTTGATACGTTCAACGCCAGTGAAATCAGACTTGGTGATCAGTGACTTAAGGGTCTCAGAGCGTAAGACACGGAATGGCAATTCGATCGTTGTCTCACCGTCATCAAAAATGATGCCGGACTCTCCAATGCCTTTGATCTCACCTCTTTTGCCTGGGAGGAACGTGACTTGGCCAAATATGGAAGGACCAGATTTGATCTTTGATTCGATCGAGAGGGCAAAAGCAGCCAATCGTTCTGATTGGCGCATGCGGCGCATGGCGATGCGCAGGAGCTCGTGGTCAACTTGTGCAGTTAGTCCAGCTTCTGAGGAACGGCGATAGCCGCGAGCTGCCTCTGCATAACGACGCTGGCCGAAGTAACGGTCTGCTGAGACAGTCTCAGCCAAGAACCGCTTTTCAGCAGCTTCTCTTTCGCTCTTCTTAGTCGCCACTTTTTGGGCAACAGGCTTGCTGATTACCGGAACGACGTCTGTTGCTGTCGCTGGATTTCTGGCGGTCACTTTCTTGGCGACAACTTCAGAGCTGTCTCCCAAAGGACGATCCAGAATGTTCTTCAGTTTTGCGTGAAATTCGCTTCCTTCAGGAAAACGGTTCAAGCGGTCACCGATTAGAGCCCGACCCAGTTCTGGCGCCCCGGCTCCGATGTGCTTTTGGTAGGCCCCAACAGCATCGTTGAAGGCGGTGGTTATGGCATCACTGACACGCTTGGCTCCAGCTCGGCCTGGTTTGCCGTGTTTCTTCGAGAATTCTTCCAGCGCTTCATAGGCCGAAATGTAATCATTCTGGAGGAGGTAGCTGTCGAGAGCGAAGTCAAGATCTGAAAGTGCCTGGCTTCTTGCCAAGTTCTTATTCCGCTCGGCTTCAGTGAAGCGTGAGACTCCACTTCTTTGCACGGTCTGAGATGGCCCCCTCGAAGGTGTTTTCTTGGCCTGCTCTTGGGTCCGGTCTTCTTTTTTTCGATTCAGCCGATCACGGGCATTTTCTTCAGGGCGATTCAGATAGATGAGAGAACCGAGAACGGCAACAATCGAGACGACGATAGCCAAACTATTGTTGTTTTTGGGTTTGCGGTCAGCAGCGGCACGACGCGTGGCGGGTGGTCCACTGGCCGAAGACGAACGAACTGGGGCTTGATCAATCCAAATCGTAATGCTGCCCAACTCGACCTTGTCACCGGATTCGACGAGGATTTTGCTCTTCAAGATGTCACCGTTGACTCTCGTTCCATTGCTTGACCCTTGGTCTTCAATGAGAAGATCGTCGCCCAAGAGGGTGAATTTGAGGTGATGACGAGAGAGCCGATCGCAGGGGAGAGGCAAATCGCATTGCTCGTCACGGCCAATCATCGTCTCAGCATCGATCAGGTCATAAACACTCTGACCTGAATCTTCTTGGATAATGAGTCTTCGGTTCAATGGAGAGTCCTCTTTGGGGTCCAACGAGCGGGGCGTTCCACGAGGTGCGGAATCCAAAATGAATCGTAGCAAAGTCCGTGCCGTGGTACATGGACCAGTCGGCGATGTGGGCAATGCTCCTTAGTCTATGCAGGACAACATCTTAACGCCTGAATTTGATCCGATCAAAAGCAGTTGATTGGATTGTTGTAAAGGCCACTTAACGCATTGAAAAGTTAGCGGCAGGGGTCTATCACGATCGGTTTGACTTGCCTCGACGGATATAGGCCGCCAGACTATAATTCTTGATCTTGTTATCCAGGGTCGGGCGCGAGATCTCAAGTGCTCTGGCTGCAGCAGATTTCTTCCAGTCATTCTCTTCTAAGGCTTTGAGAATCATCTCCCGCTCCTTCTGGTGAGCGGTCATCTTGACGATGTCCTTCCAATGACTCTCATTGCCGCTAGACGACTTCACTGGCTTTACTGATCGGATATCTGGTGAGAAATCGTCGACACCGATGGCTGCACCACCAAGCGCACATGCTCGCCTCACTTCATTTTCCAGCTCGCGGACGTTTCCGGGCCAGTGGTAGCCAATGAGGTGCTTCATTGCCCGGGTGTCGACTTTCTTTGGCTCCTGGCCGGCTTGCTCAGCAATCTTGGTCAAGAAGAAGTCGACTAACAGAGGGACGTCTTCCAGCCGTTCTCGCAGTGGCGGCATTTCGATAGCGATGACATTGAGACGGTAGAAGAGGTCTTCGCGGAATTCACCTTTCTCAATTTCTTTTCTGAGATTTCGATTACTGGCGGAAAGGAAGCGAACATTGATCGGGGATGTTTTCTGGGCACCGACAGGCCTAATTTCATTCTCTTGAAGAACACGCAAGAGTTTCTTCTGCATGTCGCTGCTGGTTTCGCCTATTTCATCTAAGAACAACGTTCCGGAATCGGCTTGCATGAAGAGCCCGACCTTGTCCTTGTCGGCCCCGGTGAAAGCGCCTTTCTTGTAACCAAACAACTCACTTTCCAAGAGAGTCTCGGGAATGGCAGCGCAGTTCTCTTTGACGAAGGCTTTGTCAGACCGCGAGCCGTTGCGATGAATCGCCAAGGCTATGAGTTCTTTTCCAGTTCCGGTTTCGCCACTGATCAATACAGGGACATCTGAGGGGATGACTCGTTCCAGCAACTGAAAGACTTCCATCATTCTTGGACTGTCGCCAACAATGAAGGAGTAGTCGTACTTAAATTCTGCCTTGATCGGAGCGTGGCTCCTAAACTGAGCCAGTTCGATCTCTTTTGCTCTGATCTTCTCGTTGAGTATGCTGTTGAGTTCGTCCACCTCATCACGGCGACGCATCAGCTCTTCCTGCGTCTCTTTGTTTTCTTCATAGAGACGCGCGTTTTCGATGGCAATGGCTGCTGGGTCGGCAAAGGCCTCGATCATCTCCAGTTCTCGGTCGGTGAAGCTGCCTACGCGGAATCGATGGTCGAGATACATGACGCCAATAATACGGTCTTTAAGTCTAAAGGGGATGCAGAGGATACTCTTCAGGTTCAGCGTTTCGACACTTTGAAAGGAATCGAAACGATTATCATCCTGCGCAGACGAAGAGATAATGGCCTTGCCTTTGAGTCCAACCTCTTCGGCAATGGAGTGACTGAATTTGTAGTCGGCTTTGGTCACCGATTCATTATCGAAGTTGCGAGCGACTTTGACTTTCATCTTGCCGCTATCATCGTTCAAAATCAGGAAGCCGCGCTCTGCCTCAGTTAGATCGATCATTGAATCGATGATGAGTGTGAGACAACGTTTGAGATTGAGTTCGGAATTGATGGCACGGGTAATGTCCATCATTTTCTGTGCGTCGACCGGCATCGCGAACGCTTGGCGCGGGAAGTATTTCTCGCTCACCGACTCGACTGCACGTTCGATTTCTACCAGGCCACGATCATCACCAAAAGATTTGCGGTATTGCAGGAAGAGTCGACTCATATCCTCGTGCAGGGAACTGCGAGGACCACCATCAGATCGGGCGGTGATGACGGCCGTTTCAGCCATTGCTGGCGTTTCATCATCGGCGCCGGCCATGAGAGGCTCGGTGTGTTCGTCAGGAGCCTCGTTGATGTAAATCGGCACATGGCCGACCTCCAAACGATCACCAAGCTTCAGCATCTTTTGGGTAATTTCAACGCCATTGACCCGAGTGCCATTTTGACTAGATAGATCGACGAGTTTCCAACCCTTGGCAAGTTTTTGTAGCTTGCAGTGTTGTTGGGAGACGAAACGGGAACTGATACGGAGGTCGTTGTCTTCGTGACGGCCAATTGTGACCAGTTCGCCTGTGAAGACAAAGTTTTGGCGTGTGCCACCGCTTTCAACGATCAATGTGAGCATGCGTGTTCCGGATTCCGATTCGATCTCAAGATCTCTTGTGGCCGACGACCATTCCGCCTGATTCTACCGCTTGTTTCCCGTGTTGTCTGCTGATGGCTTGCTGTGTCACAGTTTCAGACCGCGGGGAGTGTAGCAGAACTCAGAAACCACAAGAACAAGTATCCAAGAGGACTCATATCGCCTATTTCGGTTTAGTCCCAATGCTCCAGGGCAGTCAAACCGGCGTATTTCAGGACTAGTTTTCTTTGATCTCCTGAGTCGAAGTGAACTTCAACCTTGGCGTTGGCGTTACGGCCAGAGACTCGGGTGACGGTTCCGGAACCAAACTTATTGTGACTGACACGGGCACCAACGGAGATCTGAAATGACTCATCCATCTCATATTCGATTTCGGGTTCAAAGGAATCGGTCGTCCCTGAGGTGTCATCAACGGCCACCGTCAGTTCTTCCGGAATCTCGGTCAAGAAGATAGATGGTTTGGCGAATTCGGAGCGACCGAATCGGCTTCGTTGGAAGCAGGTCAAGAGCAGCATGCTTTCCATGGCCCGAGTCAGACCGACATAAAACAACCTTCTTTCTTCCTCTACATCTGCCGGGCCTCGGTGGCCGCGGTGCGGGAAAATGCCATCGTCCATGCCAACAATGATGCAGTGAGGGTATTCCAATCCCTTAGCGCAATGAATCGTCATGAGGCTGATTTTTTCAATTTCCTCAGTTGGCGTGTCACTGTCTGTGAAAAGCGCCACTTCTTCCAAGAATGTCGTAATCGTCCCGTCCTGGCGCACCTTTTGATAATCCGAGGCGTAGCCGATGAGCTGCTGGAGGTTTCCCCATGGGTCTTGGCCCGTGTTGGCAGCTTGCTTCTTGAGATGATCTCCCAAACCACTTTCACTCAGGGCAGCTTGCAGCACATCTGCGATTCGTCCATCGGCCCTAGATCGCAACGAAGCATCGATCTTGCTGAATTTCGCCAAAGCCGTGACCGCACGCTTGGTCAGGGCGGATGACAAGAGTTCTTTCCGTTCGAGAATCTCGCCAGGTGTTAAGAACTGCTGGCGGGCGAGTTCCTCAACCACAGAGAAAGTCTTGTTGCCGATACCACGTGGCGGTGTGTTGATGATTCTCTTGAGCGAGACCGTGTCTTTGGGGTTCGCGAGATAGCGCAGCCAGGCGACCAGATCTTTCACTTCCCGACGTTTGAAGAATTCTAAACCACGGAAAACGTTATAGGGAATGTTCTGCGAGATGAGGGCGCGTTCGATCGGCAGAGAGAGAGAGTTGAGGCGATAGAAGACGGCGATGTCTTTGCGGCTGACGCCACGATCGACCAGCTCTTCGATTCGATAAGCGACGGACTGCGCCTCTTCGATATCATCCGCTACTCGTTGCAATTGGATCGGTTCGCCTTGGCCTTTCTCTGACCAAAGGTGCTTGTCTTCTCGCTTCGTGTTGAACTTGATGACAGCAGACGCAGCTTCCAAGATTGTGTTGACGCTGCGGTAGTTCTGCTCCAGGCGAACAATCTTGGCTTCAGGGAAGTACTCCTTGAAACGGAGAATGTAGGTGATGTCGGCGCCACGCCAAGTGTAGATGCACTGGTCCGGGTCACCGGTGACGCAGAGATTTTTGGTAGATCCGGAGAGGACGACTCCCAATCGATACTGCAGTTCGTTGACGTCCTGGTATTCGTCAATGAGGATGTGGGAGTAGCGCTGATTGTAGGCTTCTCGTAATTCCTTATCTTTCTCGAGGAGAAAGACGGGAAGTGAGATCAGATCGTCGAAGTCGAATGCGTCGCTTTTCTGCAGCAACTCGTCATAGACGTCGTAAATCGAGGCGACATCACGGTCAAAAGAGCTCATTGCCTCTTCGCGGAATGCCTGGCAAGACGTCAATGTCGATTTGGCCCGAGAGATACTCTCCAGAATCTCTTTCGGTGGGTAGGCGGTGCGATCCAAGCCCAGCTGATCCAAGGCGATTTTGACCGCCGATTCGGAATCGGCACGATCGTAGAGTGTAAATTCGTCACTTCGCCCGAAAGCCGCACTCTGCTCTCTGAGAAATCGAGCGCCGAAGCCATGAAAAGTGGCAATGAGTGGGCCACTCCGACCAATCATGGCGGCTACCCGGTTGCCCATCTCGCGGGCTGCCTTGTTGGTAAAAGTAACCGCAAGTATCTTCTGCGCAGGAATGCCCGATTCAATGAGTCGGGCAATACGACGAGTGATGACCCTGGTCTTGCCGGTTCCGGCACCAGCTATAACGAGGAGCGGGCCGTCGAGGGTATCGACAGCATCAGCTTGTTCAGGGTTGAGTCCGTGTAGGACGACGCTATTGGGTGGCATGACCGGATTGTATGGCATGCCTGGGACGGGTCAAGGAGGGGATTGATGGACAATATTTTGCTTTGGATGACACTTCCTGTCATCGCCGCTCTGATCGGCTGGTTTACTAATTTCTTAGCCGTGAGAATGATCTTTCGGCCATATCGAGAATTTAGATTTCTTGGCATCAAGATCCAAGGATTGTTGCCAAAGCGGAAGGCCGAGTTTGCCCGGAGCATCGGTTCGACGGTGGAGCAACATCTGATCTCGTCCGAAGACATTGGCAAAATGCTCCAAGATCCCGAAGTGTCGAAGAAGCTGAAGGGGTCGATCGAGGCTCGCATCGACAACTTTATTGCCAATAAATTGAGCGGCGGGAATCCGATGATTCAAGCATTCCTCAAAGGTCCCATGCTGGACTCGATGAAGGTCAAGTTGCTCGTCGAGGTAGAAGACCTCTTGGAAGACGGGGTTAAGATGATCGGCACCCATATAGATGACAATCTGGATATGCGTGGTATTGTCGAGGAGAAGATCCTGAGCTTCGACATGCACAAGCTCGAAGAAATTGTCCTCGAAGTGGCGAAGAAGGAACTCGTTGCGATCGAAATTTTGGGCGCAATTTTGGGATTCGTTGTTGGCCTCGTTCAACTGGCTTTCTTGTTCATGATTGGGTGATGCCGTGATAGACCAAGCTACGAGAAGCAAGAGAGAAGCACTGAGCTTGCATATCCGTTCGCTGCCTTCTCTTGTTGTGGCTTTTAGCGGCGGTGTTGATTCGAGTTTGCTGGTCGCCGTCGCCGCGCAAGAAACGACAACACCGCTTCTTGCTGTCACCGGTGTATCAGCTTCGCTCTCAGAGCATCAATTAGAACAAGCCAAACGTGTTGCGGCGCACTTGGGCATAGAGCATCGACTCCTACCAACCGGAGAGCTCGACAATCCGAACTATGCTGCCAATCCGAAAAATCGGTGTTTCTTCTGCAAGGAAGAACTCTTCCTACAGATCCGTGCGCACGTAGGCAACGATTGGCCACATGTAGCAGATGGCAATAACCTCGATGATTGCCAAGATTTCCGTCCGGGGCGCCAAGCAGGTCGAGAAGCGGGTATTCTGAGCCCATTCATTGAAGCGCAGCTCACGAAGGCAGATATTCGCCAATGGTCACGCGAGCTCAATCTCGAGACCGCTGAACTTCCAGCTTCTCCTTGTCTGTCGTCTCGCCTCCAAACCGGAACGCCAGTCACAGTGTCATCTCTCGCGCGTATCGAACTTGCAGAACATGAAATGCGAAAGCTGGGTTTTGTGAATTTTAGAGTTCGAGATTTGGGGGGAGCTGCCAGACTTGAGGTGGCGGAAGAGGAGCATTCGCTGCTAAATTCTCTTTCTGTGAGAGACTCCGCCCTTGGACTCTTACGGTTCGTTGGCTTTGAGGAAGCGCGAATTGATGAGCGACCGCTTCGCTCTGGGCGTCTCCATTCGGAGCAGGGTTCGGCAGAGCAGCCCTCGTAGTGACAATCGATTTCGCCTTTCTTTCGCTGGTACGCAAACACCTCAAGAAAAATGGGGTTGAGTCGCGACAGCAACTCAACCCCATTTTGATCGATCAAGACTCGCTCTTATTCAAAAGCGGATCTCTTGGTCACTGTCTGGCCAATGATCAGGGTGTGGATGTCATGTGTACCTTCATAAGTCTTAACTGACTCTAAGTTGCACATGTGGCGACCAACGACATATTCGCTGGTAATACCGTTCGCCCCAAGCATGTCACGAGCTTCGCGGGCAATTTCCAAGCCCCAATAGCAAGCGTTGCGCTTGGCCATAGAAACGTGCGATGGGCGCAGCTGGCCGCTTTCTTTCAGACGTCCCAGCTGAAGATTCAGGAACTGGGCCTTGGTGATTTCGGTCACCATTTCAGCCAGTTTCTTCTGATAAAGCTGGAAGCCTGTCAGTGGCTTGCCGAACTGAACACGAGACTCGCCATATTGGAGAGCTGCGTCATAGCAGGCCATGCCGGCGCCGATTGCACCCCAAGCGATGCCATAGCGTGCCTGGGTGAGGCAGGTGAGTGGACCTTTCATATCGATGTCCTCAGTCAACGGCAGCAGATTCTCTTTAGGAATCTTGCAGTCTGAGAAGATCAATTCTGAGGTCACGCTGGCGCGAAGTGAGAACTTACGAGTTTGGCGCTTCGTGGAGAAACCAGGAGATCCTTTTTCCACCAAGAAGCCCATCACGCGGCCGTCCAACTTTGCCCAAACAATGGCAACATCAGCAATGCAGCCATTGGTTATCCACATTTTGGCGCCATTCAGGAGATAATGATCTCCTTTATCCTCGGCTTTGGTGATCATGCCAGCGGCGTGAGAACCAAAATCCGGCTCGGTTAGACCGAAACAGCCAATTTTTTTGCCCTCAGCCATCCCTGGCAGCCATTTTTCTTTTTGTTCGTCACTGCCAAAAGCATGGATTGGGAACATGCACAGGCCGCCTTGAACAGAAGCGAAGGAGCGAAGGCCACTATCACCTCTTTCGAGTTCTTGCATGATGAGGCCATAGGACACGGCACCGAGGCCAGGACAGCCGTATCCGGTCAGGTTGGCCCCATAGAAGCCCATTTCGGCCATTTCCGGGATTAATTCGTTAGGAAATGTGCCATTATCATGGTGTTCTTCAATGATCGGAATGACGCGATTCGTGACCCATTCGCGGGTTGTATCGCGGATCATCCGTTCTTCTTCGGTCAGAAGGTTGTCGAGTCCCATGTAATCGACGCCAGGGAACGCATCCATTGTTCACTCCAGAGGCTTGGTTTTTTGCTTCTCAGGATGGACAATTCCATCCTTGATTCCGAATTCACTGCTGCGGATCGTAGCAACTCACGGCATAAGACAATATATTCCTCCCACCATGGCAAACAAACTAGTTCTCAAACCACGTATGGCAAAGCCTTTCTGGCACGGCGAGCCATGGGTTTTTGACGGATCAATCGTCCGTCAAAAAGGCTACCAGTCCAAGGACGGCGAGTTCGTCGAGCTTCGAGACCAAGAAGGTCGACGAGTTGGGGCTGGATTTTATAATTCTCAAAGTGTGATTCGCATCCGCTTATTGGCCTTTGGTGCCGACGAACGGTCTCCCCAGGAAATCCTGACCCAGCGAATCGAAGAAGCCGTCGAGCTGCGATACAGCAAGATTGGATTCGATCCCGAGGAAACGACGGCCATGCGGCTCGTTCATGCCGAGGGGGATGGCATTCCGGGGCTCATCGTCGATCGTTACGGCGACTGGTTGGTCATGCAGATCGATTGCCTCGGTCTGATTCGACACGAAGAATTCCTGGCGAATCTCCTATTAGAAAAGACCTCGGCTCAAGGCATCTATCGTCGTGTGTCAAAAATGGCACGGGACGAAGAGGGCAGTACCCTTGAGGATGGGTTGATCTTGGGTGAATTGCCTCCTGGCGAAGTAGAGATTCGCGAAAATGGCATTCGCTACTTAGTCGACTTCGTCAATGGCCAGAAGACTGGCTTCTACACCGACCAAAGAATCAATCGGCAGACGTTTGCCAGGTTCTGTAAGGGCGCCAAAGTCCTGGATGCTTTCTCTTACTCCGGTGCCTTCGGTCTTAATGCACTGATTCATGGTGGCGCCAAACACGTCACGGCAATCGACTCGTCGGCTCGCGCGATTGAAACCCTCGGTCGGAATGCCGAGCTGAATGGCGTCACCGAAATTGATGCTATCCAAGGTAACGTCTTGCGTGTCCTTGATCACGAGTCCAAGAGCGGCCCTCGGTTTGACATTGTCTCTCTCGATCCGCCCAAGTTGGTGCCGAAGAAAGCTGCCCTCCGCAGGGGCATGAAACTCTATCGAGAGATTAATGAGAAGGGCATCAAGGTGCTTAACCCTGGGGGCATCCTGGCGACCTGTTCGTGTTCTGGTTCAGTTAGCGAACTCGATTTTGAGAATCTTGTTCGGGATGCCGCGGTCAATTGTGGCCGGCGGCTGCAGTTACTGAATCGAGGCGCACAAGGCGCGGACCACCCGGAGCGAGTTCCACATCGGGCTTCGAGCTACTTGAAATTCAGGTTGTATCGGGTTCTCTAAATCTTCTTACTTAGCGAAGATCGGTAGGAACTGATTGGGAATCTGAAGGCTTAGAGTGGCGAGAGCGGTGCGGTACTCGATCCCGTATTCCATTTCTTTGTGCCGCCCATTGGGCACATGGGAGTAGGTGCGGGATTGATTGTCCCACTGCTCCCAATACCAATTGACAAACTTTGGAAACCAGATATCCCAGCGATTTGATTCGTAATCGAACCAAAGGGCCTGGAGGGCGTAGAAGTAGCCATAGTAGGGGTAGGAAAGGTTACTGTCGTTAAAGACGTTCTCGTGGATGTTCCAAAGGTAAGATCTTGCCGCAACGACTTCCTTGCTGTTGTAGCGTCCACCATAGGCCAAGGTCGCACAACCTGCCGCGGTCAGCTCAAAACTACCCGGCCGCTGATTTCGTAAGCTGTAGCGTACTGAGCCGTCTTTATTCTGTGAAGCGCGAATGTAGCCAATCGCCTTATCAATCACTGAGGTTCTGACGGCGAATCCGGCATTTCTCGCAGCCCTTAAAGCCTGGATCATGCAAACAGTGATCGATCCTTCATCGTCAACAGAATCAAGTGGCTGGTAGTACCAACCGCCAGCACTATTTTGAGACCTGACAATCAAATCGACAGCATTGGCAATGACCTGTCTTAAGTCAGCGCTTGTTCCAACAAATTTGCGCCCAGCACCGTATTGGCCGTAAGCCTGACAAAGTGCCAGAGTGGCATATCCGTGACCATGCATTCGAGAAACAGTGTCACCGTTTGCTTCGAAATACCCTCGCCTGGGGCCTGATTTCAATGAACACCGGCACAAGAAGGCAATGGCAGATCGAACTTGAGCGCAGAAAGCTCCGCGCGATTCACTGTTGCCGTCCGCCAGAAATGCCAAAAGAGCGAGTGACGTCACGGCAATGCGGCTCGATTGGGCGTTCTTGCCACCGATCGAGCCGTCTGCATTTTGCGATTTGCTGAGTGATAGAAGGCCGCCTTCAACTAGAATACGGCGGCGCTCTTCGGAGACGACTTTTGATGAAACAGCAAGAGGCGTCGGGTCAAGGTCGCTATTGGCAGCTGAACGAATTGAAGGTGCCGAGTGGGTCGGCTCGTTTGTGAGCCAAGCTCCACCCACCATCAGTCCCATCGTCAACAAACAAAAGAGACGTACCCGAATCATGTTCTTATTGTTTTCGCTTTAGTGACTTGAGGTAGTCGTTGATTTCTTTGTGATAGTCCGGGAAGTAGTCGCGAAAGTTCTTCTCGATCAAAAGCTGACGCGTTTCCGCAGGCAAGTTGCCCCAATTTTCGCTGTCTTGGGTGACTGGGACTTTCTTAACTCCAGACTCTGGAGCTTTCTTTTTCTGTTTGCCTTGCTTGGGATCCTTCTGGGGATCTTGACCATCGGGTTTTTGTTCACCCTGTGGTTTATTTCCTTTTTGATCCTTAGGCTCATCGCGCTCACCATCTTTTGGTTTTTCATTGCGATCGCGTTTCTCTTGTTCTTTCTTCTTCTGATCCTTCTTTTTCTTGTCCTGCTCACCTTGACTCGGAGAACCACTCGGGTTCTTCTTCATGTTCTTGATCAGGTTATCGATGTTGTCGACGATGCGACTTTGTGAGCCCTTCATCTGCTTGAGGAGCTCATCCATCTGGTTGACAATGTCTTTGCCCTTCTCGGGATCGACTTCACCACCATTGAGTGAGGAGAGGTCTTCCAAGACGGAATCAAGATCTTCTTTGATCTCTTTGACAGCCTTCTTCGGATCAAACTCACCTTCGTCCTGGGCAAACGAAACGACTGGTAAAACAACAACCGCGATGAGTGCGAGAGCCACCATTCTTAATTTAGTTGTCATCGTTTTCCTCCTTAGGTTGTTGGTTTCCTTGCTCAAGTATCTGCTCGAACAGGTTCTTAATTTTCGTTTGCTTATGAAGAAGTCGTTTGATCATAAGTTGTTGAACCGGATCCACTGCTAAGTTATCCGCTTTCTTTTTCCCGTTGCGCTCGGCCAGGACTTCTGTCTGCTTATTGAGCTTTTCCTGCATATTGCGGACCAGCATGAGCTCAGCCACGCTGCTGACCAGCTTCTCATCCTGTTGCTGCTGCGGCGGCTCAGCATCCTCCTCGCTTTCCTTCATCTCGCGCTGTGCGGCGAGTTCATCTTTGACGGTTTTTGCCATCAACTCGAGATTATCCAAGACATCACCACTTAGTGACCGAGTCATTTCTCCAGTTTTTCGGCGCCGGAGCCTTTTGCTGACCTCTGCCATGTCTGTGGCGATTTCATCGAACATGTGGCTAAAGGCAAGCACTTGCTCTTGCTTGATAGCATCGTTGAGCTCAATGACTTTGTCGTATGATGTCCCTTGGCGTTTCGCAACTTGGCGAACTTCCTTGCGCATTGATCGCGTCATGGATCCGCGCTCTGTGACTTTCGTATCGATGCCCAGGATCGCAGCATTGATCTGTTGCTGTTCCTTGATCAACTTGGTCAATTCCTGGCCGGTCTTGAACAAGAGTTCCTTCTGCTGCAGATCCCGATATTGGTTTTCTTTTTCCTCGAGCTCTTGCTGCGCTTGCTCGAGATAGTCGATGGCTTCTTGCTCTTGTTTCTCAGCTTCGTCGAGATCTGGCTCATCGCGCTTCATAGCTTGGCTCGCCTTGTCCATCGCTTCAGATGCCTTTTCAAGATCTTCGCTGGCTTTCTGCTGCCCTTGTTTGTCCTTCAGGCTGTCAGCAAGCTCTTTCGTTTTCTCTTGCATCTCTTTTTGAGTTTCCGCGAGCTTCTTGCGGCGCTCATCTTCGTCCTTGCGGCGCTCTTTCTCGTTGCGCATGGCACGTTCGATAGCGGAGGCGGCTTGCTCCATTTTCTGAGCGCTACTCATTTGATCCTGGCCCGCTTGTTGAGGCTTGCCTGATTCAAACTTTTCAGATGCTTCTTGCGCTGAATCCTGAGCGCGTTGCATGTCATCCTTGGCTTGACCCAAGTCTTGGTTCTCCGGCGATTCGGCGGCAGTTTCTTCGAGTTCTTTCTTGATCTCTTCCAGTTTACGAGCGAGATCTTTTTGTTTCTCGGCCGAATCTTCGAGAGCATTCTCAGGGAGTTTCCTGGTAAGTTCTTTGGCCGCCTTCTGAAGCTCTTTCACAGCCTCTTCAAATTTCTCGGCCGCCTTCTTTGCCTCTTCGGCCGCCTTCTTTGGGTCGTTGGCTGCATGGGCTTCGGCTGATTTCTGGGCAGCTTCAGAAGCTTCCTTGGCAGCTTGCTCAGCTTTCTTGTTGGCTTCAGATGCTTCTTTCGACTGCCCCGAAGAGGACGCTTGTTGATCCTCGATTCTCTTCGCGAGCTCCTGTGCAGCTTGGGCCATCATCTCTTGAGCCTGAGACATAGACTTCTCGGTCTCTGCTTGGTTGGCTTGTTGATCGGCTGCTTCATTGAGAGCTTGTTCGGCCTGAGCCAACTTTTCTTCGGCTTCTTCAAGGCTATTTTCGGCTTTTGATGTTTGACCGGATTTGGACTCACGATCGGCCTTCTCCAGGTCTTCCGTGGCTTCTTTTGCCTTCTCTGCGCCTTCCTTGAGAGCTTCAGTACCTTGGGCTTGAGACTCCTCTGCGTCTTTCTCTAAACCCTTCGCCAATTCGCCGCTTTCCTTGGCCATGTCAGGGATCTTTTCACGAGACTTTGATGCTGATTCAGCCGCATTGTCGGCGGCGTCCTTCAATGACTTTTCAGCATCGGAGAGGGCAGCGGCAGCGTTGTCGCGTGCTTGCTGCTTTTCTTCGGGAGTGGCTGAGTCGCCCATGGCATCCACTTCCATGCGAGCCTTGGCCAGGTCGAGCTGTGCTTTTTCTAAAGCTTCCGCAATTTCGGATTGCCTTTTGGCTTTAGCGTCGGCGTCGCTCTTTGCTAGTGCACCCGTATCTTCCTTAGCCTCGCC
>JBLINQ010000062.1:0-27550 GCA_047639315.1 Planctomycetota bacterium
TCTAACACGAGCCACCTACGCACATAAAGATACGTCCTGATTGACTCTTCGGTTGAATCGAGGTGCCATATGCACATGGATTGGCAAAAATCCCAATGCGAGGCATCGAATTGCCTCAGTTGGCAACCAGATTTCGCGGCTTTTCTTTGTTCCTCGCCGCCTCGTCGGCACCGCGACGCCATGGACCACGGGGTGCAAACAAGCCCGGAACTTGCCAAAATGAACACTTCTTTGCCGAACCACTATCGATCCCTCGCAATCTGGACAGAATTGCGCAGAGAAGCGTGCCAGAGAAGGGGGGTAGATCCCTTGTCCCTTGGCCCACATGAGCTTAGAATCGTCTCTCATCGAATACGTGTAAAGCACTCCGCGACTGAGAACACTCTCCAAATAAACTCGGGTGGGAAAGCTCGCCCCGTTATTTGAGCGATGGCCCGGCAGATTGTGTAAGACCAAGAGACGGAAAGACAATTCATGACTTCCAGGCGCATCGATACCTATCTGAAAGATCTACTTCCTGAGGACCGTTTCGACTTTTACTCTGCGGTACGAGATTTCTCGGATGACGCGATCGGCCCGAAGGTCCTCGAATGGGAACGAGAAGGTTGCCACATTCCCAAAGAGACAATCGCGCAGATGGCCGAATTGGGACTTTTTGGCATTCCAGTACCCGAGGATATGGGCGGACAGGGCGGTGATCACATGGATCTCGTCCTTATGGGATTAGCCATCGGCTATCACAGTCAATCAGCCGCCATTACTCCTGGCGCGGCCGTGAGTCTCGGAATCAAGCCCCTTCTGTTGTGCGGTAGTGAGGCACAGAAGAAAGAACACCTTCCTGACTTGGCTGCCGGCAAGAGGATGTTCGTCTTTGGTTTATCCGAACCAGGACGCGGATCTGACGCTGCAAACCCAGAAGTTACCGCAATCAAGAATGGCGATACCTGGACACTCAAGGGTGAAAAATGTTGGTCGACCAACGCGGAGTGGGCAAGCCACGTCGTCGTTCATGCCATGACTGATCCAGACGCCCCGAATGGCCGGCGTTCGACCTGCTTCATCGTCCCAATGGACCGTGCAGGAGTTCACTACCAAGAGATGGCAGGCAAAAAGGTCTGGGAACAATCCAGCACCGGCTCGATCATGTTTGACAATGTCAAAGTCAGCCCGGTCGATCTTCTCGGTGAAGTTGGCGGTGGTTTCAAGGTGATGGTCACCACGCTCAATGGTGGGCGTCTCTTCATCGGCGCTTTGGCATTGGGCTCCTTGGCCTTCGCCCTTGATCGCTGCACCAAATACGTCCAAGAGAGAACTCAATTCAACGACCAAGCCATTGGTCGATTCCAACGCGTCCAAGATGTCATTCTCGACATGGACATCGCCTTGGAAAAGAATCTCACTTGGTTGATGCATCTTTGTGAGCTTTACATCGGCGGCAAGTTGTCCCGTGAACAAGCTGCGAAGGTCAAGATCTCATGTTCGAATGAAGCCTCAGACCTCTTGGTACGCGCTATGGAGATCTGTGGAGGAGTCGCTTGTTTCGACGAGTTCGGTTTGATTCGTCATCACAACGATCTCTTCGTCACTCGGGTGGGAGAGGGCAGTAACCTGGCTCTGAAGACCTTGGCGACACGCCCATTACTTCCAGAGATCCGAAATATTCTGCAGTAAGTAGAGTCTCTACCGAACATGCAGAATCCGAGAATGGCTTAGTCATCGTCGGTGTAACGAGGTGGCAAGCCATTTTCTTGTAGGAGCTCATTCACTTCTTGTTTGAGTGCGACCATGCGGATTTCGCGGCCAATGGCGACTCGATTGAATTCTTCGAGTTCTTGGTGAGCTTTGAAGATTGTTGCCATCGAACCATTGAGTGACGTCATGTCGTGCAAGACGACGATCGTCAATTCGAGTTCCTCAAACTTGAGTGGCATGATCTCGAGCTCGACCTGAAATGCCCCCTTCTTATTTCGACCCTCGATCTGTAGACGCTGGCGAGAAGCACTATGGAGGAGCCAGGTCCCATCTGGCGTACCGAAAGACGCGTGATCTAAGTCGCGTAGTCCCGGGAGCACGGTCAGAAGGTTCTCGGTATCAATACCCAGGCGTGGTCGACCAAACATAGCCTGAGATGCATGGTTGCCATAGACCACATCGAGTTGAGAATCGACCGCAAGGATTGGGATCGGACACATAGTTAGAAGCTTCGAAAGCAAGGCCTCCGAAGTTATGTGATCAAGTGGTTCAACTGGCATGGATTGGCATGTAGTTTTCGACGATGTCGAGCAATGAGTCGGGATCAAAAGGCTTCATGAGATAGCCGTCGGCACCTGCTTTGTATCCTTCTTCTCTTTCATCATCTTGAGCCTTCGCCGTCAGTAGAACAATAGGGATGTCGGCCGTCGATGCGTCACCTTTGACACGTCGGCAAACTTCATACCCATCGATTCCAGGCATCATGACATCCAACAGGATGAGCCCAGGCAACTCTGCCTTGAGACACTCAAGCCCGTCTTCACCAGTCTCTGCACAGTTCAAGGCGTAGTCAGGTTCCAAGAGCTCTCGAAGGATTCTCAGGTTCCTGTCGTTGTCGTCAATGCAGAGGATTTTGCCGTTATCAATCATAAATCAAACTCTTGCCAATGTAGTGGTGCGCGGTGAAAGTCCGAGTCTTTCCAATTCAGTGAGCAGCATTGGGATAAAACTCGAAGTCACGCTTTCATCTAAACGCAATTCTGCAAATATTCGGTCTTCTAAGAGTGGCCGCGTACTCTTTCCATGTTGAAGTCCCGCACGGTGAGCGAGGCATTCTCCAGCATAAAGCAGGATGGTCAAATAGCGGTGATCGGAGGGAGCGACGAGTGGATCGTGATGTAAGCCACAGGCGATTGTCAATGAATCCGGGAGGCCACCTGCCCCTAAGATTTCTTCAATCACCTCGCAATGATCCGTGCCACAGAATACACGCTCTTGGTCTACCAACCTAGTTCCAGTGATCTTCGCTGCGTCCCATGCCTCTTGCAGCTTGGGACCGTTCTCTCGGGCAAGAACTTCAAATCCAAGGTCATGAATAAGTCCAGCGGTTCGTGCTTCTTCGACCAAAGGAATTTGGGCGGCGCGGGCAATCAAGGATGCGCCAGTCGCAACTGCGACACTCTCCAGGACAAAGTCGGCCCAGGAAATTGGTGACTGGGAGTCAGTCAGGTCAACTGGGCTCAATTCGACATTGCGTGCTAAGTCTCGAATGGTCTTTCGGCCAAGAAGGAACACCGCACGATCTAACCGTTCGATTGGTGTTGATGCTGAAAATGTCGGGGAGTTTGCAAGCGCAAGAACGTGCAGAGCGAAGTCCGGCGTAAATGACAAAGCCCCAAGGACGAGGTCAGAATCATGATCGCCGGATTCGAGAATCCGCGTCAAGTATTCGAACCAGGGGGAATTTACGACCCGCATGTCATCAAGATTGCGCATTAGACGACGTCCTCCTCAGGGTTTTTAGCCTCGAGGGCTGCTTTCAAAATCAGGGTGTTGCATACGTCATACATGATTTCAAAGCTGGTTGACTCGGACCGACTGTGGCGATCAAGGTCATCCCAAACGGATTCATCTTGAGCCAGGAAGGTCTCGGCAACTCGAGGATCAAAGTGTGTCCCCGCATCTTTCGAAATGATTTCGACGGCGACCTCATATGTCATAGGGTCCTTGTAGCAGCGCTTGCTACGGAGAGCATCGTACACGTCGGCGACGGCGAAGATCCGCGCCGCAACCGGGATGTTCTCTCCTCGAAGTTGTTCGGGATAACCACCACCGTTCCATTTTTCGTGGTGGTAATAAGGGATGTCCGAAGCGCGATCGAGATATTGAATGCGTTTGAGGAATTTCTTGGCAAGGATCGTATGTTCCTTCATGTGTTCGAATTCTTCATACGTCAACTTGCCGGGTTTGAGCAGGATGGCGTCGGGGATTCCAATCTTCCCGATGTCGTGAAGAAGGGCACCGCGGTAGATGTCCTGTAGCTCATCACCTTCAATGCCCAGGAGCATAGAAAGGTAGCAGGTAAAGTAGGCCACTCGAATCGAGTGACCGGCTGTCGCTTTCTCACGGGAATCCAGTGCCAAGACGAGAGCCTTGAGGGTTTCCTCATAGGTTTCTTCGAGGTCCTGATTTGCTTTTACGAGAGAACGCGTTCGCCGACCCAGTTCCTGGGTGAAGTCCTGCGCTGTCTTGAGAGCTGCCAATTCAAGCCGTTTCTTCTCGAGTGCCAATTTGATCGTCGGAATGAGGTCATCCGTTTCTCCTTCTTCAGCCAAGTAGGAATCGGATACGCCGCTACGAAACGCCTGAATCAATCGATGACTTGAATCAGCGACCGGTTGGCAAATAGCTATCACGGCGCCGAACTCATGTTCGGTTCGTAGCATTTGAAGCTTGGTTTGAAGGTCCTTTAACTCGCTGATGTCAACAAGTATGGCGTAAGGACAACTCTCGAGTTTGAGTACGTCCACACTTTGGTCGTAACCAAAACGGGCACGTCTCAACTCTGGAGCGATTGTTCGCTTCAAGAAATCACTTTGATTGTACAAGGCCACGAGCCCTGATCTAGAATTAAGTCCACCCACGGGTCTGTCCTCTCTTCCGGGTCTTTCCCGGACGATGAACCGTCTGGACGTAGAGTCTGCAAGCCCACCTATCGGCCGGTTGGACCAGTTCGGTTGAGGATCTATGACCGGAATTCATGCAAACTTGGTGGGTATAGGGATTTGAGCAGGAAATGGGGGTTCTGTGGCTATCTACATAACCACCCACCAGCTCACATGCTACGTGAGCTGGTTTTTTTCTAGGTGGGGGATTCACCGTAGATCGAAAAATCACACCAATTGAGAGAGATTATCCCTCTTATATGGCCTGATAAGACGAATCGCGCTTCTGAGGGGTATAACCGGCAGACCCGATGTGAGTCCGGATCTCCTCCTCAGTCATGCAATCATTGGTCGAACCTGCAGAACTGACGACATTTTCTTCGATCATCGTCGAGCCAAAGTCGTCGGCGCCGTAGGAGAGGGCTTCCGCGGCAACAATAGGCCCCATGGTTGGCCAAGAAGCCCCGACATGAGGGACGTTGTCTAAGAAGAGTCGACTGAGAGCCGTATGGCGCAGGTATTCCTCGCGCTCAGCTCCGAGCTTAATCCCTTTGAGCCCGCCGAAGACTGCACCAAAACGACTTTCGAATTGGAGTGGCCACATGACGAAGGAGAGGAATCCCAGCCCATATTGAGCCATACTATGATCCTGTGTCTCCCTGATACCTGCCAGCGCATTCACGCGGTGACGTGGTTCTTCACCAAAGCCAATCACTTGAGATGCACTCGTGAGCATCCCTAGAGAGTGAGCGTCAGACATACAACTGAGCCAGTCCTTTGACATCAGTTTCTTGGGCGAAACCTTCTTGCGAATTTCATCGTCAAGAATCTCGCCACCGCCGCCAGGAAGCCCATCCATACCGGCTTCCTTGAGTTTGGCTAACACTTCCCGAAAAGTCATCCCTTCGAGTTCCGCCACGTGAGCAATCTCGGGAGGCGAGAATGCATTCAATTCTACCTGTGGGAATTTGGCTTTGAGCCCACGCAACATGTCGGTGTAATAGTCGATTCTCAATTCTGGATGATGACCGCCTTGCAGCAAGATTCGTGTGCCACCCAAGTCAATCGTCTCCTGCACCTTCTGGTAAAGGAGTTCGGTTGAGATGACATAGGATTCCTTGTGCCCTGGAGGCCGGTAGAATTCACAGAATTTGCAATCAGTGATGCACACGTTGGTGTAATTGATATTGCGATCGACCAAATAGGTGACAAAGGAATCACCGTTAATGCGCCGGCGCATCGTATCAGCCGCCTGCGCCAAATCACTGAGGTCGACCTCTTTAAAGATTCTTACAGCATCATCAACAGAGAGACGTGCTTCACCATTGGCTACTGATTCAAGCAACTGTAGATCGCTCATTTCTTGGTATCCTCTGCGAATCGAATTTCTTTGAATTGGGTAGCTGACTGAACACGATGAAGGATGTCATTGTATTTCTTCATCGGAATTTGTCTCAAAACGAAAACTTTGCTTCCGTCGACAACAACAGTGGATGCCAAACCGTACTGGCAGCGAAGTCCATCCTGAACCACCGCGTCCGGTGTTAGTTTCATGATAAACGCATTCGCGACCACCGCAAATTCCTTGGCATCCTCGGGCGAATCCCAGACGCTAACCCAAAGAAGAGCATCGGCAAGATTGGCGCCACCATAGACAGCATAAGTATCGCCGTCCCAGCCACTGTGGGTTTGTTTCTTCTGCTTACCCTTATGGCCCAACTCGCTGAGCCAAGAACGAATGCGCATTTCGCCAAGAGTGTTGCTGCCCACTTTGGTGAAGCCACTTCCAAGAATATTAGCCAGATCGGGAAGAGTGACACTCTGCGGCGCGTCGTATTCAACGTCGTATTTCTTGGGATGTAGAATCTGCTCGGAGGATTGGGGCGGACGCGTGAACGCCGCATCCAAGGCCTTCATCCCACCCTTGGCGATAAGGTGATTGCAGAACTTGGCGCCACCATAGTAGCTGAACACCATTTCGTCGGCGTCAACCAGAGGGGCATTGAAGAGGGCATCGGTATTGAGGCCGTCACTCGACCCCATGTCGATCCCCAGTTGCTTAGCCTTCTCGAAGAGGGGCTTCATGGCGGCAATATCGTCTGGAATCATGGCCGACATTGGCGGCTTCAACATTGAAGAAGTCATCTTGGCACCTTGGTCGAAAGCCAACATCGCCCAGGTCGCATCGCCTTCGACCAAAGATTTTCTCGCTGTCGTCATGTCGTCATTGGTAGAGACATCGCTCAGAAACTTGGTCAAGTTGAAGTGTTGGTCCTGAAGAGCATGAACCAACTCATGTGCCATAATCGTTCGATCCATCTTCTTGGAGTTGGCGGATTCCTCCCCGGATCTCTTGATGAGGAATAGTTCCTTCTTTTCCGGGTTATAGAATCCGGCAACTTGTTCAGCGAGGAGCGCCATGGCGGCGCTTCTCAAGTCTGTTTGGTGGTCATAGAGCCCCAGCATGACCATGCACCGTTCGTGTTTCGAGGCGATCTCCGGAGTGAGCTCTTTGTCTAACTCGCCAGTGAGGAACTCACGGAGCGCCGTTGCTGTGTGGACACCGACTTTTGTGGGGCTCAGATAGGAGAGGCCTCGCACCTCGGAGACCTTCTTTTCAATCTCCCGCGCCAGATCCTGGGCTGCTTTTTCCGCCGTCACGGTCTCTTGGCCACGAAGTAGCCCTGAAAACAGCGTCCCGAGAATAAAAGCGGCAAAGAGGATGTTTCGACTGAACATGGTCGTGATCTCACAGTTGACCCATTTCCAGGAAAAATAAGGCCTAAATTGGCCCCATTCACCCCCTGGACGACGAGATCATAACTGAAGCGGACACCAACTTCCCATTTAGGGCCGAGAGTGCTGAGACATATTGTCTCTTCGCCTCTGGATTTGGAATTTGAAGCACATACACTGGGGCAGGAACCACCAATACCCAGTGGGCATTTTGAGCCGAATCAATGGCCATCGGGCCCCGAAGACGACTAAACAAAGGAACTAATCCAAATGAGCAATATGATTGAGATCAACTCAGAAAACTTTGAAGCCGAAGTCATCACCGCTGGTGGCGTCTCCTTGGTCGACTTTAGTGCAACCTGGTGTGGTCCATGCAAAGCTCTTGCCCCAACCATTGAGGAATTGGCTGGCGAATACGCTGACCGAGGCGTCAAGATTGGCAAATGCGACGTTGACGAAGCTGGCGATATTGCCGCGCGTTACGGCATCATGAGTGTCCCGACGATCCTGTTCTTCAAGGACGGCGAGAAGGTCGACACAATGATGGGCAACCAGCCTAAAAACTCAATTCAGGCAAAAATTGACGCATTGCTTGCGTAGATCGACTGCCCTCCATGAAAACACAAGCGAGCGCTGAAAGTGTCGCAAGCCAGATCTTGGCTTGTGAAAGAATTATTCTAACGACTCACATGACTCCAGACGGCGATGGTCTGGGCAGTGAGTTGGCCCTCCTGCGTCATCTCCGTCGCATTGGCAAGAATGCAATTATTCTTAATTGTTCGACGGTCCCCGAGGATCTCAGATTCTTGGTGCGAAGCGGAGAGGTCGTCACCTTTCAACGTGGCAAGCACGAGAACCTGCTCGAAGAAGCTGATGTCATTTGCGCTTTCGATCTTGGTGCCGCCGGACGGCTAGGTCGCATGGAAGGCCCCGTGCGCGAAGCGACGTGCAGCAAGGTGCTTGTTGATCACCATCTGTTCGACAACGATCTTTTCGATGTCCTGTACGTCGACACGGAAGCCTCTTCCAGCGCCGAACTCACCTTTGGTTTGCTCGAAGCGATGGGCATGGAGAAATTGGAAGTCGAAGTCGCCGAGCCATTGCATGTCGGCCTCATCCAAGACACCGGCTCATTCAACTTCAACACAACGACGCCTTCGGCCTTACGTTTGGCTGCCAAGTTCATTGAAGCTGGCGTGAAGCCATATCGTATATGGCGGAAGTTGAATTGCCAAAAGCCGCTCCATCGTGTGCGCTTCATGGGCAACAATATTGCGCGGATTGAGCTTCATGAAAATGGCAAACTCTCAAGCGCTCTTTGCGATCTTGAATACATGAAAAAAGTCAAAGGTGAGCCTCGTGACGCCTTTGAAGTTGTCAATCATCTGCTGTCAATTCGAGGCGTCGAAGTTGGTTGCTTCGCAGTTCAAATTGGTTCAGAAAAGACCAAGTTTTCGCTTCGCTCTTCAGGCCGTATTGACGTCTGTGATTTAGCCAAGAAATTTGGTGGCGGTGGCCACAGATTTGCGGCCGGATTCACAGTCGATGGAATGAGCGCCAAGAAAGCGTTTGCTGAAGTTCTCGAAGAGTGCTTTGAACTCGTCAGCCCTGGTGCCTTGCGGTGAAAATTGGGTCCTACGACCTAACGGCTGTCGAAGCCGGCACCATGAAGCTTGACGGTGGGGCTATGTTTGGCTCAGTGCCAAAGGCGCTTTGGCAACGTGAGCACCCAGCTGACGACAGCAACTGCATCCAACTTTCTTGCCGCATTCTCATGATCAAGGGCAAAGACCGCCTCCTGATTGTTGATTCCGGTATGGGCGACAAGTGGACTGCCAAAGAACGAACCATCTTTGGGATTGCCCCCGACTACCCACCGTTGGAAACCGCGCTCGCTCGCGCCGGATTTGACCCCAACGATGTCACCGATGTGATTATCACTCATCTTCACTTCGATCATGCGGGTGGATTGACGAGACACGACCAAGACGGCAATCTCACCCCGGCGTTCCCTAAAGCTGTGCACTGGCTGCAATCGTCAAATCTCGAGAATGCCAAGAACCCAAACCCGCGGGAACGAGCCAGCTACCGAAGCGAGAATTTCGACTTCCTCGAGCAAGTCGACCTTCGCCTTTTGAATGGCGCAAGCGAAATTGCCCCAGGCATTGACGTGTTCATAAGCAATGGTCACACCCAAGGAATGCAACTGGTTCGTGTGAGCGGCAAAGAAGGTTCGGTGACTTACTGCGCCGACTTAATCCCGACCGCGAGCCACGTTCATGGCGCCTACACCATGGGCTATGACATCAACGCCGGATTGCTGATCGAAGAAAAGGCCAAGGTCTTATCTGAGGTCATGAATGACGGGGGCATGTTGTTCTTTGAACATGATCCGAAGGGGGCCATGGGCGGTCTCAAATCAGATAATCGAAGAATCAAATTCGCAGGATATGTTGACGACAAGGGGAGTTTGCAATGACCACAGCTAAGTCACGCCAGGCAGAACTAAGCGCTATCAAGCAGGGCACAATTGTGTTGCCCGTTTTTGAAGGCTCGACCAAACAATCAAAGAACTTCGAGCTAGCCGACAAACTCGTCGGTGGCACACTCGGACAGGCTTTGAAGGGTGGGGAATTCAGTGGCAAAGCATTTTCGACTTTGGTCCAACGAATCGGTAGTGCCAAGAACTCTCCCGACAAGATTGTCTTGATCGGTGCCGGCAAGGTTGAAGACTTAACTGCCGAGATCGTGCGGCGCATGGGCTCAACGGTTTATTCGGCCTTGGCTGACAATACAAAAGCGGCCTGCTTTGTCTTTGATGACTTGGCTATTGGCACGAAAGATCAAGAATCGTTCGCACAAAGTTTCGGCGAAGGTTCTGGTTTGACGGCTTACCAATTCGGTCGATTCAAAAAGGGCACGCAGCCCACACTGAAGAAACTTGAGTTGATATCAGCCAATGCCAAGCAGACAACGGCAGCGAGAAAAGGTCTCAAATCTGCTGCAGGGATCGCCGCTGGTGTGACCGACGCTCGTGACTTGGCGAACCTCCCTGGCAACCATGGTCAGCCAAAGAAGATTGCCGCTGCGGCTCGCGCCATGGCGAAGAAAGTCGGACTTAGCTGCAAAGTACTCGGCCGAAACGAGATGAAGAAGTTAGGCATGGGCTCGCTTCTGAGTGTGTCATTGGGGTCGCCCCATGAACCTCAAATGATCGTTCTCGAGCACAATGCCAACAAGAAAAACCTGCCAACCATTTGCTTGGTGGGCAAAGGCCTCACGTTTGACTCCGGTGGCATTTCGATCAAGCCTGCTGGTGACATGGACAAGATGCGCTACGACAAGTGTGGTGGCACAACAGTCATCGGCACAATGCGCGCCGTGGCCGAGTTGAACCTGCCGCTTCATGTGGTCGGCATCGTTCCATCAAGTGAGAATATGCCAGGCGGCGATGCCAACAAACCAGGCGACGTCGTGACCGCATCGAACAAGAAGACAATCGAAATTATCAATACGGATGCCGAAGGGCGGCTCATCTTGGCCGACGCCTTAGTCTACTCCCAGAAATTCAAACCCGCGATCACGATTGACCTCGCCACCTTGACCGGTGCTTGTATGGTTGCTTTAGGTCAGCACTGCTGTGGTTTGATGACTCGTGATGACGATCTCGCACGCGCCCTGAAAAGTGCTGGCCAGACTTCATTTGAGCGCACCTGGCGCTTACCCCTGTGGGACGAGTACTCAGAGGAGATGAAAGGCAGCACCACCGACCTGAAGAACTTGGGTGGCCGCTTTGGCGGGGCCAGTACCGCCGGTGCTTTCCTTGAGAATTTCGTCGGCAAGACGACCTGGGCTCACCTCGATATCGCGGGTGTTTCCTGGGATGACGGCTTCAGACCGTATAACAAGGGCAAAGGCGCTACTGGCTACGGTGTCCGCCTCCTGATCGAATATTTGCGTGGTTATGGCGCGAGTTAGCAGTCCGGACTTGGCTGGTTCTCTTTAGAACCATATGATCTGATATATGTTGTTTGACTTGAGGATACGGAACCGTGCATCCAGAACTTTCAGAACGGCGCAAGACTCGTGAAATGAAGGTCGGGAATGTCGGCATTGGGGGCAAAAACCCCATAGTCGTGCAATCCATGACAATCACCGATACCCGTGACATTGACGCCACGGTCGCCGAGTCAAATCGCTTAGAAGAAGCCGGCTGTGAAATGGTCCGGGTCGCCGTCATCGATGACGACGCCGCCAAATCACTTGGCGAGATCAAGAATCAAATCGGCATTCCACTCATTGCCGACATTCACTTCAACTACAAGCATGCCTTGACTGCTATTGAGCAAGGTGTGGATAAGGTCAGAATCAACCCTGGCAATATCGGTGGTGAGAAGAAGTTCATCGAAGTCATCGAACGACTTCGGGATGCAGGTATGCCAAGCCGAATCGGCGTGAATGCCGGTTCCTTGGAGATGGACCTGATTGAAGAGCATGGTTTCCCGACATCAAAAGCCTTGGTCGAAAGTGCCATGCGTCACATCGATGTTTGTGACAAGCTCGGCTATTCAGATTTCTGCGTCAGCCTGAAGAGTTCCAGCGTCGCGATGACCATTAAGGCCTATCGCCGTTTCGCTGAGATGGTTCCCGAGATCCCGCTCCATTTGGGTGTCACCGAGGCGGGTGATCCCACTTATGGCGCTATCAAGTCGGCTGCAGGTTTAGGTGGTCTCTTGGTTGACGGCATTGGCGACACAATCCGAGTCTCCTTGCTTGGCGATCCTTGCCTCGAGATTCCCGTCGCTTTTGACATTCTCAAGGCCACTGGGCGTCGTGTCATTAGCCCCGAGATTGTGGCTTGCCCGTCTTGTGGACGGATCGAGATCGACTTGGAGAAGATCGTCGATGAAGTCAAGCAACGCCTTGGTTATTCCAAGTTGCCAATCATCGTATCGGTTCTCGGTTGTGTTGTGAACGGTCCTGGTGAAGCTCGCGAAGCCGATATTGGAATCGCTGCTGGCAAGGGCTTCGGCATGCTCTTCAAAAAGGGCGTGATGGTTCGCAAACTAAAAGAAGAAGAGATGGTCGACGCCTTGGTCGATGAGATCCAGAAAATGGAAGCAGAGAACGAGACCGGAATTCACTCGTAAATCTTCAAAGATCCGCGACAGACATGAAACCGAGATCACGCAAGAATGCGTTCGATCTCGGTTTTTATTTGGGCGTTGCGTTCCTTCGGTTGCTGGATGGTCAATTGTTCGCGCAAGAAGTCATGTCCTTTTGCGATCAAGAGTCCAGCACCTCGAACAGCATGAAAACGCCTTTGATCATCACCATGCCTGATGTCACCCGCCAAACAACCAGGAACCGCTGGTGAGGGGGCGTGGGCCGCAAGTTCTAATGAGCCGGGCCAAGGCTTTCGGCCGGCAGCCTCACGCTCACTTCTAAATTCAAGCAGCATGTCAGAGAGTTCGCTCGTTGCCCTCGATGGCGCATCGAGGAGTCTGGCATACTCGATATCCATGAATGCACTTTTCAGCACACCACGATAGTAGTCATCGTCACTGAGCACTTGAGAAGGAAGGTCGGTATCGGCAAAGGCTGCTCGAAACAACTCTTCATCATTGGTGCGATGGGCTTCTTGCAACAGACGTATGGTGTTGTCGTCATGCGGCAAAAAACTGAGCGCCTTCAAAATCATACAACGCTCAAGGGCATCTCCCTGGGCGTAGAGATCAAAGAGTCGCGCCTCTGTCCCGGCGGATTCGATTTCAAGCAATAGAGAGGCAGCGCCCAGGTCACAGGTACGCAATGATCCCAAGCGAATTCCCGAAGTGATTTGATCTTGAGGAACATCAATGAACCCGCGTCCCAATTTGCGCGGCAACGAGGCAAAATGCACTTCAAGATAGGCCCAGCCCCCTTGACCGCATTTTTCTCTCATGTTGTTGAGATTTGCCAACGCTTGAGAATCAAGATGATCTCGACAGAGCTCTGTGACCAATTCAATTGACATGGGACACTCTCTTTACATTGTCTTGGGATCTTGACCACGAAGAACTGAATTGCCATCGAAGGTGTCAGTCCATTCAATGCTTGGTTCGATTTCCCACTCTTCCTTACTGCCACGCCCGTCTCGTCCGAAGAAATTGATGGGGTTATCCCACACCAACGTATTGATGTCTTCTTCCGAGAAGCCAACGGCACGCATACCAGCCACTGTCTTCGGTACACTCAACGGGTCGCTAACACCCCAGTCACAGGCGCTATTGATAACCATGTTGGCGACACCGAATTCCTTGAGGACGTTGACCATTCTTTCGGGCGTCATCTTCGTATTCGGATAGATCGAGAAACCTTGCAAAGCACCACACTCATGAGTGATGCGAACCGTTTCTTCATTGCCATGATCGATAAGAACACGGTCCATCGCGATGCCAGAATCCTTGGCAATGTCGAGGCAGCGTTGGAATCCAGCCTTCTTGTTGCGATGGGGGGTATGGATGAGAATCGGAAGGTCGTGCTCAATGGCGAGTTGAATTTGCGCCACGAAGTATTTCTCTTCTTTCTCAGTCATGTCATCGAGGCCAATTTCGCCGACACCCACGACGCTGTTCTTCTCGAGGTATCGCGGGAGAACTTCCATCACTGCATCGTTGACCCGGTCATCATTGGCTTCCCTTGGATTCAAAGCCATGGTGCAAATGTGATGAATTCCGAATTGCTCAGAGCGATGGCGTTCCCAGCCGAGGATCGTGTCAAAATAGTCCACAAAGGACCCTATGTTTGTACGGGGTTGCCCCAACCAGAATGCTGGTTCGAGAACAACGCGGATTCCCTCGTTGTACATGGCAACATAATCGTCGGTCACTCGGGAAAACATGTGAGCATGAGGCTCAAAGATCTTTTGTGTCATTCGATTTCGCTCTTTGTAACTGGGTTAAGCAGGGGACTATAGCGATTCTGTCGGGGTTTCCGCAAACCGGACCTCGCGAGTTTCCTACCAACGAAAATGAGAGCCATTGGTTTTGGTTTTTCGCAATCTCTGGCTTTGTCAAGTCATCAAGGTGTCCTCAGGGAGAGGATTCCTGATCTGCGTGTGGGCACGAAACCCAGGAGCGTGCCTGAAATGCGCGGATCCGGGCCGAATTCGTCGATGTTTCCGCTGCCCTGATGTCCCTAAGTCTAAGGAAGCCAAGGAGTTGGTTGAAAAAAAAGGGTCGCGCCCATAGAATCCCTCCGTCCGACAATAGGGGACTGTTTTAGCCTTCGTTGAAGTCCCTTACATCTGGCAAGCTAGTCGAAAATGGTCAAATCCTTGATCGCTCATGAAGATCCTAAGTGTTCGTCGAACGGCGCACTTATGGAGGAGAGTACACGTATGGGACGTTTACTAATTCGGGTCGCTATTTCGTCATGCCTTGCTCTTGTTGTCATCGGCTGCAAGTCTACGGACGACTACCTCTACGATCTCAACACACTTGATCCAACGCCGATCTCAGGTCGCGAATTCTTGAAAGAGAAAGCGATCATCTTTGATGCTGGCCAATTAGCCCACGAGGCATTTGCTGGATTAGCCAGCGCGGAGGACATGAAGTTTTGGCAGATCATCACGAGTCTTTCCCATGCGTGCAACTTCTTGGGTACGGCACGGGATCGGTCGTTGCTCCAGGCTGACGCCGCCATGTTGATCGGCGTGTTGTTGTCGCGGACCCCTATCCCGCCGATCACTGATACGCTGAATGACCACACTGACAACGCGCAATTGATCGTCGACAACCTGGATCAATTGCTGAAGGCTCGAAAGAATCTCCAAGTGCCTGGATTGATTGAGGCGCTGGGATCTGCAGATGAAGTGCAGAAAATCGAAGCGCAGACGAAACTCCGAGAGCTCACCGGTCAAGACCTTCCACCCGAAGCAGATCAGTGGACAGCTTGGTATGAAACACAAGAAGAAACAATGCTCGCCGAGTTTGTCGAGCAGAGCAAAGCCCCGTTGCAATTCCTAGGATCTGTACGTTGGTTGAGGGGCTCTGAAGTTCGTCCTATTCTCAAGATCTTCTCCTACTGGTTGAATCAATACGCTCGGCCTGAACTTGAAGAATACTACGTTCCGTGCTTGTTAAACATTGCGCGCCAAGCTGCTGTCCTAAGTCTTAACGAAGCCATGCTCCGCAACCGTGAAGGTGCAGTTCGTGCCGACGTTTCGGAGGCTATGACATCAATCCTTGATCCGGCGTTTGGCGACTCGCTCATTTCACAGCTACCTCTCGAGCGAAATCCTTACGCCGCTGCCAAAATGATTCGGGCTCTGGCGGCCTATCCGAGTCGTAAGACGATTGAGCAGATCATCACGTCCATGGCGAAGGAAGATCCATTGGTCAGCCAAAATGCTGCTGATGTCTTAGAAACGATGACCGGAGTGAACTTCCAGTTAGATCGCGAGGCATGGGAGATTTGGTGGTTAGAGACCGGAGTTAAGCTTTGGCCTTAGTCGTCCCGCAAACCTCTATCGATCCGAATCCTCGGCCCTACGTGGGCTCCGAGCTTCGCCCTCATTGGATTTACGAGAATTTTCATCTTCAGGGTGATGCTCTCGTTTCCTTTGCTGGCCCCGTCGACGTACAAATTGGCTCGATGGTGGATATGGCAGACCGACGCGACGGACTGTTCATTCGCGGCGACCTGATGCAGCACTTCATCTACGAAAGTTTCGGCGCCGACTTGGATCGTGCCGTCTTGCTGCAGAAGCTCTTGGTCCTAACAGCCACAGAATACTTGACGGAGAAAGTTGGAACCCGCGTGACTCGAAAGGGCGACGACGTCTTTTTGGACGGCGGGAAACTGACAGTTTCAATTGCCACAGTCTCGATGGTGAGTTGCTTGATTCACTTCGGAGTGAACCTCGTGAACGACGGAACTCCTCTTAAGACTGGCGCCCTTGGTGACTGTGGCGTTGACGGAAAAGACTTCGCCAACGAAGTCATGAGACGCTTCTCAAATGAAATCAAATCAATGAGCTTGGCTGCGACAAAGGTGAGAGGCGTTCAGTGACCAACGAAAAGTCTAAAATGAAGTCCGTCGTCTTGTTATTGATCAAGATCTGCCTCCTTGTGGTTGCCTTCTTCTTCGTCAGTAAGCAAGTGACATGGCAAGATACAATCATTGAAAAAAGCGGCAAAGTTCACACCGGCAAAATCATCTCAGGCTTTGACTCCAAAGATGCAAAGACGTTGATGATCGAAAGGGAAGATGGCCGAAAAAGGACCATCTCAACCTCCGAAGTCGCCAAGCGCAGTTTCGGCATCAAGACGACTTTCGCCAAGCTCAGTCCAATGAACTATGCCTTCGGCATGTTGCTGATCTTTTGCATGTACTGTTTCGGGATTGCTCGCTGGCGAGCGCTTCTTGCTGTCCAAGGGATCAACGCCAGTTATGGCCGCGCATTCCGCCTCACATTCGTTGGTTTTTTCTGGAACAATCTGATGCCAGGGATGACAGGTGGGGACGTGCCAAAGGCCGTTCTTATTGCCAAGGATTCCCCCGGCCGTCGGTCAGAGGCTGTTTCGACCGTGATTATTGATCGAGTCATTGGCTTAGCCGCCTTAGCAATGCTCTCAGCCGTCGCCATCCTCAGTAATTTCAGCAAATTCCGTGAGCAGGGTTATGTGGTCTTCGGCGTGTTGGGAATCTGCTTGATTGTATTCGTGTGCTTTTTCAGTCGCAGGGTGAGACGCCGGCTGCGTATTAGCGACATCTTGAACAAGCTGCCCTTGAGCGGAATTCTCAAGAAACTTGATGCCGCATTTCATGGTTATCGCTCGAGCCCCAAAACTCTCGTCTTTGCCATCGTGGTTTCTGGCCTGGCACACATTTGCAATATCTGCGCAGTTTTCGTCTTTGGCAGCGATCTGGGGATGAACATCCCTCTGGTGACCTACTTTGCTGCCGTCCCAATCATATTCATCGCCTCGTCAATACCGCTGTTTCCAGGCGGTTGGGGAGTGAGGGAATATGCCTTCATCACGGTATTTATGATGGTTGGAGTAGATCCAGCCTATAAGAGCAATCTGGTCATTCTGAGCGTCATTCTTGGCCTCTCCATGATGGCTTGGAGCCTCCTTGGCGGAATTTTCCTTTTCATTGGACGCAAGGACGGTGAAATCCCGGTCGAAATGAAGGAAGATGACTGGAACGAAGACCCAGTCAACGAAAAAGCCTAATTATCACCTTGGTGACATTTTAACTGAAAAGAGCCCGAGACATGACTCTCCTGGTTGTTGGTTCCATTGCCCTTGATTCCGTCTGCACTCCCTTTGGCGACCACCCGAACATTCTGGGTGGTGCGGCATCCTATTTCTCTGTTGGTGCCTCGTTGTTTACCCAAGTGCGCTTGGCTGGCGTTATCGGCGAAGACTTTCCCGAAGAGCACATGGAGCTATTCAAGAGTCGCAACATTGATCTCACGGGCTTGAGGCGTATCGAAGGTGGCAAGACCTTCCGTTGGTCAGGCAAATACGTTGATCGGATGGACGTAGCCGAAACCCTGGACACGCAACTCAACGTTTTGGGTGAGTGCAAACCAGAATTGCCAGATTCATTTAAGAACTCAGAATTCGTCCTGCTGGCTAACGACCATCCGTTGAATCAGCTGAGTGTCACTGAACAACTTGACGCGCCACGTTTTGTCATGATGGACACAATGAATCTCTGGATCGACAATTTCCGGGATGACGTCCTTACGGTTTTGAAGGCGGTCGATGCCATCGTGTGCAATGATGAAGAAGCGCGCTCTCTCGGAGGTGACGCCAACTTGATCGCCGCCATGAATAACATCGCCAAAATGGGACCGAAGACGGTCTTAATCAAGAAGGGTGAACATGGGGCCATTGTGCTTCATGAAGGCAAGTTCTTCGCTTTGCCCGCATATCCTCTTTCAACAGTGAAAGATCCGACAGGCGCGGGTGACACCTTTGCGTCAGGCGTCATGGGTTACTTGGCAAGAGAAGGAAGCACCGATTTTAAGCAGATCAAGAAAGCAATGTCATACGGAACCGTTGTCGCCTCCTACAATGTCGAAGACTTCGGGCTCGATCGCTTGCGAACACTCACTTGGGACGACATCGAGAAGCGTCATGAGTTCTACAGTGAATTCTTGGATGTTAACGCCTAATGGGTAAAAAAAACGACCTTCGATGCTTTGTCGGCATCGAACTACCGAATCCACTCGTGAAGAGACTTTCTCGAGAAATCGGATTCCTCCAACTCGCCGGGGCTTCAGTCCGCTGGACTAGCAAGAAGAATCTACACCTTTCGGTCAGGTTCATCGGTGATGTACGTCCTGAAGAAATGATGGATGTGCAACGAGCCGTGGCGGAGGCCGTCGAAGACGTTCGTCCGACGCGCCTCATTATCAAAGGCATGAAGGCACTTCCCGAAGACAAGGCGACTCCTCGAATCATCTCCGCAGGAGTCCAGGGCGACATAGAGCCACTCAACCTGCTGTACAACAATCTGCAACGCACGTTGGGGTTGATTGGCTTTCGCCCAGAACGGAAGGGCTACCGTCCACACATCACCGTCGGGCGAGTTCGCGGTGATAATGAGATGGTAGAGTTGAAGGCAAAGTTGGTGGAGAGTGATCGCAACGAATACAGCCACTTCAATGTCACCAAGATTCATCTGATGATGAGTGATATGACACCAGAAGGACCGATTTACACGCCTATGCAGACCTTCCCTTTGACTGCCGAGTAGAGTTCAGCCGCCACAGGGGATTGCCCTTAGTCGCTTCTCCAGCTCTTGTATTTGTTGATCAAGCCGTTCGTCGATGCGTCATGACCATCGACGGCTTCATCCCCACTCAATTCTGGAAGAATCGCCTTCGCGAGTTGCTTGCCAAGCTCAACTCCCCATTGGTCAAACGAATTGATGCCCCAAATCGTTCCTTGGACAAACACTTTGTGTTCGTACATAGCGATCAAAGAACCAAGCGTCGTTGGATCAAGCTTGCGATAGAGGATGCTGTTCGTTGGCCGATTTCCGGGGAAGACTTTGTGCGGCAAAAGCATAGCGATGTCTTCTTTTGACGTTCCGGAACTTTCAAGCTCTCGCCTCACTTCATCCTCGCTCTTGCCATTCATCAGAGCTTCCGTTTGAGCGAAGAAGTTAGACAAGAGAATCGGATGATGATCACCTAAGGGATTCTGACTTTGAGCGGGCGCCAAGAAATCAGCTGGCACCAAACGAGTGCCTTGATGAATGAGCTGATAGAAGGCGTGCTGCCCATTTGTTCCGGGTTCGCCCCAAACCAGCGGTCCGGTTGGATAATCGACATTCTCCCCTGACTTAGTGACTCGCTTCCCGTTGCTTTCCATATCAAGTTGCTGCAAGTATGCGGCGAACCGATGAAGATATTGGTCGTAGGGGAGAACCGCATGACTCTCTGCTTCGAAGAAGTCGGCATACCAAACCCCTAACAGTCCCAGGATAGTTGGGAGGTTCTGTTCGAGTGGGGCTTCAGCAAAATGTCGATCCATGGCGTGGGCGCCACCAAGAAGTTCTTCGAAGGCATCCATCCCGATGCCAAGGATGAGTGGCAGACCAATGGCGCTCCAAACCGAATAGCGCCCGCCGACCCAATCCCAGAAGCCAAAGACGTTGTCGCCATCGATGCCAAATGCCTTCGCACCTGCCAGATTCGTCGACACCGCAACGAAGTGATTGCCGACTGCTGATTCGGGAGCACCTTGATCCAAGAACCACTGCCTGGCACTGCCGGCGTTCGTCATGGTCTCTTGAGTTGTGAATGTCTTCGAAGCAATGACGAAGAGAGTCGTCGTGAAATCTAAGTTGCGAAGCGTCTCGCTTATGTGAGTTCCGTCGACGTTGGAAACGAAGTGGCAGCGAGGCCCATCGGCGTATGGCTTGAGCGCTTCATAGGCCATGACACCACCGAGGTCCGAACCACCGATGCCAATATTGACAACATCCGTAATCGCGGCACCGGTATGACCCAGCTTCTTCCCATGGCGGATGCCGTCGCTGAACGTGCGCAACTGGTCGAGGACACTCAAGATATCAGGCATGACATCGTGACCGTCAACAAGAACAGGCTCACCACTCCGGTTGCGCAATGCCGAATGAAGGACAGCCCGTCCCTCGGTCGTATTGATCTTGGCGCCAGCAAACATGGCGTCTCTGGACTCTGTGAGTTTCGCCTCCCGAGCCAGCTCGAAAAGAAGATCCATCGTCTTGGAGCGAATACGATTCTTGGAGTAGTCCAAGAACAGCCCGCATGCTTCATGGGAGAAGCGGTCAAATCGAGATTCATCTTCGGCAAACAAACTTCGGAGTTCTTGATTCTTCATCACGCCGAATTCGGCAGTCAAATCGCTCCATGCGGCAGATGTTGCAATAGTCATCAATTCGAATTCCCCGAATCATCACCAGCTAAGATTGTCTCGCCTTCAGACACAGCCACAACGGCTGAACCGCAGGTATCGCTAAAGACGTTGGTGACCGTGCGCAACATGTCCAATGGACGATCGACAGCAAGCAAGAGGGCAGCGCCCTCGACCGGTAGTTTCAATGCGGCGAGAATTGTCACCATCATGATCAAACCCGCAGACGGGATTCCGGCGGCACCGATCGAAGCCAAGAGCGCCATCAAAACGACTTGCAACTGGTCACTAAAGGTCAGATGGAAGTCTGAAACACCAGCGTAGTATTGGGCCAGAAAAATCACACCAATACATTCGTACAAGGCAGTGCCGTCCATGTTGATTGTCGCACCTAAGGGTTGGACAAAGGAGACAACCTTGTTCGAAACGCCACCACGCTTTTCAACAGTTTCCATCGTGACTGGCAACGTCATAGACGATGACGACGTTGAGAATGCCGTAATCAACGCCGGCGAGACGGCCTTCACCCACTTGAGAGGGTTCACCTTGGCAAAGAACTTCAAAACAAAAGGAAGCGTGATGCAGCAGTGAATCATGAGCGCGCTGAACACAGTAATCATGTAGAGGCCAAGTGGCTTGAATACTGCAAATCCAGTTTGACCAACAACCTTGACCAAAAGACAAAACACGCCGTATGGGATGAGCGTCAAGATTCCTGCGGCCAGCTTCATCATCACTTCGAAAGCTGCTTCAAAGAAGCTCTTCATCGTTTTGCGATGCGGATCTTTGGTCTTGAGTATGAAATAGCCAAAGAGCAAAGAGAAGAAAATGACTTGAAGCATGGATGAATTGGCGCCAAATGCTTCGAAGACATTTTCAGGAACCATGCGAATAAGCACTTCAATAAAGGACGAGTCTGATAGATCGTCGAATGAATTGCTTGGCGCAAGTCCGAGGGAAGCACCATCGCCTGGCCGAATCAAGTTCACTAAGACTAACCCAGTTACGATCGCCACCATGCTAGTCGCGATGTAGTAGAGAAAAGTCTTGGAACCTAAGCGTTTTAGATCAGCGCCACTTCCCAAGCCAACTACACCGGTAATGATCGATGTCAAGATCATCGGGACAATGAGCATCTTCAACAAACGCAGAAAGATGTCAGCAAAGAAAGAAAACGGCCGGAGGTAATCGGCGCGTTGAGACTTGGAGTCGAGCTTGAGAGCGCCTTGGTCGAACTTCCCGTCTGCTGTTTCATAGAAAATAACGGCGCCAATGTCGCAGGAACGAAGCGCCAGGTCGTAGCTTGCCATATCGGTCACAGGCAAACGTTCCTCTGACTCTCGGCCCCGTTCTTTGATGAGTGCCACAACAGAGTCGCCAACAGCAAGCTTGGCGTTGTCTGGAACAGCAGAAAGGACAAGCTTCGAGTCTTTTGTCGTCACTTTGAATGGACTGGCAGGATGGCCTTCAGTCCAGAATTGTAAAGCGGCGCCGACAAAGAGTCCTGCAACAAGCCAGACAATGATCTTCCAATGGTCTTTCACACGTATTCTCCTCAGGTGAAAGAGCCTACATCGAAACGGTCCAAGTTGGAACTAAGCAAACCAGGATCAGAGGCAGATCAGCGTCGTCGGCGGGTAAAGAACCCAGAAGGGAGGCGACGTGAACTATTTTCGTGAGGAATGCTCATTTCTCCGCCTTCACTTTGACTGTCAGCACGACCGAAATAGTCATCTGCCAGTTGCTCAAGAGCGATCGGTGTGTAGCCGGGGGAGTGACACGATAAGAGCAAGAAAGCTGGGTTTGAGTTCACCAGCTTCTGCAAACTCAGAAGGAGGGGTCCAAGGTTCTTGTCGATGGTCCAGACTTCATTCTTCTTGCCACGGCCAAATGTTGGTGGGTCGAGAATCAAGCCGTCATAGTTCTTGCCACGTCGCACCTCACGCTCAACGAAGGAGATGCAGTCATCAACCATCCAGCGAATCGGCGCATCTTGGAGCTCGTTCAGTTCGGCGTTGTGACGGCCCCAATCGACGACTCCTTTGGCTGCGTCAACATGAGTCACTTTTGCTCCGCCTCGGGCGGCGGCCAATGTTGAGCCACCTGTGTAGGCAAAGAGATTGAGTACCTCTGGAGCTCGTTGCTCGCGCTCAACAAACTGCTCGACAGATTCAGTAATCCACCGCCATTGTTCTTCTTGTTCAGCGAACAGACCAACATGCCCGAAAGGAGTTGGCTTCACCAAGAACGTATTGGCACCCAATGTCACGTTCCAGCTGAATTTAGGGCCCGAAAGCCACTCCCAACGTCCCCCACCTTTCTCGCTGCGGTGGTGGACCCCTTCAGCCTTGTCCCACTCGTGCCTGCTCAGCGACGGTGCCCAGATTGCTGTGGGAGCTTGGCGCGTGACGATCACGCCGCCAACGTCTTCCAACTTACGGCCATGTCCACTGTCAAGAAGTCGGTAACTCATGCGTCTTTTCTTCGATCCTGAGGGCTCTCAGACAACAAATTCAAACGATAACGTTTGTAGGCGCCAAACCGCTTGCTCTCGATGGCTTCCCGGATTTCACGCATCAAGTCTTCGTAGAAATGAACATTGTGGATCGAGGCGAGTGTTTGGAAGATCGCCTCACCCGCGTAGAAGAGGTGGCGCAGGACGCTGCGTGAATAATTTGAACACGTGTAACAATGGCACTTGGTATCGACAGGGAACTTGTCTTTTTTGAACTTCTTGTCGCCGATACGAATCTTGCCGGTTCTCGAAAACAAGGTTCCGCCGCGTCCGTAGCGAGTCGGTATCACGCAGTCGAACATGTCTATGCCACTTTCGACAGCGGAAAGAATGTCTTCCGGCGTGCCAACACCCATGAGGTAGCGTGGCAGATTCTTGGGTAGAAGGGGTGCAGTGGTGGCAGTCACCTCAGCCATCAACTCACTCCCTTCACCAACACTCACTCCCCCAATAGCGAAGCCATCAAAGTCAAGGGAGGTTATCTGACTCGCACTCAACTCGCGGAGCTTGGGGTAAGTCCCGCCTTGAACAATGCCGAAGAGGAACTGATGCTCGGCGAGTGGTACGGTGAGGCAACGCTCTGCCCATCTTGTGGTTCTCTCGAGAGACTTCTCTACGTACTTCTCACTCGCCGGATATTCGACGCATTCGTCGAAGGCCATGACAATATCAGCGCCAAGATCCTTCTGAATAGCCATGGACGTTTCCGGATCCAAGAACAGGTGCTTTCCCGTCTTCTCATCGATAAAGGAAACACCGGTGTCATCGATCTTCTTGTTGGGAATCGAGAAAACCTGAAAACCGCCCGAATCTGTCAGGATGGTCTTTGGCCACGCCATGAAGTTGTGCAATCCACCAGCCCGTTTCACCAATTCACGCCGACCGTCATAGGAGAGGTGGTAGGTATTCGCCAGAACGACTTCAGCATTGGTTGCCAAGACCTGATCTGGGGTCATTGATTTCACAGCGCCCTGGGTTCCGACCGGCATGAAGGTCGGGCATTCAACTGTCGAATGTGCGGTTGTGAAGCGACTACGACGAGCGCCAGACGGGTCTGTCTTCAGCAACTCAAATTGGATGTCTTTTCTGCTCATCGTTGTTCTTTTCTTCCTTGTGGCGGCTTCGCCTTGGATTGTAATTTTGAACTCTCGATTTCATTCAGGAAATTCTGAAAGTCTTCAGGCAATCGAGATTTGATTCTTAATGGATGACTCAGATGGCTCGGTTTCACCTTCAAGCAGGTGGCATGAAGCAGAACTCGCTTGTGCCGATGAACGGCAGCGCGCCCAATGGCAAATTTTCGCTCGCCGACAATGGGGCGTCCAATGTGAGCCAAATGCAAGCGTATCTGATTGTGACGACCGGTTTCGGGGTGCAAACGAAGCAGTGAGCAAGTGCCGAAGTCTTTGAGGACTTCATACCTGGTTCTTGCTGGTTCACCGTCCGGATGAATGCATGCGGTGGCACCCAAGTCACGAATGGGGAAATCTAAAACGCCGTGGCGGTCCCTCAGTTGACCTTGGCAAACGGCTTCGTATGACTTCGAGACAGCCTTCTCCTTGAAGAGCGTCATCATCGCTTCACGTATCTCAGGGTCTTTGGCAAAGAGAACAACACCGGAGGTCTCGTAATCGAGGCGGTGGACCGCAAAGACATGATGACCTTCTCCGAGAAGGTGAGACAGAAGGGGTTTGCCCTTGTTCTCGGCCTTCCCTTTCGGTGCTGGGACGGTCAGCATACGTGCCGGCTTGTCCGCGAAGAGAAGATATCGGTCTTGATGAAGAATGTGAATCGGAGCAGCCATCTCAATCCTAATGTCAATTTATGGAGACTTACCATGAGGACTGGAGGGAAAATACCACCCCTTCCAGTGGAGAGACATTAACAAGGGCCGCCCACAGCAAAAATCCCGTAAAGCCCCCCGTGTCACCTTAGAAACGCAATCAGCCACAAAAAGCCTGTATTTGTTACACTCTTTGCCCAATTGAACTTAGGAGAATCCCCAGATGTCGAAGCGAGTCTGTTCCCTCGGAACACTGATGGCTGCGTTCCTGTTTTTTCTAACTCCATGTGTCTTCGCCCAAGAGGGTGGATCCAAGCTGAAGCTTGAAGACACCATGAGATTTGGCGCCTATCGGACGTCGAGATCGCGGGTGGCTTGGTCCGAAAACGGCAAGCACATCTTGGTGGGTGGTAAGGCTCAAGACGCTCTCACTGGGGAGTCGACAAAAGACACCTCGAACAAGACGAAGAAGGCCGACAAAGCACCAAGCCCAGAAGCGAAAGCAGGTGAGAAACTGCACGCTGTTAGCCCAGATGGCAAACGCGTATCGTTCGTACGCGATCACAACATGTACGTCCGAGGTATCGATGGAAGTGGGGAAATGCCAGTCTCAACCTCCGGCACAAGGCAATTGCTCTTTGGTGAACTTGATTGGGTTTATCAAGAAGAGGTCTACGGACGTGGCGACTTCAATGCCATGTGGTGGAGCCCGACGTCAAAACAAGTGGCTTATCTCAAAATTGATGAGTCCAAGGTGAAGGACTTCGTCGTCATTGACCACATCCCTAATACCCTGGCCGAGGAACGATACAACTACCCGAAGGTTGGTGACCCCAACCCCGTCGCTTCCATTGGTGTCTATGACGTCAAGTCAAAAAGCACGAAGTGGTTAGATCTAAGCAGCTTCGCCGGAACCGAACACCTTGTCGTTTACGTTGGCTGGAATCCTGCTGGCGACAAGGTTGTTTTCCAGGTCCAGAATCGCATTCAGAATCGCCTCGAATTGCTCTTGGGCGATCCCAAGACCGGCAAAGTGAAGACACTCATTCGGGAAGAATCTAAAACTGGTTGGGTCAATCGAATCTCTCAACCCATCTGGCTGAAAGACTCATCGTTTCTGTGGTGGTCAGAACTGACCGGGTTCAAACACCTCTATCACTATTCAGCGAACGGAAAATTAGTCCGCCAAATCACAAAAGGCCCGTGGGTCAATCAAGAGATCATCAAGATCGATGAAGCCAGCAAGACCATTTGGTTCTACGGCAATCGTGATAACCCTTGTGGGCGAGAAGCATACAGCATTGGATTTGATGGCAAGAACATGACGGCGCTGACTCCTGGGCGAGGCAGCCACACAATTCAACTGAACCACGACAAGACCATGTTGATCGATTCTTACTCGAGCTCGGAAATGCCACAGCGCATCGTCCTACGAGACGATAAGGGCAAGGAACTGAGAGAGGTCTTCAAGGCGGAATTCTCGACTAAGTACGGCTATTCTCCACGTACCTACATGCAAATCCCCACCCGGGATGGATTCATGATGGATGCGACGCTAATCAAGCCTCATGGCTTCGATCCAAAAAAGTCCTATCCAATCATGCTATTTACTTACTCAGGGCCAGATGCACCGAGTGTCCGTGATAGCTGGCGCGTCTCAGCTTGGCATCAATACGTTGCTCAAGAGGGTGCTTTGGTTCTCCAAGTAAACAACCGCTCCTCGTCGGGGCGCGGTCAGAAATACATCGATGCATGTTATTTGCAGTTCGGAAAATCTGAACTTGAAGACCTGGAAGATGCTGTCCGCTTCGTTGGCAAAAACAACTGGGCTGACCAGTCTCGCGTGGGCATTAGCGGTTGGAGTTACGGCGGGTTCATGGCGGCTTATGCACTCACGCATTCAAAACTCTTCACCGTGGGCATCGCCGGCGCAGGAGTCTATGACTGGGCGCTTTATGACACGATTTATACCGAACGCTACATGAGCACACCGTCCCTCAATAGTGAGGGTTATGGCGTGACTTCTTGCCTGACCGCAGCGAAAGATCTCCACGGATATCTGATTCTCTTCCACGGCACTATGGACGATAATGTCCACTTCCAAAACACCGTGAAGTTTGCCGGGGAATTGCAAAAGGCAGGCAAGGACTTCGACATGATGATCTATCCCAAAATGCGTCATGGTCCAGGCCGAATCCAAAGGTCACACATTCGCCGCAAGGAATGGAAAGCTCTCAAGCAACATCTGATTGGCGGTTAAATTTCAAAACTATCGACCAAATAAAAAGGGCACTCCAAGTCATTGGAATGCCCTTTATTTTTGTCGCGCTTGTTGGCGCAATACTCTCAGACCTTAGCGGTGGAAAAGCATTTCACGATACTTCGGCAGAGGCCAGAATGAGTCGTCGACAAGATCTTCGAGTTGATCGACATGTTTTCTCAACTCAGCCCGAGATGGAATGACTTCATCACGGCA
>JBLINQ010000063.1:0-26846 GCA_047639315.1 Planctomycetota bacterium
GCGCACAAAGAGCGGTACGGCTTCCAGTATCAACCACATCGTTAAGATCGCTAACAGGATAGCGACCACAACAAGTGGCAACTCAACCGGTGCTTTTTTGGTCCCGACAAATGTGAAGTTGTGAGTGAAGTTCTTCAAATTGAGGAACATAGCAACGACCGTCGTCACCAGCATGAATACCATCGGGATCCCAGTAAACCATGGATTGCGCCCCCTATTGATCAGGTAGAGCGTGGCGACCATGAGCGCGAGTCCCGCCAACAATTGATTGACCGTGCCAAAAATTTGCCAAAGCGACTGGCCAGCAGGCCGCCCATTGATCTTGTAGAAAGCAAAGAAAGCGATCGCAAAAACGGCAATCAAGCTCGCCACGTAACGATTCCCGAATTGTGGAATCCGTAGGGCCGAGCCGATTTCCTCAACATTGTATCGCAAGAGCCTGGTCGCCGAGTCGAGTGTCGTGAGGGCAAAGGACACGACAACAACAGCGATGAAAGCTTGAGCCAACTCCACGGGGATTCCTAGCTCCTCGATGAAGGAAGCAGCGCCATCGATGAATCGAGACATCTTGGCACCTAATCCCGATGCCGAATTCCATCCGTGATAATGATCTTGCGCCCAAACCTCACTGGCCGTCCGATTGCCAACCGCACTCACACCCGCCGTGGTCGCCAAGACCGCGAGGAGGCCAAGCAAAGACTCGCCAATCATTCCGCCAAAGCCGACAATACGAGCATCGCTCTCCTTATTGAGCTGCTTGGCTGTCGTGCCCGAACTGACCAAGGAATGGAATCCCGACGCCGCACCACAGGCGATGGTGATAAACACAAAGGGATAAAACGGTGGCGCTCCTTCTGGCGAAGCGTCAAAAACGGGTGCAGCGAATTCGGGAGCTGAGATGAAGAACCCGGCGAAACATAAGATCAGACCGAGATAGAGTAGAAGTGAATTGAGGAAATCACGTGGTTGCAACAAGGACCAAACTGGCAGTACGGACGCCAAGAATGCATAGGTCAGCAGCACATATTTCCAACCATCGGAATTCGTCCAAGTGATCGGGTACTGAGCACCCAACCACACCAACACAATTTGCAGGACGAAGCCGATGACGGTCAATGGTCCCAATCTCGCGCCCTTACGATGAAATAAGAAACCGATAACCGCCGCGACGATCATGAGGCCGCCGCAGGGAATAACAGCAGAGCCGTATTGCCCGGAGAATAGCGAGGCAATGACGAGGGTGAAGACGCCCATGGCCAACGCGACACCAAAGAAGATGATGGCCAAAAATAGAGCCTTGGCTCGACGGCCGACCACACCCTCCGCGACCTTCCCAATAGACTGTCCTTTGGCACGAATCGAAAGAACAACAGCCGAAAAATCATGGACACAGCCAATGACGATAGCGCCCAGAACCACCCACACCATGGCCGGTCCCCATCCCCAAATGACCGCAATCGCCGGGCCAAGCATGGGAGAGAGCCCCGTGATCGAAGCGAAGTGATGCCCAAAAAGGACGAAGCGATTGGTCGGCAAGAAATCGATGTCGTTGCGAAAAGTATGGGCCGGCGTGACGACGGAATCATCAAGAGCAAAGATCCTCTCGGCCAGAAATCGAGAGTAGAATCGATAGGCAAGAAAATAGGCGAGAAAGCACCCGAGAACGGGCAAGACTGCAGACATGTTACAACTCCCAAACTCCGACGATGAGCTAAATTAGTCGCTCGCCACGCATTTGACCATATCTGGCATGAGAGGTATTTCTGTCGGGTGGCGAGGGAGATCGTTGGCAAAGAAGAAGCCCCCGCGGATTCGATCCACGGGAGCTCTCAGAAATGGGTTCCGATTTCTTTCCCTTTGATCCGGAAGAACTTACGTCGTCCGAATCACAGGGTTCTATTTCTTCTTGGCTGGTTGGCTGGTTGGACGAGATTTCGACTTACGAAGTGGGCTTGCTGTTGGCTTACTCGTTGGCTTCGACTTGCCCTTCTTCTTAACCTTCGCTGGCACATCTTCGAAATCATCGAAGTCACCTTCGTCGTCACTAGACGTCCCGAATTGAACTGAGACTCCGGGGAACTCCTTGCCAATGATCTTGTTCAGTTCCTTGGCATCGGTCACGCCACTGGAGAGAAGCTCGCGGATTCGCTTCTCCATAGCGCCCTGATTTGGGAACGCTTCATCGTCATCACGAAGGGGGTTATCTTCGACTTCTTCTTCTTTGATTTCTTCTTCGATTTCTTCTTCCGGCTCAGGCTCTTCCATTGAGCCATCCTCAAACATCTCCCCTTCCATCATCTCGCCCATGAGCGCTTCCATGCCGGGCATGTTCTTAAGAAAGGATCCGTCCATGAAGGAATCAGCCATCTGACGCATTCCGGCCATGCTGCCAGATGCTTCGCCTAAGCGACTACTGCTTATTTCCAGACGTTTGATTGTCGCGGCGAGAGCCGGGATGTTCATTTCCTTCAATTCAGCAATCGACTTGTCGATGTCTGACTTGACGGTCTCAAGACTCATCAGGCCCTTCATCATGTCCATGCCTGGAACTTGCATTCCTTCCAACATTTTCATGTCGAAAGGGAAACCCTTCTTAGGCGGTCCACTGTTCGGGCTACCCGGCGCTTTGTCGAAGAAACCGTCGCGGCGGCGTCCAGCGAATTGGACATTCATTTTGAGTTGTGAGGCGCCGCGCTGAAGTGTGGCTTTGTGCATCGATCCGGCGCGCACGTCCTTGAGGACATCTCGCAGGTCATCAAAGGTCTCTAACACTTGGCCATCAAAGCTGGTCAAAATGTCGCCTGCCATGATCCCAGCTTTGGCAGCCGCACTGGCTTCATTCACATCCGATACGTAGACGCCAGAGCCAACGGTCACACCTAGGACGAAGCCATCATCCGGAAACTTGGCGGGCAGAGAAAACTTGAGTTCGACAGTTTTGCCACCACGGCGAACGACGAATTTCGATGAAGATCCAGGAACAGCCGTCGAAATTGACTTCAAAACACCGTCAACATCAGTAATCGGGGACATTCCCCAGCCGACCAAGAGATCTCCGGCCTTGAGCCCGGCCTTACTGGCGACCGAACCACGGGTGACTTGGTCAAGTACCAGGCCATCTGTTTCCAAACTCACGCCCAGCTTAGGCTTGGGACCGCTTTGAGCATGGGCGACGGACAGCCCAGCGACGAATAATGTCGCCATAGCGACTGCAGAAAGAAACTTCATCAAAGGAACTCCTCATTGATTGATCATGGCCCAAATTGTCTGAGCCTGCACTCAATACGGACGTCGGCCCACAATACTCCCAGGAGACGGGAAAATTGGCCAGAGAATCGTCAATCGTACGATTAGTCCAGGATCTCTAAGCGGAGAATCTCGACGCGGGAGTATTGGCTCCCCGGCACTTGCCCATCATGACGCCACTTCGTGATGCCGATCTTCTTGTCGTGATATTCTGACAGATCATAGCGAGCCGAAGACACGTAGTAACGACTCTCGGCCCCTTTTGAGAGGACCCAGGTTGGGGTGTTGCCGACGCCGAGGTAGATCTTGTGGAGGTTGCCAATTCCCAGATCCAGGAACCGTGAGGTGGAGGAATTATCCTCCATCTTGGCTTGTTCCTTCTTGGTTCGGAACCGCTTGAGGTTGTTCTGATACTCGGATTCACGCCTCTGTCGAGCCTCATCCAACCCACGGATTTTTGAATCGGCAGCGGCGAAGCGGCGAGCCATATCTTCTTTGCCCTGAATGTAAGCGACTTTTTCGCCCGCGGCCCGATTGATATTGGAGTCTTTAGGTGCGGCAGCTTGAATGGACTCAAATTCGGAACGTAGGCTGACCAAGGATTCGAGGTTCGGCTGGGATCTCAGGCTCGTATTCATCTTGGCTGCCGCTGCGTCATAACGCTGCTGCAAGGCGTCATCTTGTTTAATGATGACCTGCGAAGTGGAAGATAGTTTTCCACCCTTCAAACGCATTTCCCGCGCGGCCATGTCGAGTCTGGCATATTGAGCGGCCGCATCAGACTGATCCGCAGCGATTCTCACGTAGGCTTTGTGGACAAAGACCGGGAGGCGATCAGGAATCATGATGCGCAGCCATTCCTTGTCGACACGCTCAAAGACCATAATGCTCTCGTTGGCTTTCAGCATTCCCATCGCTGGCCAATCCGAGTTGGCGTGTGGCCGAACTGTAAGGCGATCGACGATCACGCGCGCTCGCCCACTGGCATCGATCTCGACGAATTTGCGAGGCCCACGTTTCTCGAGGATATAGCAGTCGACACCTCCAGGGAGAGCAACCTTGGCAAATTCACCATCATAGCCAAGAACCTTAACTGGCTGACCAACCGCTAACTTGCCAATTTGGGCATCAGGAATCCCCGACCCTGACTTCAACGGCGTGTTCCGATGGGTGATCATCCCAAACTCACCACTTCCCTGTGCGAGGGAAGTCGAATTGAAGCCAACAAGCATGAGCGCCAACGCGAGTAATGTGGTCGTTGCCAAACGCATGAAGCGTATCTCCGGAATTGGTCCCATTCCGACAAATCGGACTGGATCCCTGTCTTCGAAACCGATCGGATTCGTTTGAATCCTTACTTCATAACTTTATGAAAGGAAGGGGACCAAGAAAGGGGTGATCCTGGTGCCGCAGCGCCGACCTGCGGCGATCGGCACAAATGAACCCAGAGCAAGCAATTACGCCAATGTACGTCACTCTGGGCTGGGGCAGATTTTGACCGTGAACTATCGTGATTGACGAAAAGATGCTTCGACCATGCGCATGACTTCCGCCAAAGAAAAGCCACTGGCCTTCGAAAGCCGGACGCAATCGACGTGTTCTGGGCTCGCTTGGACGACCTGCCCCTCAAAAATCCCGAGTTTGACGCGAGCACCGCCAATGGCCGTATTCACCGTGACGACATGACGCTCAAGGATACGCCGAGCACAAACGTGCCGTCTCACGCCAAAACTGGACGTCTGGGTCAGGATGATTCGTTGCAAGTCGACGACAGATTCAGGCTTGGCAATGACAGTCAGGAGGAAGCCAGGCCGGTTTTTCTTCATTTGAACCGATTGGACCAGGACATCCAAAGCCCCGGCATCTTCAAGCAGCTGCCGGGCGTGCCCCATCGTTTCGCCGCTGCAATCGTCAACCTGTGTCTCCAGCACCACCACTGTCTCGTCACAGATTTCTTGGGACGATTTCGACGCATAACGGAATAACTGGCAACGGACGACGTTGGGGGGATCGGCCCGATCAGCAGACCCTGCACCGTACCCAACCGCTTCAAACACGAGGTCATTTTGAGGTTCAAACTCGTCAACAATGACCTTCAAAATCGCAGCCCCTGTTGGAGTCAACAATTCGTCGTTCACCTTGGTCTGGCGCACTGGCAAGCCGCAAATAATCTCAGCTGTGGCCGGAGCTGGAATCGGAACATGACCGTGGGCCATGTTTCTCACTCCCGACCCAATGCCAATGGGAGAGCAAGTTATTTTCTCAATCCCGAGTAGCTCGATTCCTACAGCAGCGGCACAAATATCGACGATACTGTCGACCGCTCCAACTTCATGAAAATGGACGTCATCGAGCGTAGTCCCATGGACTTTCGACTCGGCCTCGGCGATTTCTTGAAAGATCGCGAGAGCGCGAGCTTCAATCGACGGCGCAAACTGAGCTTGCTGAATGATCTCGACGATCTCTCGATAATGGCGTCCATGTCCATGGCTGTGATCTTGAACATGATCTTCATCGTGGTCATGGTCGTGATGATGGTCGCGACCATGACGATGATGATGCTGGTGGGGTTGATGCCGCCCTTCGACCACTTCGCCGCCAATCCCAGTGTCGACAAAAACCTTGGCCAGAACCGCTCTCAGGGCGCCGCGCATGACCTGCGTTGTGTCGATTCGGAAATTTGACAACGGCAACTTCGATAGCTCGCCGCAGAGCAAATCGAGATCGAGTCCGCAGTCAATCAGGGAAGCCAGGAACATGTCCCCAGCCATCCCCGATGACGCGTCAATATGAAGGCCGCGTTTGGGCGTATCAATCAAGGTTCACTATTCCTCAGGATCACCAAGCATCTCAAGCAAACGCGCTTTACACGTTGCCATCGTTGCTTCGTCATCTGCTTCGAGATTGAGTCGCAGGAGAGGTTCGGTATTGCTCTTGCGAACGTTGAACCACCAGGTGTCATATTCGACAGTGACGCCGTCAAGATCAGAAATCCTGCCGTCAGCAAAGACCTCTTTCAACTGAGCGATCATCCCATCTTTGTCTTCGATATGGAAATTCACTTCGCCTGTTGCAGGGTAGCGCAGAAGGGGTGCAGCCAACTCAGAGAGTTTCTTGCCGTCCCGTTGCATGATCTCTAAAACCAAAAGCATGGCAATCACGCCACTATCGGAGGTAAAGTTGTCCTTGAAGTAGTAGTGGCCTGAAAGCTCACCACCGAAGACAGCCTCATTGGCCCGCATTGTGGCCTTGATGAAACTGTGCCCCACCCGCTCTTTGATCGGGACGCCACCAGACTTCAGCACTTCTTCAGCAACAACGCGACTCGATCGCAAATCATAAACCACGTGAGCCCCGGGATGCCGCGTGAGCATTTCTTTCGCAACGATGGCGGTCATGATGTCGTTGGCGACAATGGTTCCCGTCTCGTCAACAAAAGCACAACGGTCGGCGTCGCCGTCATAGGCCAAGCCGATGTCCGCCCCGCTCTTCTTGACTGCTGCCATGACGTCGAGCATGTTCTCAACTTTGAGTGGGTTGGCTTCGTGATTCGGGAAGGTGCCGTCCAATTCAAAGTAGAGGCACTCAGCATCGATTCCCATGCGCTCCAAAACCGGCGGCAATTCGAATCCGGCCATACCGTTGCCAGCATCGATGACACATTTCAGTTTGATGTCAGTCGAGATAAAGCTGGCCACGTGATCGATGTAACCGGTGCCGATCTCGACATCCTTGCGGGTGCCCGGAGTCGCGACAGCAGCCGGCAAATCGCCAGCGCAGGCATTCTCCATTTCAACGATACCGGTGTCGTAGCCAACTGGAACACAGCTCGCCCGGCAGAACTTCATGCCGATGTATTGTGATGGATTGTGCGACGCAGTGATCTGAACACCACCGTTACAGCCCATACTGCCGATGGCATAATAGGTCATCGGCGTGGAGGCCAAACCGATGAAAATGACATCAGCACCTTGGGACTGAGCGCCACGCATGAACGCCTCGGAAATACTCGGGGCGCAATCTCTCATGTCGTGCCCGACAACAATCGGACCGCCACCGATCAAATGAACAAAGCTGGCGCCAATCTTTTCGGCCAAGACTTCGTCAATTTCGTCGCCATAGATTCCACGCACGTCATATGCCTTGAAGACACTCATCTTATTCTCCTAGTTGAACGGTACTTCGAGGACGCGATTAATATCGCTATCGTCGATATCTTTGTGTGTTACGAATCGCAGCGTGTCGTCATTCAGTGCCAATGTCATCACGTCGGCGGCGGCGCATGCTTCCTCAAAAGCACGCGCGCGACCTGGGCACGAGACATAGACCAAGTTGGTTTCCGGCGCCACAACCGAGAAACCGTCACGCGAATTCAGCCCATCAGCCAATCTTTTCGCTCGGGCGTGATCATCTTTTAGACGCACCCTCATATCTCTTAGTGCGACAGTGCCAGCAGCCGCAATCACCCCAGCCTGACGCATGCCACCACCAAACAGTTTGCGGGTTCGGCGAGCTTGTCGAATGAAGTCGGCCTCACCTGCCAGGACAGTTCCGACCGGCGCGGCGAGTCCCTTCGACAAACAACAAGAAATGGAATCGGCCTGTGCTGCATATTCGGCCAAGGAGATGCCAGTGGCCGCCTCAGCGTTGCAGATCCGTGCGCCATCAATATGAAGTCGTAGGTTGTGAGCCAAAGTGAACTCACGGGCCTTCAACATGTAATCAAATGGCAAGATCGACCCACCCGACGAGTTATGCGTATTCTCAAGCGCCAACATTTCGGTCACAGGGAAGTGTGGGTCATCGCCTCTAACGAGGGAGGCCAATTCATCGAGATCCATGACACCACGGTCACCAACGACGGTGCGTCCTTGAATGCCGGAGAGTTGCGCCAACCCACCTTGCTCGTAGAGGAAGATGTGGCTGGTCGCTTCCAAGAGAATTTCAGCATCACGATTGCAATGAGTTCGACAGGCAATTTGATTTGCCATCGTTCCCGAGGGGACGAACAGAGCCCCCTCTTTGCCAAACAACTCGGCCGCCAATTCTTCCAAGGCAATGACACTCGGATCATCACCAAAAACATCATCACCCGTAGGTGCGCTCACCATCGCCTCATACATTTCAGGCGTTGGCCGCGTCACCGTGTCACTACGGAAATCGGATTTCCCGGCAAAACTCATGATCAAACTCCAATCAGAGGACCGATGCGATTCGGTCCAAAGCGCGAGAGATGTTTTCACGAGAGTTGGCAAACGACAAACGCAGGAAACCCTCGCCGTGCTTGCCGAAGGCTGTACCTGGGAGCACTGCAACACCCGCATCATAGAGAATGCTATCGGCGAGCTCCGTAGCGTTACGGCCTGTGCCTTCAATATTAGGGAAGACATAGAAGGCGCCGCCAGGCAATGCGCAGCGAACACCCTTCAAAGAATTAAGACCGTCCACAATCAACTTGGACCGCACTTCGAACTCTTCAACCATGGCTTCAATCGGTCCTTGATCACCGGTAAGAGCTTCGATGCCAGCGACCTGGGTAAAGCTTGCGGTGCACGAATTGAAGTTAATCGCGATTTGCGTCATTCGCTCAGCGAGTGCGACTGGCATCACGCCGTATCCCAAGCGCCAACCAGTCATGGAGTAAGTCTTGCTAAAACCATCGAGGATGCACGTGCGTTCAAGCATGCCATCGACCTTGGTGATGGAGAAGAAGCTGGTGTCACCGTAGAGGATGCGAGAGTAGATTTCGTCGGCCAAGACGAAGATGTCGCGCTTCTTACAAATCTCTGCAACCTCTCTGAGGAGGTCATCACTCAAAGCGCCACCAGTAGGATTACCAGGTGAATTGAGGATGAGAAGCTTTGTCTTATCCGTGATGAGTGACTCGACGGTGGCAGCGTCAAAGCCAAAGCCCTTGTCTTCGAGAAGAGGCAAAGGGACTGCTTTCGCCCCCAAGAACTCGATCATCGACTCATAGATGGGAAATCCCGGATTCGGGTAAATCACTTCGTCCCCAGCCTGGATCAAGGCCAGCATCAAGTAAGACATCACAGGCTTAGCACCCGGGAAGACCACGACGTTCTCTGGCCCGACGGAAATTCCGCGTGTGCGCTTCATTTCATTAGCAATGGCCTGCCGGAATTCTGGCAAGCCAGCTGCAGGGCCATAATGCGTAAAACCGTCGCGCAGCGCTTTGGCTCCGGCTTCGACGATGTTTGCCGGGGTATCGAAATCAGGTTCCCCGATTTCCAAATGAATGATGTCTTTCCCTTCGGCCTCTAAGGCCTTCGCGCGGGCAAGAACTTCAAATGCACTTTCCGTACCCAGACGGGACATGCGGTCGGCAAATCTCAGATCAGTCACAGCAAACTCTCAGGTAGCAAGGGATTACAACAGCTTTTGGCCGTAAACCAGTTTGAATTAGAGGGGTTATCAACTTCGGATCAGAGGATAATGATCGGAAGCCAAATCGTCAATATCATCCGGGTATCTGTTCCTGAATAGACGACCCTTCGACGATGAGGTGAATTCAGCCGCTCAGAGGCTGAATTCAAGCAGGAACAGGGAAAGCCCAAGACCCGCCATGATGCCTAAGCCAATATAGGGGGATTTCGCGATGGCTTCGGCTTCACATGATGCGGCCCTCGTGGGGGCAGATCCCCGCACGAACCCCGGCCAATCCGCAAAAAGCACCTGAAAGCGCAGGAAGTGAACTGGCCGCCATCGAACCCCATTCTTGGCAGCTGGTACAAAAAAAGCCGCGACCAAAGTCGCGGCTTCATTAATCGTGAAGAGTCGATGCTCTACTTCATATGTTTTGCAGCAAGTGCATTGATTTCGGCGGCACCAAAATTGTGCCCTTCAATCTTATCGATCACTTCGCCATCTGGGCCATACGCTATGAGCCCATGCTTGCTGTTAGGGAAGTGCTTTTCGCCGAGGCCTTTCGCCGTATCGTCCTTGATGGACATCACTTCAAGAGTCACTTTTCCTGCCAATGCTGGTTTGAGAACACTCACGGTGTCTACAATTTTTTTGCAAAATGGTCAGGCATCGGAGATGGTGTAGTAGACCAAACGAGGGAGTGACACGGTGTCGGATTTCTCTTCGACGGCATCCGTGACCTTCTTCGCCATTCCATTGGCCTTGTTCATGACGTCGTCGGTTTTCTCATCGACGGCAGTCCCAACTTCTTTCGCCATTTCCTTGGACTTGTCCATCACATCGTCGGTCTTTTTCATGACCTCCTTCGACGTGTTGTCCATCATATTCTTGGTCGAATCGGCCGTGACCGTTTCTTTCTTTTCTTCCGTGCAGGCGACCATCGCTAAGCAGCAAATGGTCAATACAATCGCAGTTTTCATCTGACCCGTCCTTTCGGTTCCCAATTTGATCTTTGATCGGCGACCTTCAGGCTATCAGCGAGGTACAGATTCCGCAAATGACTTGGGCGAACTTCCCGAAGACACCCGAAACATGCGTCGGAGTCGACCGACCGCAAGTGCCATGGCTGTATGGCTGTATGGCTGGCCAAACCCATCGATTAGGCCCCTCATTGATCGCAGGTCTTAAGATATAGTCCATTCCGAGTTCGCGCCACAATTGGGCGATCTTGATCGGCGTCTTGTCCATCACCATGGACAGCGTTTGTAGTTCAAACATGTTGGCTTTCTCCCCTCATCATTTTTGGTCGCAAATTTCAGCCACTTGACAGCTCTCATCACAGACTTGCGGTAGGCTCCATTACGATGAGTATTGCCAGTTCCGGTGAGCGCCAAGTTGACATAAGGCTGATCTCATAGTCATGAGCATCCTTGGTATCGTCAGCAAAGTTTTTCTCGGCGAGCACCCGATTGATACCACCTTCGATGCGGCTCTTTGCTGCCAAGGCATAAGCGATTCAAAGGCCTTTTCCCCCATTCGTGGAACCAGCAGCTCTAAAGCCATTGATCACTTGCCCAATTTGGTTCTTCGGATTCCAAGGACAAGCAGCGGTCGCGTTCCAGACACTGATCTCCTCATTTTCTTTAGGCTCTGGAAGGGAGTAGTTGAGAAAAGAGTGTCGATCGTATCTTTCAAAAGATGAGGCGCATCTTTCGTCGGCACTTTCATCGGGTGAGATTTTGCAGCAGCTAACCGACCCCCAGAAGCTCTCCGATGTCTGCCTCGACGCCCTCCGAATGACCCACCGGTACCACCACCCAAGCCGATCGCATCGTTGTTGCTCTTTCAATCGAGATGTCTATTTCCTACCGATTGATGACGGGAACCCCCAAGCATGATCGTCCGTATTAACCTTGGGCGAGGCATCAGCAGACGAGGCGGCATCAGGCTGAGCGTCTTGTTTCGACTCTGTATTTTGGACTGAGTTGACAGAAACCAGCTATGCGGTGCACAGCGTCGTTACGACAAAGATCAGATACTTCATGATTTTCTCCGCTGCACAAAAAAAACGGAGTGGCACGAAATCGGTTCGGTCAAATTGTGGAAGTGAGAAACAACCAACATTTGAGGCGGTGAGGATCAGGGCAACTTCCGGTCTACCGAATTTCGTCGCCTCGGGCGATTTTGCCCTTGATGGGCCGAAGCGTTGTCATGCCACCGACAATCTCAACGACCTCAACGCGTCCAACAACCCGGCCCTTGCGAGTCACTGAGAGCCGGCGTCCGGGCTGAAGGTTGACGCTGTTGTTCACTCGAGAGAAGGCCAGGCCCTGGCTCTCATCAAAACCGATGACGCGCCCAAGGATGAACCGCTTCTTGGATGGTTCGACGTGCAGCTGGACCAAAATATCCAGAGTGGTCTGAGGTGTCGATTCGCTATCGGCGCTGTAAGGCAAGACGATACCCGAAACGCGGAAACCCACTTCTTCGGGGCCAAGCACAATACGATCAGAAGTCCAGCGAACCGACACGACCTCAGGGCTCTCGATTCGATAGTTGCGCCCCAATAACTCGAAGTTCTTGAATGGTACAGGGCGAGCAATCATCCCAAGCCCGAAGTCACAGTCGACGATCAACTCGCGCGCACCGGGCAAGAGTAGTGCCGCGCTTCGGCCTTGAAACCCTTCGTAAGCGGTCTTGATTTCAGGGACCACGATCTCGCCCGATTCCAGTTTCTCGACACGAACCTGGCGCAGAAACTTACGAGTCTCAAGATCACGACGGCGATCATGGCGGCCATTGGTGAGCGAGAAAGTCAATTGGCGCTCTGGCTTGTCAAAAGATGCCAAAAGTTGTGCCACTGCTTTGCCGTCAAGTAGCTCGACACGCGTCTTGACTGGCAGATTCGACGCGATCGTTCTCTTAACGAACCGGCAGTCCATCTGGATCTTCACGTCCCGCAGAGCCAGTAGCTCGCTCAACCATTTGGAAGCATCACCTAAAGCTTGCAAATCACCGAGGATCTCGAGATCACGCGAAGTCGAAGCGATCAGTTCTTTACCGGTATCGCGCGACAAGATCGTCTCGACAAGTTCGACTTTGTCGATTCCGGGGAAACGCTTGGGTAAATCTTGGCGCAACCAATCGACAAGGAAACTGGGACGGTCGATAGAAATGCGTCCTTGATCATCAAGGCTCGCGGGTGTCAGTGGCTCAAAAGGAACCCGAAGGCGCCCCCGCCCTCCGCCAAGATTCATGGTCTGGGCCCCACCACGGGAATCCAGATCCACATTGTGCCCACTTGGGGACGGGGACACTTTCGGATTCCTTTTGACGGCCTGACTGTGAGCCGTTGAGCTAAAGATTAGCACCAGCATCACGAGAAAAAGGATACTGAAGGTGGTGATGGACGTCGCGAAATACTTCATCGAATCCATTCCATCTTATGAGTTCGAGCCTGATGCCGCGCGCCGACAGAACCGACGCCATCGGCCGTCGATGACGACACCGAGTTGTCTTGTTGCATGCGCGTTGAGCGCACTTCAATGGTCGAGAAATGTTCCGGTAACACACGAGTTGATGATACAAGCGGCGGACCAAAAGTCGAAATCTGGTCAACCATCGTCGACGACGGCTTGCTCAGTTCCGTGAGTCCAAAAACCGTCACCGCAACGATGAGGACGGCAGCACAGCTTGCTGCTCGCCAAACTCTCCGACGTCTGACGGAAGCCACTTGATCGTTGGCCAACTCCAAGTGTCCGTAGAACCAAGCCAGTTCCGGAGCATGCTCCCGACAACTGCTGCAGATCTTCAAGTGGTTTGCCATAGAAGCACGATCGGGCCGGGAGTCGATCGTCTCGAGGTTTAGCAGCTGCCGAATGTCTTCACAGGTGATTTTCTTCTTGCGGGTCATCGAATCTGATCCCCCGCTTTCACTTCGCCGTCATCGACCTCGACCGTGATCATTTGACCAACCAACTCAGTCACACGCCCAGAGGCAACCTTATCTTCACCGCGGGTGAATTCGAGCTTCATGCCGACTTCAAAATCTTCTTTGTGCTTGATGCGAACGAACGCCAAACGCGCAGCACGATCAAACCCTTGGACTGAACCAGATCTTTTTTGTCCAGAAAGCCGTTCGATCTCAAAGCGAGCAACCAAGACCATTTCAGCCTTGTGGTGTTCACCAGCCATGCCATTAATGTCACGTAGTTTGATGCCTGTGACAACGAAACCAGCATGCTCTGGCCCACAGACCAGGCCGCTTGATTCCCACTCCGTCTCGGCAAGGATCGGCTTTTCAATCGTCAGCTCTTTATTACCGACGCCAACTACGCCCTTAAACTTGGCGATTGGCTTTTGCACTTGCACAAAATGGAAGGAAGAATCCAAGGCGATCTTCTTGGTCGTTGAGTTGTAGACCGCGCCAATCGACCACTGCATTCCTTCTTTGAAACTGGCAACAACCGGCTCTAAGAACAGACGATCACCGGCTTGGGAAAGCTTGTAGTCTTTCACATAGCTGATACGTGATCCCACGCTGATCGAGGCGCTCCGGCCATTCAGGAATTCGAGTTTGCCTTGTTCAAAGACTGTGGCTGATTCGTCTGTCGCAATTTCTTCTAATTGTTGGTCGATCGCAGGCCCTGCCAAGAGCTGTACTTCAGCTTTTGAAGGTCGCACGCGATCTTCGGGATAACGCACCACTGCGGCCCAGAGTCGAAACCGAAGAGTTCGTTCGGGCTCAGACAAGAGCCGACGAATCACTATGCGCGCTGCTTCGACGTCGGCCGTTGAACCGACAATTTCCAAAATTCGCTCGGCTGTAGCGGCCGCACCGGAAAGTCCGCTGCGGGCCAGAACTCGGTCGACAACATCGACGGTATCAAGACCAGGAAACAAACGTGGGAGTTCTTTTTGGAGCCACCGTTCGCGGAACTCGATCTTGCCGACCTCAATCAGACCTTGGGCTTTGACTGGAATTCCCCGCCTTTCGACCATGGGACACCTCAACCTGCTGCGACCCAAACCGATTGACTCCATGGTGCCAACCTGTTGTTGAGTGAAGCCAAGACTCGGCATCAAAAGTGTGAGAAGGAAGAGGCCGACGAGTTTCATGCACTTTCCTCGTTGGCGTCGACATTAGAAAGTTTGCGTTTGAGCTTGCCGCGGGCACGGAACATCCATGTCTTGACTGTTCCTGTTGGCACACGGAGTTGCTCAGCGATTTCCTTGACTGAGCATTCTTCCCAGAAGAAGAGGACAAGACAGGCGCGTTCTTCCCAATTGAGGAAACTGAGGTCAATTTCGACAACAGGAGCTACGACTTTGGAGCTGGGCTCAATGATCAAGCCGGTTTCGAGCCGTCCGTTTCTCTTACTCACACGGATTCGGTCGATGGCCTTCCTGACGGCCGTTTTTCGAATAAATGGCCAGGGATCACGCCCCCACTGGAGTCTTTCGACTGCACGCCACATGGAGAACCAAACCTCTTGGCAGGCGTCTTGCGCGTCATCTTCATTGGCAAGAATCCTGCGGCAAAGGGCCAAAACACGGGTCTGGTACTGCTGAACCAAGTTGTCGATGGAATTCGAAATCGTCTTTCTCCTCTGGCTTCAAGAAATCTTACGTTATTGAAAGCGATTGGGTTTCAAGACTTAGAGAGGTTTCGCAGACAACACAGATTCTTCCGTCAACCCGGCAGCGTGATGTCACAAGCCTCATGAAGGATAGGACTTAAGGAATCGTAACACGGGCGAAATCGCCCACGCCAGAGAACAAATGACTCGCTCCTCCTTCGTTTCCGCGATCCAGCCTCCCGACCGCATCGAGGATGCCCTGCCTCGAGCTTTGGCGCGGTCCTTCACTTTCAGCACTTGTGAGTGGCGATGACCACGTTTTCTGGAAAAATCGGGCCAGGACAGATGCGAATCGGCCGTGATCCAGAAGCTTCGGGCCCTGATTTTCGAAAAGAACAAGATGAATGAGCCAAGTTTTCCGTCATAGGTAAGTAGATGCTCCCATCAGCTGAGAGATGGAAGAGATGACCTCTCACTCCAATTCGCCACTTTGAAGTAAGCTCGTTTTCACCCATGATTGGGCTTAATTTTGTCGGAACTCCTAAAAAATTAGGAGAACACTGGACGACGAGGAAAGAACTCCTAAAACTATAGGAGTCAGATGATCAAAAGAGGGATTCACTCGTGACGAAGAAGAAATCAAAAGACCTCCTCACCAAACTGGAATTGGCGGTCATGCGGGTTATTTGGAACTCAGACGGTCAACCCATGACCGTTCGAGACGTCTCCGATGAGATGAACCGGAGCCAAGAGAAGACTCTGGCGTACAACACGATCCAGACGATTCTCACAATTCTCCGAGAAAAGGGCTTTGTCGAAGCTCAACGCGGCCCCTCCCGGGCCCACTTGTTTGTGTCGAAGAAAGACCGGACCCACGTCAGTGCCAATATGATTGGCGACTTGGTCGATCGGCTTTTTGATGGCCGGGTAGAACCCCTGCTCCACCACCTGGTCGATGGTGAGGGGCTCTCTCGATCGGAGCTTGAAGATCTCAGGACGTTTATCGAAACCAAGCTCGACGACGGGGAGGTTCAGTCATGATCGCTGCGTGGAATTCACATCTACTCATTGCTTCGCTAACCTTGACGGCCCTGGCGATCTTGTCTGTCTTGTTGACGCGGAAACTTCTCTGGCGCCAACCGGCCATTGCCCACGGATTCCTGGTGTTCGTACTCTTGGGATTTGTCATTACGCTGCCAATGCAGTTCTCATCGAAAGAACTGGTTAAAGCGAATCAAGCCAAGGGAATGGCACAAGCCGAGCTCAAAGAAAGCTCCGAGTCCCTCGCTCTTGAGGTGATACCCCATCAAGTTCCTTTCGATTACTTCCCTCGAACTGACGAAGATCTTTCACCGAACGACACTGAAACAACATCCTTCCAATTTGAAGATGTTGATTCGACCGAAAGTGACAGCAGTCTTGGTGCCCTCGAATTCATGGCAGTGAACGATGGTGCTACTCCCGGCTTATTCGAGACAAATGTCGCAGATAGCGACGAAGAAGATCTCTTATCTTATCCGGGCGCCAAATCAGTCGAAGGGAATACCCCAAACGAATACGCCGCACTCGAAGAGACCGGGTCGTCAGCCAATTATTGGGAGAACCTCGCACAGATCTTAGCGCCAGTGATCCAGTCACCATGGATTCTCATGGTCCATCTGATTGGGCTCTTCGTCGCTCTTGTTGTTGAGTTTCTTCGGTATCGGAAAACCAACCGAATCATCCGTGGCTCGACAGAGATCACCGATCCGAGGACATTAGAGATTTGGCAACAAATCGCAGGAGAAAGCGCAAAAAAAGTCCAGCTGCGCGCTTCAAGTGAAGTGCATTCTCCTGTTTGCTGGGGCATCGCCCGTCAGGTCGTCATCGTCCCAGCCGAGGAACCAGTCGGCCGCGAGACTGCCGCATTCAAGTGGGCCATCCGTCACGAGTTGGTCCACATCCATCGCGGAGATCCGCGCACAACCCTATTCCAGAGCGTACTTCGGTCCGTCTTCTGGTTCCATCCAGCTTCATGGTGGCTTAACCGCGAAATCGATCGATTGCGTGAGATCTCTTGCGACGACGCTGTTGTCGGTCAAACGGGAAGCCGGAAAAGCTACGCCATGGCCCTTATTGAATACGCCCGCCATCGAGATGCGCGAGCACAGGAACGTACGTTGTCGCCGACGGCACCCGCCCTCATTTCGTGGTCGGGGTCAAGCTCTCAACTTGAAAGGAGAATTAGAATGCTTGCTCAAACGAAAGACACAAAACCGCGCTCTGCGCGCCTATTCCAAGCCGCGGGGGCAGTGGGAGTTGCACTCATGCTGCTGGGCGCCCAAGTCACCTTGGCGGCCAATATGCCAACGCCACAATCGTTACCCGAGCCAGTCACAACCGACTTGCTCGCAACGTCGGTTGACTTCACTCTTAGCACACAAGAAGAACCTAAGGCGCCCGTGCTCGCAACAAGAGGTCGCGTCATTGATTTCTTGGGGCAGCCAGTCGATGCAACTGTGGCCCTCTCTGCCAAGAACATCGTCGTCGATGGATCACAAGATACACCTGACACCCTGACCATCGGTGTTCACCTTCAACCATTCAGCAATACCTTGGCAACGACCTTGGGCATGCCCGCCGGATCTGGCCTGATCATCACCAAGGTGGTGAATGGTTCAAACGCCGAACGTGCTGGCCTGAAGGACAATGACCCAATTTTGAAGATCAATGGCAACTACGCCTCGATGGAAGAAATTCGGGCTGCTAAGAAAAGAAGCGGTGGCAAGAAGTCGATCAAGTTTACTGTCATGCGCGGTGCCAAGATCAAGAACATCACTGTCCGTTTCAACCGCCAACGTGCAGACGTTGCTTCGGGAACAATTGGTATCAATTCAAAACCACAGGGTCGTCGCGTCGTCGACGGGACCCGCACTCCTCCAAGAGCTGCCCGTCGTGGTGGTAACGTCAGAGACGCCGTTCCGGGTCCAACCGGTCCTTCCAAGAGGCGTTCCACCAACGTTGCCCCAAATAGCAGGCGTCTTCCGCAGGCAACTCGTCGCGCTCGCTCAACACCGGAACCAAGAGCTACCACCAAAGAGAAGAAACTCGAACGCGAAGTTCGTGACTTGAATCGTCGGCTTGATCGATTGACCAAGTCAATCGAACGACAAGGACAAATGCTCGAAAGACTCATGAGCAGTCCCCGGCGAAACAGCACCAACGGCCCCCGTACAACAACGACCGACCGTACAAGATCCCGCTACGATCGCGAAAAAGAAGTTTTCAACCGCACGGCCGAGAACTTGGATCGGCTGAAAAAGGCAGAAGCCAGGGAAAAAGCCGCCATCGAGCGCGCTCTGCGGAGCAAGGACCTCGGCGGCTATCGCTTAGAACGTGCCAAGAAAGATGCTGAGCGTGCTGTGATCGAAGCCAAGAAAAGGTCGCTTGGCCTTAAGCATCTCGATGAGCTGGAAAGCCACCAAGCCAAGCAAAAAGCCCGTTACCACGATCTCTTGGCCCTGAAATCGCTCGAATTGGCTGAGTCCAGCTCTCGCATGCAAGAAGTCGAAAACGCCTTAGTTGAATTAGAGGCTCGCCATGCCGATGTTGCGAACCGTCGTAGAGAAGTAGACGCCAGCAAGTTGGCGAAGGCACAACGAGAAAAAGTGCTCAAAACTCTGATCGCGGCTGAGAAAGACCTGAAGAAAGAAGCCGAGTATCTCCGTCGTCACAAAGCCGAAAGCACTGATAGGACAGCTGTCATTCGTGCTCATCGCAAGTCGATGATTGCTGAGTACGAGGCCAAGATTGCAGATTTGGAAAAACAAACTAAAATGTTGCGCCGCGAAGCGAGTAAGAAGAATAAGAAATCACCAAAAAAGCGAGTCATTATCTTCGACGACGATTTCAAGAGTGATGGCCACGACAAATAGCACCTATCCCTCGATGTCCTTAATTTGAGCGCGCGCTCAAGTTGAGGGCGAAAGACCTAGTCTTTCCTTGCTCTGGAGCGCGATTTTCCCTCGCGCTCCTTTTCTTATGCCCCTCCCTCAAGTCAGAATAGTGCATTGTGATGGACTGTTTTGGGAATCGGGGCGAAAAATGCGGGACGTTGTTCTTGGAAACGGCAAGCTCACTATCTGTTGTGATCCACAGGGTTGGATTCGTGAGGTCTTCTACCCTCAACCAGGGTTGTGGAATCACACTTTGGGAGCACCTTGCAAAGTGGGCATTCGCACCAAAGGTGTCACCACTTGGTTAGGAAGTGACCACAATCCCCAATGGAACCAAGTCAACTCTCGAGCAACTCAGGTAAGTTGGTCTTGCCGTCAGTCCGGCCTTGAGGTCTCTTGCCTCAATGTCGTCGATAAGAAAGCCCCCCTGCTCCGTCGCCAATTCAAGATGGCGGGAGAACCGGGAGCAAAGGCAACTCTTCTCCTTCACCATGATTTCCGGCTCCTTGAGACCGAATTTCAAGACGGAGTTCGCTTCGACCAAGAACAGCAGCGAATTCACCATTACAAAAGACAAGCCAATGTCGTGGTTGGCTTCCAAGGCGCCAAGGAACTCGGTGACATCACTTGGACCCTCGGACGGCGAGATTCATCAGGAGGCCAAGGAATCACCGCGCTCGCAGACCGCGATTATCTCGATAACAACCTCTGTGCCGTAGGAGCCGGTGAAAGCATCATCGCCGTCGATTTCGAATTCGACCCAAAAGGTCGTGCGACAATCGCAAGTTATATGGGGGCTTGGCAAAACGTTGAAGATCGGTCGCAAGTTGAAGATGCCACCAAGGTCCATGTCGATTTCGGCGCGTATTCGCCAAAGACTTGGGAATCGCTCAGCGACCATGTCCAATATGCTGAGAACCTGATCAATGTCTTCCAAGAATCGGTGATTGCCTCGCCTGACACCGAAACACTTGCGGTCGCGCGTGAACACTATTGCTATCTCTGGCCACGCGACGGCGCGTTCATCGCCATGACTTGGGATCGACTCGGAAACAGAGGAGCGGCTCGGAAGTTCTACGAGTTTTGCAGCCGGGCTCTGACTGATGAAGGGTTCTTACATCAAAGGTACAATCCAGACGGAACGGTCGGGAGCAGCTGGCACCCTGATCCGGTACCCGGTAGCCGAATCCGTCCCATCCAGGAAGACTCCACGGCACTGTGTTGTTTAGCCGCAGCGCGCCACATCTTGGCGGACCCTCAAGACCCGGCCAGTATAGTGCTGGCCGAGAAGCTCGTCTTTCCAGCGGCAAGTTTCCTGCTTAGTTACCGCGACGAAGCGAGCGGCCTGCCGCTGCCATCCCATGATCTATGGGAAGAACGATTCGGTGTCCACACGTTTACTGTGGCGAGTGTTATCGCTGCGCTTCGTGAGGCTTCGGCCGTTGCTCTCACCTTCAATCATCCTCTGGCAGACAGATTCGACCAAGCAGCGACCTTGATGCAAACTGCCATGGAGTCCAGGCTCTTCCATGATGATGCCGGACGTTATGCGCGCATGGGCACTCCTCAAGACAACGGCGAATTGCATCTCGATGTCACGCCAGATGCCTCTCTGAGTGGCCTGTTCCTGTTCAATGAGAAGGCAGCCCAAGACGAAAAAGTCCGACTGACCATGGAGTCCATCGAAAAAGAGCTGTGGGTGAAGAACGGCATCGGTGGAGTCGCCCGATACCGCGACGACCATTATCACCGTCGGAGCCTCGACCCAGATCAAATCCCGGGCAATCCCTGGATTATCTGCACGCTGTGGTTAGCGCATTGGCATGCACTCGAAAATTCACCGAAGAGCCAAGAGAAGGCCAAGTCGTTGACCAATTGGGTCATCAAGCACTCTAGGTCCAGCGGCGCTCTTCCTGAGCAGGTCCACCCTCTCACCGGGGAGAATGTCTCAGTTTGCCCGCTTCTTTGGAGTCATAGCACACTGATTGACACCTACGCGGCGATGGAAAAAGAAGCTTAGACACTCCAAAGCGCAGATTGGCTGACAGTCTACTCACTTGGAATCAACGGTGGCGGGTTCGTTCAACTGCCGTTAGGATCAAGCTCCACCTTTATCGAGGAGAATGAAATGCGCAAACGCGTGCTCGGAATGATCATGGCCGGAGGCAAAGGCACTCGCTTGTTTCCACTCACAAGGGATCGGGCTAAGCCTGCAGTTCCTTTTGGCGGCAAGTATCGCATCATTGATTTTGCCCTCTCCAACTTCATGAATTCCGAGATCTACTCGATCTACGTGCTCACCCAGTTCAAGTCACAAAGCTTGACCGAGCATCTCCAACGAGGTTGGGGCCATATTTCTCTGTTGAAGAACCACTTCATTATCCCCGTTCCCGCACAGATGCAGACGGGCGAAAGCTGGTACAAGGGAACGGGCGATGCGATTTTCCAGAATCTGAATCTGATCCGCGAAAATCACCCTCGTTTTGTGGCCGTCTTTGGGGGTGATCACATCTACCGCATGGACATCACTCAGATGATCGATTTCCATGAAGACCAAGGGGCAGACGTGACCATTGCCGGCATTACGGTGCCAATCGAAGAGGCATCGGAATTCGGCGTGATGAAGATCGACAAAGAAGGCCGAATCCTGAATTTCGAGGAAAAGCCGGCCAACCCATCACCGATGCCAAACGATCCGACCCGAGCCCTGGTCAGCATGGGCAACTACGTCTTTGGCGAAAAGATCCTCACAACTGCTTTGACCGAAGACGCTGACCTGGCCGATTCCTCTCATGATTTCGGTAATGACATTTTGCCGCGGCTCTTGGCCGAAGGAAAAGATCTCTACTGCTACAACTTTGAGACGAACGTCATCCCCGGAGCCAAAGAAAAGGTCAACACCTATTGGCGTGATGTTGGGACGATTGATGCATACTACGAAGCGACTCTCGACCTAAGGGATGTCGTGCCTCGCTTCGACTTGTTCAATCAGTTCTGGCCAATCGGCACCGCTGCCCGTGATTTGCCACCTTCCAAATTCGTCCATGACGATCATGGCCGCAGAGGCGAAGCCGTTCAGACCCTGGTGGCCGAAGGCAGTATTATCTCGGGGGCGAGTGTTCAGGGATCGGTTATTGGCAGGAACGTCCATGTTCATTCCTTCGCCGAAATCACCGACTCCATCATCATGGACAATGTCGATATTGGTGAAGGTGCCAAATTACGCGGCGTGATCATCGACAAGAATGTCCATGTCCCGGCTGGGGAAGAGATCGGATTCGATATCGAAAAAGATCGGGAACGCTTCTTTGTCAGTGAGGCTGGAATCGTTGTGATTCCAAAAGAGCCGGGCTAGAGCGCCCGGCTCCTTTGAACGGAGAAATTAGCTGCGGTCTGAAAAACCCGAGCTGGTTTCTTCGATGATCCCTTGGATCGTGGCTTTGGTATCGCCGGTACTTTCGAGGCGAGCAAGCTGCCTTTGAGCCGAATTGCCGTTTTCCAAGATACCCTCGATAACAGCCACCCACTTCTGAGAGCCAAGCGCTTCGAAATCGTCCTTCAAGAAGGCACATAAATCTCGAATCGCGTCGCGGGTTGGAATTTCTTTGGCTCGTTGAAAGTCAATCAGATTTCCATCTAAACCCCAACGCGCTGCTCGGTAGACATTCTCAGCGATCAACGCGCGCCGATATAAACGATGCCCCAGGTTATTCTCATAGAGATTGAGCAACTTGTGCACAATCGCTTGGAGAAGCGCAGCAATGGCTGCCGTTTCTTCGACCTTGGTCGGCGTATCACAGATGCGGAATTCAACTGTGTCGAAGAACGGATGAGGACGAATGTCCCAGTAGATCATCTTCGCATTGTCGATACAATTGGTCTTAACCAGCAAGTCGACAAACCGACGATACTCTTCGTAGTCGGCATAATAGTCGGGTACACCTGTTCGCGGGAATCGCTTGAAGATATGACTGCGAATCGAACGATGACCCGTGACCTTCCCTTGCCATAGCGGACTAGAGCATGACAGCGCCAAGAGGTGCGGGAGGAAATACCGCGCCGCATTCATGACCTGAATACGCGCTTCGGGATCATCGATGCCGACATGACAATGCATGCCGTAGATGAGGTTGGCGCGGGCAATATCTTGCAAGCGATGGAGAATTTCGCCGTAGCGCTTGCCTTCAGTCAGGCTCACATCCTTCCAGTGCGTGGACGGATGAGTCCCTGCTGCTCCGACGAGCAAGTTATGCTTGGCCGCGAGCTTGAGGACGTCGCTTCGGTGACGGGACAGGTCTTCAAAAACCTGATCAACCGTACCGCAAACATCGGTGACAATCTCAACACAGGCGGCATGAAACTCGGCCTTCAGATTTTCGCCGTGAATCGCGCCTGCCTCTTCGTGAAAAGACTCCGTCTTGTTTGATAACTCAAGAGTATCTGGGTCAATGAGCATGAGCTCTTCTTCGACACCAAGGGTCAGATTAGCCATCTGTTGAAACTCCTATCGTGACTTGCCGACAATTAATATTGGCACTTGGCCGCCGCCAGAACTAACATTGCAAAGTCCACCTGCTCCAAGACGAGCGAGTGCACCAAACATTTTTCCGAGATACATATAAGGGTCTAAATCGACAAACAGGCTTTGTTCCTCGAGGTTTTTTTCCATCGACGGAAACTGCTCCGGAATCATATGGAGCCGCGTCTGTACGATGTAATCACCAGCGAGTGCGTCCTTCAACGCTTCGTCCCACTCGCCATCAGTCATCTCCCAGCCCAGGTAGATTCCTTTGCCGCCGTAATCGTCATTTGGTTTCATGACGAACTTCTCGCGGTTCTTGACAGTGAAATCTAAGAGGTCGATTTCTTGCCCTTCGAAGTTCGTTTTGGATTCCATGACGTTGCGCGTCCAAGGGACTGCAAGATCGATTTTGGCCGCCAACTCGGCTGGCAACCATTCATCTCGCCCGTCACTGGTCAAGACGGCAAAAATCGCCTTCTTGTGTACAAGCTTAGAACGGAACGGATTGACAACACAGACATTGTGATCGCGATAAGCGAGGTACATGTTTTTAACTTCATCGTACTTCTCGATGAACTCATTCATGAGAACACGTTTGTAGACGAGGTCAATTTTCTTCCCTTTGGCCGTCAACGTCTGTCCGTCGTATTCGAGTTCGCGCGGATCGCAAACAATCGTCGGATAACCTTGGCTTTCAAAGTAATCGGCGCACAACTGGAATTCGACGACGGTTGGTACGAAGTCATAATCGACGATCGCGATTGTTGGCGTCTTGTTACTCGAATCATACTCGCGGTAACACGAGAGCAGTGTATCGAGGAGCGGCGGCAATGTCCGTACATACTCAACTTCAAAGCGCTCGGCGAAAGCTCGTGAAAGCGGGTGATCGAAGAAGACGTCGGCCAATTGATCGCCAAAGGCGGGACCGGCCGGGCATTCACCATTCAGTTCGACAAACTGCACCCCTTTATCGGTGATAAAGGAATCAAGGCGAACGCAAGGAGCGACATGCTCATAGCCGGGATCATGGCTCACCATCTCTTTTTCAATCTCAGTGAGATTGAGCATGGCCATGAGGGCAGGATCCGTCAGCAGCCGGTCCTTGGCTGCCATGATCCCGCTCATCACGGCCTCCGAAACGGCCGTGAGATTAGCGGCTTCGTCTGTCGTCAAGAATTTTGGACGTAAATGGTTGCACAGCTGGCGACCACCGAAAACGACACCAGCGTCGTCAAGTTTTTTCTTCAAGTCCGGAATAGAGGCGATCCACTCTTTTTGGTTTGCCATCAAGAGCTCATGCCATATGGCTTCGGCGGTCAAAACAGTTCTCCAGATTGGGATGCAACGCTGGCTATTATCCACATTGCGGCCAGACTGTAAATTGAGGGTTTGGGATCATTCTCGGAATGCGAGAATCGACCCTGCCTGGCTCGATCCTCGTACCTCAGACAATTGCACCCGCAGAGCGGCTTACGGCAATCTGGGGTTTTGGCCGTGCAGATTCTCGAAAAACTCAAAAGGCTCCGACTTCGCCTCATTGACGGCTACCTGAATGTCCCCGATAATCAGACCATGTCTATTTCAATCACCTTCTATGGGGCGGCGCAGGGAGTCACTGGCTCTCGTCACGTCCTTGATGTCGATGGAACTAAAGTTCTCTTCGACTGTGGCATGTTTCAAGGACGTCGATCTGAAAGCCATGAGCGCAACTCGGCCTTCCCCATCGACCCCACAACCATTCACAATATGGTGCTGACCCATGCCCATATTGACCATTCCGGCGCCCTTCCAATCTTGATTCGAGAGGGTTTTGAGGGAAATATCTACTGCACGCGGGCCACGGCCGACTTAGCGAAGATCATGCTTCGCGACAGCGGCAATATCCAAGAGCGTGACGCCGAGCACATGAACAAGAAGAAGCGACGCCATGCCCGCAAGGAGGGTAAGAAGGGCCCGAAAGAACTCGTCAAGCCGATTTATACCGTCGCGGATGCTGAGGCATGTGACTCTTTCTTCTTCCCCGTCTCTTATCACCAAGAGTTCGATGTTGCCCCAGGGATCAAGGTCCAGCTGACCGACCAAGGCCATATCATTGGGTCAGCTTCAGCTCACGTCACGATCACACGACCCGGCAAGGACCCGGTTCGCATTGTCTTTAGCGGCGATTTGGGTCGCCCTGACATGCCTATCCTCAAAGACCCAGAACCCTACCCGCCATGCGAATATGTGCTCACCGAAAGCACCTATGGCAATCGATTGCATGAACCTATTGGCGACATGGAATCCCAGTTAGCCGAGGCCGTAAGAGAAGTTCACCGCCGAGGGGGAAGACTCATAATCCCAGCGTTTTCTGTTGGCAGAACTCAAAACATCATCTACTTCCTGCAGAGCATTTTCGATCGTGGTGACGTCAAACCGATCACGACATACGTCGATAGCCCCCTTTCTCGCAGAGCCACGCATGTCTACTTCGATCATCCCGAGTGTTTTGACGAGGAGACCTTGGCCTTCCTGAAGAAGGAAGACTCAAATCGAATGAGCAACTTCCACTACGTTGAGTCAGTAGATGAATCGAAGAGCCTGAATGACTTGCCCAATCCTCTCATCATCATCTCATCCTCGGGAATGTGTGAAGCCGGGCGAATTCTCCATCATCTGAAACGGACCGTTGAGGACCCGAAGAATGTCATCTGCATCGTGGGTTATATGGCAGAGCACACTCTCGGACGCCGTATCGTCGACAAGGCGAAGGATATCCGCATTTTTGGGCAAAATTATGAGCTGAATGCCGGCATTCTCACCATGAACGGCTTCTCCGCCCATGCTGACCAAGCGGGCATTGTCCATTCAATTTCTCACCTGAAAGACACGCTCAAGAAAGTCATCTTAATCCATGGCGAAGAGACTCAAAGCATCCCGCTGAAAGCGAAGCTCCACGAAGAGGGGCATGCCAACGTAGAGATTGCCGAGCTCTTCTCGACTATGGTGCTGGAAGAATAACCAGAGGGCGGACTCCAGAGACAGCAACAAAAAAGACGCCCCCAGGAAGATTCCTGGGGGCGTCTTTGTTTCGATAGGCGAGGTCTAAGGGTTACTTAGTCGTTGCCTTCTTCTTGGTCGTCTTCTTCTTTGACTTGCTGGCCACTTTTTTCTTGGTGGCAGTCTTCTTTTTCACTGTAG
>JBLINQ010000064.1:0-25832 GCA_047639315.1 Planctomycetota bacterium
AAGGCGAAATCTCAAAAGTCGAATTTGAGTTAAGCGCTGGACGTGCGATCAAGGGAATCGTGTCGGACGATAAGGGGACCTGGATACCCCACGCTCAAATTAAGGTCGGAGCAAGAACTGTGGCCGGGGACGACTTCGGTCGGTTTCGCATTGGCGGCCTTGAGAAAAAATCTCATCACATCCAGGTGCACGCGCCCGGGTTCCTCACCCACAGCCGCAAGGTAGGCTTGGCTGGCAGTCGCATGATGGCTGACCTCAAGATTGAATTGAACCGCGGCGGCACTCTGCACATCAGCGTCATGGACGAAAAAGGCAACTCCCTACCCGACGTTTCTCTCAAAGTCTTTCAGAGTTGGGGCTCGGACGACATGTGGGACACGGGGAACACGCGCTATGCAGCTACGACGGACGAAAACGGACGTGCTTCAATCTCCGGGCTAGAACGCCAAAATTGGAGTCAATTTCGAATTCGGGCGGCGGCCAAAGGCTGGGCCGACACCTACTCCAAAGAATTCAAGATGAAGGAGAAAGAGAAGGAAAAAGACTTCTCCCTCATCATGCGTTCAGGCGGCACCATCTCCGGAGAAGTCACCGACGAGACAGGGACCCAAGTTAAGGGCGTAAAGATCACGCTGTCGCCAGCCAACGTTTACGAATGGAGCTCCAATGGGCAGGCCAACAGCAAGTCTGTCTTAACCGATGAGAAAGGTGCCTATTCCTTCGGAGAACTCTCGGCTCGCAAGTATCGCGTTTCGGCAATGGCCCAAGGTTTCGCCACCCAATTCAAAAGCAACCTTGAAGTCGTAGGTTCGGCGAACAAACAAGGTGTCGACTTTTTGCTGAAGAACGGCGGCATCGTCAAGGGTGCGGTAAAACAAGAAGACGAAACCCCCATCCCGAACGCCACTATTCAAATTCGAAGCAAGAAGAGTTGGGGCCGGGGGAAAACCGACAAAGATGGCAACTACGAGATCACCAATCTTGGCGAAGGGCCCTACACGGCCACGGCTCGTGCTGACGGTTTTTCTTTTGAGACCAAGAAGAAGGTCTTCCCGATCGAGGACAAAATCGACTTTGAATTGCGGCCCGATGGATACGCTTGGGGGGAAGTACGCGACAAAGTCACTGACAAACCAGTCAAGACATACCGCGTCGAATTGCAAAAAGAACAAGGTCGAGGTGGTTCCTCGTGGCGCACTTTCCGGGCAGTCCATATCAACGATCGGGCTGGAAAATTTAAGATCTTTGCTCCCAACGGGACCTACCGCTTGGTCATCAAGTCGAAGGGCCACACCGAGTATAAGAAGGAAGCTGTAGCCATTTCTGTAACTGCTGAACCCGATGAGATGCAAATCAAGTTGACTCCGGGTGGAGCCGTCGAAGGTTGGGTCAAAGATAATTTAGGCGAAGGGCTCGCTTACACCTCCGTCTATGTGCGCAAAGCCAACTCCCCTGAAGGAACAAAATTCGCTCAAAAGGGACAAACAGAGACCGACGGCTACTTCTTTGTTGATTCCTTGGAAACAGGAAGCTACGAGTTTGCATTTGAACGAAGAGGTACACTCCCACTGACGCTTCGCGCCCCTGTCGGAGTCTTCGGCGGTGAATTGACAAACCTCGCAATCACGGGTGGTAAACGCTCATCGATCGTTGTGACTGCGACAACAGAAGACAAGAAACCAGTCAACTGGACTCAAGTCAGAATCGAATCCCTCGATGGTATCCCGATTGAAATGAAACGTCGTGGCTGGAGCAACAATGGCGCCAACTACGAATTCAATTTCCTGAAAAGCACCTATATCAATCGCAATCGAATTCAGAATTTGGGCGGACTACCGCCAGGCAACTATCGCATTTCGGCAAAATATGGCGCCTACATCCCTTTTGAAGAGGAGTTTCAATTGCGAGAAGGAGCTGAATTGAATTTCGAAATCGTTTTTAAGAAACGCAAGAAAAAGAAGACAGGCACACCCTCACGTTGAGTAAGACTTTCAAGATCTACATTTTCATCTTCTGCGTCGGAATCATTGCTGTAGCTTGGGTAGCCAATCGTTGGCAGGATACGGTCGATCGACGCTACGATGCAGCCAAAGTTGAACCGAAGAAACTTACCAAGAGGACACCGGACGCATACGATTCTGAATACGATCGTTCCGGGCGTATCGCGGCAATCCGAGTCTACCCCGCTCTGAAGAACACCGCTGAAGTGGCCCAGCCAATATTCTGGGCCAAGGGCAATCTTATCACCGTCGAGAAAGACGAATGGGGGTCGGCCGCCCTTAAGTATTCGCGACGTGACATTTCACGAGACTTACTGCACTCCATGATCGAGGCGATCCAAGCACTCCCTTCAGAATCAACTGAGCCCACTGACTTAGTCATCACAAGAACTCTTGCCGCCGGCACAGAAGAGAAGAACTTCATCGGTAAGGCACATTTTCGCACCATGCTCGAATCGTGGATGAGTGACCGGAAAAAGCGCCCGTTCACTCTCCAGTCACTTGTTTTGTTTGGCGAGGAAACACAACTTCAGCCAGTTGAAGCGAAATGGCCGGTTCGAGTAATTTCCCTTCGTAAATTGGTGAAGAGCAAGAGAATGACGATTCGCAAAAAGAGTCATATCGAGAGGTTGCAGTCCATCCTCTTTGAAGCCAAAAATTACCCTCTCGAAGAGAAGGTCATTCGCGTTTCCGCATTGGCCCGGGTTGATCGATGATTTCACCCTGGCTGTTCGACAAGATTCTCAAGATCGGCATCATTGTCGGATGTTTTTGGCTTGTTGGAACGGCGTTCCAAGTAGAGCCGGATGAAAGAGGATTTGGGTCACATGAGCAGCTGGGGATGGAACCCTGTGCTTATCTAGAGATGCATGGACATCCTTGTCCAAGCTGCGGCATGACCACTTCTTTCGCCCATACCGTCCGTTTTCAGATCCCAAGCGCACTTGCTGCAAACCCTGCGGGCACAATCATGTGTCTCATCTGTCTTGTTCTACCAGGAATATTGGTGCACTCGATGTTGACCGGGCAACCAGTGGCGCGCCTCTTCATTGGCAAATGGCGAGGTTATTGGATCTTCTACGCAGTTGGAATCCTGGGAGCTTCTTGGACGTACAAGATTCTCAGCCATGGTTAGCTAAGCGCATCATAACTTGTCGTCTTCTTGAACGGTCCGCAAGATTCTGAGATAGGAATCGAAACGGTAGGCGTCAATTTCGTCAGCATCGACGGCGGCTTTTACAGCGCAACCGGACTCGTGATCATGGGTGCAAGTTCTAAATCGGCACTTGCTGATGAGATCTCGAAACTCCACAAACTGATGACCGATCTCCCAAGGTTCCATATCAATGATGCCAAACTCACGGATACCGGGAGTATCAACGACGTAACCACCGACATCGATGGCGATCAAGCTGGCACCTGTTGTGGTATGACGCCCTTTCCCCGTTGCCATAGAAACAAGTCGGGAAGGCAATGCTAAGTCTGGTTGGATACTGGTGAGCATCGCGGACTTGCCGACGCCACTCATCCCCGCCAAGACACTAATCCTGTCTTTGACGAGTTCTCTCAATTCATCGATCCCTTGCCCCGTCTTGGTACTTGTCATCAAGACTCGATACCCCAAGCCTCGATAAAGTTCGACGATCGGCTCAATGTCGGCTTGGTCTACGAGAAGGTCAACTTTGTTGAGCACGATCAATGGCTCGAAATTCCCGTACTCGGCCGCCACCAGCATTCGGTCGAGGAGTCGGGGATTTAGCTGAGGATTCGCCACGGCCAACACCATAACGGCTTGGTCGATATTGGCAGCTAAGATTTGGCGCGTCCGCCCACCGGCCTTACGACGGGCCAAGTAATTCTTCCTTGGCATGACTTCCACAACGACATGAGGCGGAGTCGATCGTTTTTCAATGATGACCTCGTCGCCGACGGCAATCGGGCGAGAAAACTGCTTTTCCAGCCTAAAAAGGTTGCCGCGGATACGGCAACTCAGTTCACCTTCGTCCGTATCCACGTGACACATGCGAGAATCAACCCGCACGGCTCGTCCACGGATGGTGTCTTTAGGTAATTTCGCCTTGGCTGGGGGTGTCATGATGAAACGATAGCCATTTTGACAACCAAGTACGAGGACATGAAGTTGACTTTCGAGTGCTTTCCCCCCTTGCTAACCTTGGCCATCATACAAGAGGAAAACTACATGCCCTTCTGCTCGACGACCGAAATCATTGAAGAGCTCAAAGCTGGACGCGTCGTCGTCCTCACGGACGCTGAAGATCGAGAAAACGAAGGCGACTTGGTGGCCCTTGCTGACCGAGTCACCCCCGATCAAATCAACTTCATGCTGAGAGAAGCTCGAGGCCTCCTGTGTCTCGCTCTTTCGGCTGATCTCTGTGATCGCCTCCAGCTCAATGTCCAGACAAAGGGCGCTGCTGCACGCTTCCATGGGACGGCATTTACCGAAACCATCGATGCGGCTCAGGGCATCACCACGGGAGTTTCGTCGGCCGATCGCTGGGAAACGATACGTCTATGTGCCCGTGAAGATGTAACTGCCCGTGATTTGGTCCGTCCAGGCCACATGCAGCCGATTCGAAGCCGTAGAGGCGGTGTCCTCGTACGCCCTGGGCATACTGAGGCAACTGTCGATTTGGCTCGCCTATGTGGCGCACCGGAAGCTGCCGTCATCATGGAGATCATGAACGAAGATGGCTCCATGGCGCGTCTTCCCGACCTGATCCCTTATGTGAAGAAGCACAACCTCAAGATGGGGTCGATCGCCAATTTGATCGAGTACCGCCGCAAGAACGAAAAACTCGTCCAGCGAGTGGATAGTGCGCCGTTCCCAACACAATGGGGTGACTTCACTGTGCACCTCTATTCTTCCCCCTTCGATCAAAGGCTACATTTGGCCCTGGTTCGTGGCATTGATCTTCCTACCGACGGAGGACCGGGTGCTCCCATCGACGAACCTGTACTTGGCCGTGTTCACGCCGAATGCCTCACCAGCGATGTCTTTGGCAGTGAAATCGGGGGCCGCGGAGGAGAAGTCGCCGGTGCTCTGAGTCGTTTGGCCCAAGAAGAGCAAGGATTCTTCCTCTATATGCGCCAAGGGGATCGGGGCGAGAGTCTTCAAGAAGCACTCCGCACGTTTACTCACGACCAGGAATCCGGCGAGTCAACACGGATGCGCATGGATGAGCGAAACTACGGAACCGGCGCCCAAATCCTTGCGGACTTAGGCATTCGTAAGATCCGCCTTTTGAGCAACGGGAGCGACAAGAAGCGCAATCTTTCTGGTTATGATCTTGATGTCGTAGCCGTTGAAGAGTTCTCCTGCTAAACTCAAACCAAGTCCCTACCGGGACTTGCGAGCCAGGTACTTATTTTTCAATTCTCGGAATCCCATCGAGAAAAGAGGAAGATCGCCTCTGATTTGGCGTCTTAGGATTGTCCGTTTTTGACCGGAGTCCCAGGATGCGCACTCGTTTAGCAAGTAGAACCAAGATCCCGCGGAGAACTACCGTGACGAAATCTCCACGCGCTGGGGATGATCGTGAGCTGGTCGAACGAGCGAAGCTTGGCGACGAGTCAGCGTTCCGACAACTATTAGCAAGTTATACCCCGCGTATTTTCTCTCTCGTCAGCGGCATGATCTCAGACCGCAGCGAAGTGGAAGACGTGTTGCAAGAAGTCTTCTTCAAGGTGTACCGCAAGATGGACGGTTTCTCTTGGAAATCGGCATTCTACACCTGGGTCTACCGCATCGCTCTCAATACGGCGACAGACCACCTCAAGAAACGTCGAAACAAGAGTGCTGCCAGCTTGGAAGAGCTCACCGGCTTCGATGTGCCAGATTCGGCGCCCGCTCCGAGTGCGGGGTTGTCAGGAAATGAGCTGCGCCAGGCTCTCGCCTCAGCAATCAGCGAATTGCCCGAGAAATACCGCAACATCCTCGTCTTACGCGAATACGAAGAACTCGCCTACGAGGAGATCGCAGACGTCTTGGATTGCTCCAAAGGGACCGTTGAATCAAGGCTGTTTCGAGCTCGCGCTCGACTCAAAGAAAAAATGATCGCGTATCTCAAATGAACAACAACGAGTACGAAATGAACGACGAACGCTTCAAACTGCTAATTCAGCGAGAATTGGACGGCGAAATTCGGCCAGAAGAAGAAGCCGAATTGCAGCAAGCTCGCGGCGAGAACGAGAAGTTCGCGGCGCTCTATGCCGAAGAACAGAAGTTTGCCGCCCTCTTGGCTCGCGACCGGAATGCGCTTGAAGTCCCAGATGGGTTGGCAAAGTCGATCGGTGATCAAATTCTGTCTTCAGAGACATCAAAGACCGGCGGCAGACGCTTCGACTTGCTGAGCTATTTGAAACCTCTTTCCATAGCCGCAAGCTTCCTCATTCTGATCGGCGCGGCGTTCTTCGTTGGCCGACAAAGTGCCCAAGCCGATTCCGACGTGTCCGGCGCGGGGCTGCTTCGAGAAAAACAACTTCTCCTGGAGAAACATCCAAAATTGGATGCCTCTGAGGTCGAAAAGGTCTACGAAGAGTGCGTCCAGGCCCTCAAACAGATTGGAAATGACGCAGAGACACGCAGAAGTGAGGCCTACCGTCAGCTAGAAAATCAGATCGAAAAACAGATCTTGCGGGGCCAACACAAAGGTAGCGAAAGTAAATAGGTAGCAATTGCGCTATGGTGCTTTACTGATAGAGTAATAGCGTTCTAATTCCTTGAAGCAAAAGAGGTTCTGAATAAATGGCTCGAGTGACGGGCGTACAAGTGACCGGCACAACAATTCGCGTTGTTGATGTAGAAGGCACTCCCAAAAAATTCAAAGTTCGTGGATTTGGCGAAGCAACTTTTGATGCTAGTGATCCGGAAAGCAAAGACGTCTCAGTCGTCAAAGCTTTGCGTGAAGCATTCAAGACGGCCAAAGCTAGCAAGGAACACGTCATTCTCGGCGTCCCTGTTCGTGATTGCATCATTCGCGAAATCACGGTTCCTTTCACAGATCCTGAACAGATCAAGAAAGTCATCAAGTTCGAAAGTGAATCTCATCTTCACTCGTGCTCGATCGACGATGTTGTCATCTGTTTCCTGAAGGTCGCTGAAACTGGCAATCGAAGCACATTGATTGTCATTGCTGCTAAGAAAGCAAAGATTCGCGAAGTCCTGGATGCACTGGAAAAAATTGGTGTTGACCCACTGGCGATTGACATTGATGCGTCCGGATTGTTCACCGCTGTTCAACTCGTTCCAGAAGCGATTGAGCAGAAGAACATCGTCGTTTGCGATGTCGGTTACTCCTCCACCATGATCACACTCATTTCCGAAGGAAAAGTGAGAATCGTGCGGTCGGTTCGTATGGGTACGGAATCCATCACGTCTCGTGTGTCCATGGATTTGGATATTGATCGTGCGGAAGCCCACACCAGAACACAGGCCATCCTTCAACAGGATGTCACGTTGAGCGAAGATCTCATGATCCGGCGTTCCGACGTTGAAGAGAGCCTCGACGAGACGACAAAGTCATCCAACGACTTAGAACGAGACATCGTTCGACAGCGCCAAAAGGAACTGATCGATCGTCTACACCAAGAGATTTATCGCAGCATCAATCCGGCCAAACTGGAAGAGCCGGTTGATACGGTTTTCTTGACCGGACCTGGTAGCAGTTTGCCACGGATCAATGCTGACTTGGCCGAATCCATGTCGCTTCCGGTAAAGACGCTCGATGTCTTGGGGCAAGCAGACCACAAATTCTCGACGGCCGAAGTTCCAATCATCAACTCCGCAGTTCCCACTGCGATTGGGTTGTCCATGAAACAGCTGGGATTGGACCCCCTCCGCCTTGACTTCCGTCAAGAAGAGTTCGTCTTCTCCAAGCGTTTCGATCGATTGAAGGTCCCTCTGTTTTGCCTGATTCTTCTTTTGGGTGCTTTGAACGCCTTTGCATTCGTGTTGTTGAAAACCATCAACCGTGCCGAAGAAACAAAGTTAGATCGTGCCGCGAAAGCAGCAGCTAGTATCTTCCAACAGGTGGCTGACCCAGAGACCATTCGTAAGAAGCAAAAAGAGTTCCTGACCTATAAGCCGGGTCAGTTGAAAAAGATCTATCAAGGGGCCAGCGGCACCAACAAAGACTCGTACTCACGCATCACCTATATCGGAACAAACATCCGGAAGATGCACGACAAATTGCGGGATGACTACAGCCTCGGTAACTCTTCGAAATCAGGTAGTAAGCGCCGCTCAAGCCGCAACACTTCGAAGAAACGGAATATCTTGGCAGATCCTGGGGATTACCGTTCCGCACTTGATCGCATGGAAACAGTCATGAAGTGCTGGCAGGATGTTGGCGTGAGAGAGTTCACTCTCGATCGGCTCAAGTCGACCCCAAGCAAGGTTGAGCTTGGTTTGACGATCCCGGCGCAGGCTGAGATCGACGGCAAGATTTTGGGCTTCCAAGAATTGCTGGCGAAATTTGAAAACAACCTCAAGGCCCTGCCCAAGGAAGAACAATACTCCACTTTGGACAGCCGCGGCGACGAAACACATCCGACAAAGCTCGACTTCAAAGTCTTGAAGACGTTAATTGTTGAATTTGAAAAGGAGGACACATAATGAGCAGCAAAGTTCTCAAGATCCTGCTGGGTGTTCTGCTGATTGCCAATCTGGGTTACATGGCTTATCAGGCCTACCACTACTTCAGTGACGTTAAAGACCTGAAGACTCAAGTGAAGGATTCAGAAAGTCACTTGGTGAAAATCAAAGAACGGCAACTTCGCTATCAACGTGACTTGAACAACATTGTTCGGAACGATTTGGTTACCGTCGAAAACGTTACGGTTGCTTTATCAAGGCATGCAGCCGCAATGGGGCTTCGTGATGATCGCGATGAAATCAATATTCCTTTGAAACCAAAAACAGACAAAGGCAAAGTCTACGATCAAGACCTTTGGAAGTTGACGTTCGATCGCAAGAAGCGCTTCGGTGCACGCACCCTGGCGAAATTTGCTCGCAATGTCGAAAGAGACCTTCCGGGTTACCAGATTCGTGTCTTCGACATCGGTCAACGCTCGGAAACTTGGGGCGACGATTCTTGGGCGCCCAAAGAGATCACTGTCCGTCGTTTCAAACGTCGCGAAAAGAAGTAAGCAAGCACCAGCTGACAAGAAAAAAGAACTCCCCACTTCGGGGAGTTCTTTTTTTGTCATGTTCTCGCTTCGTCAGTCGCAAGCCCTTCGGCACGGACGTCACTCTGCAGAGATGGTTCCTGCGTTATATTCTTGAACGCTGGCAACCCGAATTCCGCGATTTTTCTTGGCAGCGATCGCTGAGACAATGGCGTCAGCTGCGGCCAAGGTGGTGATACAAGAAACACCACGCGTCACTGTGAGTTGGCGAATCTTAGTCTCGTCAAATCGAGGGCCAATCCCGGAAGGCGTATTGATGACCAGATGAACTTCGTCGTTCTTCAAGTGGTCAGTAATATTAGGACGCCCCTCAGCAATCTTCTTCACAGTGCGGACCGGAATACCGTTCCGAGTCAACATCTTCGCTGTTCCCTTGGTCGAAATGATCTCAAATCCAAGGGCAACAAGTTGTCGGGCTAAAGGGATGACTTCCCGCTTATCCGAATCTTTTACCGAGACGAAGACGCAGCCTTCCAGTGGCAGTTTGTTTCCTGTTGCTTCGTAAGCTTTGCCGAAAGCGGATCCGAGATCGAAGTCGATTCCCAACGATTCACCAGTGGAGCGCATCTCTGGGGTCAAGATAATATCGGTATCAGTGAACTTGTTGAACGGGAAGACAGGGTGTTTTACTGCCATGTGATCTGGCACGACCTCTTCCGTGAATCCAAGTTCTTCTAATGTCTTTCCGCCCATCACCCGAGCACCAATTTGTGCCAACGGAAGGCCAATCGCCTTGCTCACAAAAGGAACGGTACGGGATGCACGAGGATTGACTTCGATGATGAAAATTTCGGTGCCTTTCACGGCCCACTGGATGTTCATCAGCCCTCTCACCTTCAAGCGGTCCGCCAAAAGACGAGTCAGTCGCGACAACTCGGACACGATTGAGTCAGACAGGGAGTGAGGTGGCAGGACACAAGAACTGTCGCCACTATGGATCCCTGCTTCTTCAAGCTGTTCCATGATGCCACCGATCACGCAGCGCTCGCCGTCGGAAATAGCGTCGATATCAACCTCGATCGCATGTTCCAAGAACTTGTCAATAAGCACAGGGTGATCAGGAGAGACTTTGACCGCTTCGGTCATATACAGTTCTAACTCAGGATCCGAGTACACGATTCGCATGGCTCGGCCACCAAGGACGTAGCTTGGTCGCACCAAAACTGGGTAGCTGATTTGATGGGCAATTTCGAAAGCACGCTCCTTCGTCATCGCAACATCGTTGGGTGGCTGGCGAATTCCCAGCTCCTCGATGATCGCTTTGAAGCGCTCTCGGTCTTCTGCCATGTCAATGCTTTCCGGACTTGTTCCAATGATTGGAACGCCGGCAGCTTCCAACTGCTTTGCCAACCGAAGCGGTGTTTGACCACCCAATTGCACGATCACCCCATCGGGTTTCTCGCTGTCACAAATATTCATGACGTCTTCGAACGTGAGCGGCTCAAAGTAGAGTCGATCGGAAGTATCGTAATCGGTTGAGACGGTCTCAGGATTCGAATTGACCATGATGGTCTGGTAACCATCTTTCTTAAGACCATAGGCCGCATGGACACAGCAGTAATCGAATTCGATTCCTTGTCCAATTCGATTGGGGCCAGAACCGAGGATCAAGACTTTCTTCGTGTCTTCCGGGCGGGCCTCATCTTCCGTTTCATAGGTTGAATAGTAGTACGGCGTATAGGCCTCAAACTCGCCGGCACAAGTATCAACCAGCTTGTAAACTGGTCGAATGTCTAACGAGAGGCGATGGTCGCGTACTGCCAAATGGCTGAGTCCGAAGAGACGCCCCAGTTGGGCGTCAGCAAATCCGTAGCGTTTGGCTTCGCGCAAGATCAGAGCTGGGACTTTCTCAAGCTCGCCGTAGGTGGCTAAGTGGTCTTCCATCCCGACGATTTCGATGAAGTTCTGCAAATACCACGGGTCGATCAGTGTGAACTCGTGCAGCTCTTCAATGGTGAACCCAGCCTTGATGCCATAACGAAGCCACTCGATGCGTTCGTCATGAGGGCGGCAAAGACGTTCTTCAATGACGTCCCGGCTTGGACGGTCTTCTTCGTTCGCCCAGAGATCGTTGACGCTAAGCCCGAAGCCGTCTTCGTCGCGCTCCATCGATCGCAGCGCCTTTTGCATCGATTCCTTGAACGTACGCCCGATGGCCATCACTTCACCGACGGCCTTCATTTGAGTCGAAAGCGTCGTATCGGCATCTGGGAATTTTTCGAAGGCGAACTTCGGAATCTTGACGACGCAATAGTCGATGCTTGGTTCGAAGCACGCTGGTGTTTCCCGCGTGATGTCGTTCTGCAGTTCATCAAGCGTATACCCGACAGCCAATTTCGCAGCGATTTTTGCGATTGGAAAGCCTGTCGCCTTACTCGCCAACGCCGACGACCGGGAAACACGCGGGTTCATTTCGATGACGATCACACGACCCGTCTTCGGGTCGATAGCAAACTGGATATTCGAACCGCCAGTTTCCACGCCAATGGCGCGAATGATCAGCAAGGATGCGTCGCGAAGACGTTGGTATTCCTTGTCCGTCAGTGTTTGTGCAGGAGCAACCGTGATGCTGTCGCCGGTATGGATCCCCATGGGATCAAGATTTTCGATCGTGCAAACGATGACCACATTGTCCTTGTGGTCGCGCATCACTTCGAGCTCGTATTCCTTCCACCCGAAAATCGACTCTTCGACGAGAATCTCAGTGACGAGCGAAAGGTCTAAACCGCGTGTCGCAAACTCGATGAATTCATCATTGTTGTAGGCGATTCCGCCGCCACTACCGCCGAGGGTAAAAGCTGGACGAATCACGCATGGCAAGCCTATCTCATCCTTGACCTTGATGGCTTCTTCGATGTTATAAGCCAGACCACTTCGAGCTGACTCAAGGCCAATCTCTCCCATGATCTTCTTGAATTCGCTTCGGTCCTCAGCTCGGTGAATGACTTCTTCACTGGCGCCAATGAGTTCGACGTCATACTTTTCAAGAATTCCGGCTCTCGACAATTCAAAGACCAGATTAAGACCAGTTTGTCCGCCCAAAGTTGGCAGGATGGCATCTGGTCTCTCTCGAATGATGATCTCTTCGAGGAATTCCGTCGTGAGTGGTTCTAAGTACGTGCGATCAGCGAGATCAGGGTCGGTCATGATCGTTGCCGGATTGGAATTGGCAAGAATCGTCCGGTATCCCTCTTCGCGCAGCGCTTTGAGGGCCTGAGTGCCGGAATAGTCAAATTCACACGCTTGACCGATTACAATAGGACCAGAACCGATGACTAAGATCGATTCGATATCCTCGCGTTTAGGCATGATGCTCCTTCAACGGGGCGTATTCCGCTTTTGCATTCAATTTAGGCGTCGCAGATCCGGGGTCGACTTCCCGAACTCCAGGTGACTAGCACCCTCTCAGGAGGGTGCCAGAGGACGTGTTCAAGAAAACAAAGAAGGGTCCTTTTTGCAAGACTCAGGACGCTTTGCTTCTTTCTCTCACAGGAACACTTTCAAATCCTGAGCAACGGGGACAAACTAACCAAGCCCAAGGACAAATAGGACCCTCGAGAACAACATGACTGGAATCTCAAGCAAACTGATCCGGTGTTTTGAAAAATCGGCCAATTCGCGCCTCCTGATAGGAAATCAGTTGTGTGTGCGTGAGTCCTGGAATGGCGCTGAGATCATCAAAGCCGTCAAGGATCTGGCAGCGGGCCTGACCACATTGGGAATCGAAGCCAGGAGCCATATCGGGCTGATTTCGGACAATTTTGACCTCTGGCTGATCGCCGACCTGGGCAGCCTCCATGCCGGATTGGTCAATGTACCGAGGGCCCGTGATACATCAGCAGAGGAAGTCGCTTTTGTCCTCGGGCACAGCGGCTGCCGAGCTGCCTTCCTGGAAGACAAGAAACTCCTATCCAGGCTCGCTCCAGAACTTGAGAATCTCGCCGAGATCGAGACGATCATCGTCCTTCGTGGCGACACCGGAGAGATCTCTGTTCCTGGCAAGGAAATCCTGACGCTGGAAGAGGTCCAAAGACGAGGCCAAGAGGAGGTTGCGCAAGAGGCCGCTGAGAAGCGAGCCAGAGACATCGATCACCAAGACCTGGCCACAATCGTCTACACATCCGGGACCACCGGTAACCCCAAGGGTGTTCGTCTCACCCACGGAAACATCCTGCACAATATCAGGACCGTCCCCATTGTGATCGATCTTCGAACTGATGATCGTTATCTCAGCTTCTTGCCGACTTGGCATTCCTTCGAGCGCGCTCTGGAGTACTGCCTCCTCGCCGCTGGGACATCGATTCAATATTCCTCGAAAAGCAAGTTGCGTAAGGACATGCCGACAGCCAAACCGACCATAATGGCTGGGGTTCCAAGGCTCTGGGAGTCGCTCACCGCGAATGTCATGGGCTCGGTAGAGAAACTTCCTACTGCGAAAAGGACCTTTGTCAGATTCGCTCTGGACGGCAGTAAGAGATGCGTTCAATCCCGACGTCTCTTGGCTGGACAGTTGGTGGATGACCAGAATAGAGTGATCCACATCACTGGACTACGTCGCTTGCTCTCGTCTCTTAACGCCTTTCTTTGCTCCCCTCTTCACAAACTCGCCGACAAACTTGTCTACACCAAACTCAGGGCTGTCTTGGGCAATTCGATTCGCTTCGTTGTGAGCGGTGGCGGTGCTCTTCAATCCCATGTTGATGAATTCTTCAATCGAGCTGGAGTCTGTCTCATTAATGGCTACGGGCTTACCGAAACTGCGCCTGTGATCTGCATTCGTACGCCAACAGACAACGTACTCACAACCGCTGGCAAGCGCCTACCAGAGACCGAATGGCGCGTCCGAGATGAGAACAATACTGTGACACTTCCCGTAGGCACCAAGGGAGTCCTCTGGGTCCAGGGCCCACAGATCATGAATGGCTATCATCGCAACCAGGAAGCCACAGATGCTGTGCTGCAAGGTGACTGGTTTTGCACCGGAGACTTGGCGGCTTTGACTCAAGACGGCGAGGTCATTATTCAGGGTCGTGCGAAAGACACCATCGTCTTGCGCGGCGGCGAGAATGTCGAGCCGGAACTCATCGAGGCCCCGATTGCCAAGATTCCCTATGTCCAAGATGTTCTCGTTGTCGGCCATGGAGAAAAATACCTTTGCGCCCTTCTCGTTCCGAATCCCGAGACTCTTGCGACTCGTTTTCCGAATCTGGATAAGGACGACCTGAGCGGAGCCGCAAAAAATCAGGAGATTGGGACTTTTCTGCACGAAGCGGTCAAGAAATCGCTTTCTCGGGATGAAGGTTATTTGGTGTTTCAGCAGGTCCCAAAGATCATCTGCCTGGATGCCCCGTTCTCGGCAGAAGATGGGACTTTGACCCAAACCATGAAGAAGAGGCGCCCTCAAATTGAGGCAAAACACGCCGACGCCATCGCCGCAGCGTATAAGGACGGATCGCCACCAGTCCATTTAGCTCACTAAATCAGCAAAGTGGTCGTATGAGACTCAGAATAGAAGAGTTTTTCCTTCCCCAAACTCGTGTCATAATCAGTTTGCCCGCATCGGCAGATTGAGAATCCCCAGAGTTGTTGATTCTTCGCAGATGCCTCAAGGAGTCCAACATGGCTACCCAAGTCGAACTGAGCCCCGAATACGCGGAATCGTCAACCGACGAGGTCATGAAGAAAATTGAGGCTATCCGCGCACGTTTAGGGGAACGCCTAGTCATCTTGGGGCACCACTATCAGTGCGACGAGGTTATTCATTTTGCTGATTTTGTCGGCGATTCCTTCAAATTGGCCCGATTGGCTACTGAACGACCCAATGCCGAATTCATCGTCTTCTGTGGCGTGCATTTCATGGCGGAGTCTGCGGACATTCTATGCCCAGACCACCAAAAGGTCATTCTGCCCGATTTAGGGGCTGGCTGTTCCATGGCTGACATGGCCAATATTGACCAGACACAAGAAGCATGGGACGTGCTCACCGGCATCAATGGATTGGACAGTTACGTCCCCATTACCTACATGAACTCTTCGGCGGCGATTAAGGCCTTTGTTGGCAAGCACGGGGGCGTTGTTTGCACGTCGTCGAACGCCACGGCCGTCTACAAGTGGGCCCTAAAACAAGACAAGAAGATCATCTTCTTGCCCGACCAACATTTGGGTCGCAATGTTGGCTTTGAGATGGGCATTCCTCTCGAAGAAATGAAACTTTGGGATCCTTTGGTCATTCCATCCGACAACCTGGCCAATGGGGTCGCTGATGCCAAAGTTGCTCTTTGGAAAGGTCACTGCAGTGTGCATGCCCGATTCCTCCCAGAACACATCGATGAACTGCGTCTCGCAAAACCAGACATTAAGATCATCTCTCACCCGGAATGTTCATTTGAAGTCGTTCAGAAGTCAGACTATTCCGGTTCGACCGAGAAGATCATCGAGACGATTGCCGCGTCTGAACCCGGAAGTCGTTGGGCGGTTGGCACAGAGGTCAATCTTGTCCATCGTTTGGCTCAAATGAATCCGGACAAAGAAATCTCGAGCTTGAGCGGAATCAGCTGTTTGTGCGCAACGATGTACCGCATTGATCCACCTCATCTGCTATGGACACTGGAGAAAATCGAAGCAGGCGAAATCGTCAATCAGATCAAGGTCGACCCTGAAACTGCGAAATGGGCCAAGGTCGCCCTGGACCGCATGCTCGAATTATCTTGAGACCCAAGCGGCCCACAGAACGGGATCAACATTCCCGCCGGTCACGATAAGAACTGTCGGGCTCCCATCATTGGGAGCCTTGCCTTCCAAGACAGCAGCTAAACCGGCGGCTCCTGCCGGCTCCACGAATTGCCCTTCGACTTCGAATACCATCTTCGTCGCCTCGATGAGCGACGATTCAGAAACCGTCACGACATCGTCGACAAGAGACTGAGTCAGAGCGAATCCGATTTCCCCAGGGATGGCGGCGGTCAATCCATCGGCAACAGTCTCTATTCCCGAACGCCCCACACGACAATTCGAATCAAGTGAAAGCCGAAGAGTGCCATTCGCTTCCGGCTGAACACCAACAACCTTAATAAGTTTGTCGTGTCTGTTGGCAGCTAATGCAACTCCTCCCAGGAGTCCGGCTCCGCTACATGGGACTACGATAGACCCGACATCAGGAAGCTGCTCAATGACCTCTAAGGCAACGGTTGCATCTCCCAAGACGGTCGATTCGGAATCATGTGGATGCAATCGAATCAACTGTCGTGTTTCTACGAATTCTGCAACGGTAGCCTCACGTGCCTCATAATTGTCTTCGCACAAATGAACATGAGCGCCCCATGACTTCACTCGATCTACCTTGAATGACGAGGCTGAGGGCCTCATGACGATGGTTGCATCAATTTGTAGTTCTTTTGCCGCAAGAGCGACGGCACCAGCAAAGTTCCCGGAAGAGGATGTGACCACGCCAAATTCCTTGGCGCTGGTCAATTGAGTCAGGATGCTATTGAGCGCTGGACGGTATTTGAAAGACCCGCTTCGTTGGAGGTTCTCGAGCTTGAGGTAGATTGGGCGATCAAATCGATCTGACAGCCCGTTGGATTTGATAAGCGGAGTTCGACGAATAAACGGCGCCAACCTTTCAGCGACGCCGTCCATTCTCAATTCCAAATCAGAGCGATCGAAAGTCACTTTTTCTCTGACTTCTTTGCGCCCTTCGGATCCGCCGGTTTCACGAGAGGATCTAGTTGCTCTGACTTGAACAGTTCAACAAGCATGAAGACATCACTATTGGCCGGGAGGTCCTTGCGAGCTCTGTCACCCCAAGCCAATTCCGAAGGGACCTTCATTCGAATCTTGCCACCAGGTCGAATGAGGTTCAAACCTTCGACCATGCCTTTGGGTAAAGCAACTTGCCGAAGGGTATTGGTAGTGCCGCGGGCATAACTAGATTCAATGAGATGTCCATCTGCTCGCCACCAAGCGTAGTGCATGGTGACATGATGAGTCGGTTTGATTTGCTTGCCTTCACCCGGATTGATGATTTCGTATTGCAAACCCGACTCGGCCGTCTTCATTTTCTTAGTAGAAGGTTCGAATGGAATCACCCAACGAGTCAACAATTGCATGTAGCAGTATCTCGCATTCGCCATGGCGAACGGACGCTCGGAAACCGGGACGCCGTCGAAATCAATGCGAACGATAAACTCTGTTCCGACTCTCGCAACAGGTGAAAAAAGCCTGAGGTAGGATGGAATACACTTGCTCGCTTCGCCGCCCATGATGGCGTAGTCGCGAAGCAATGAGTAATCTACGATCCGCCCGTTCTCGTTGGTCGCCAAGAAATCGTAAACAACAATTCCGTGATCACCAGCGATCGGCCCTTTGCCATCTTTGAGAATGACGTAGGATTTCGCTTCGGTGATCTTGATTGCTTTTTTCTCGTCAAATTCCCCTGGCTTGGGAATGTCGACGTGCTTTTCAATCTCGTGAATCGAGATGGAATAAATGAGATCTGTATTAGGCCCGACCTGTGGAACGCCGACCTCACCGAAGGCCGAGGCACTTGGAACATCAATGCGGACTTTGTCGCCGATTCGGAGCTTGGGAAGAACCATATCAAGCCCAACAAGGGAAACGCCAACGTTGATGGCGCCCAATCCATGGCCTCTACCTGCTCGGCGCCGCGTCGTCATGATTTCCCGCTGATCCTTTTGATCCCACAGCGTGATATGGACTTTCGCGATATCACCGATTCGAAGCAAAGGCATCTTGGCCTTGGCTCTCCGGATGTAGCACCACTTCACCCCATTCTTTTCTTCGATGGGGTTTTTCATTTCGGGCACGACCAAATCACGGGTCTGCATCAACTTCAATTCACGCGGAGTTAGCTTCTTAGCCGGTCTTGAAGTTGGTTCTGTTGGACGAGATTGCGGTTTTGAATCACTTTGAGCCATCAACGGTGCGGCCAAAATGAGGGCAAACAAAAGAAGGAAGTTCTGCGGTTTCACTATCAACTCCAATCAACAAAGGTCGACCCAAACGGCAGCTTGGTTCATCTTTGGCTTATCGTCTAATTTCAGGTCAGGGACATCATAGCAATTCGTCGAATTCGACGAAAAGTGGCTCCCGAAGACAATTTTCGACGTAATTCCTGCCATTATTTCATCATAGGTCGGGAACTCAGGCTATAAGTCCAAGGGTTTCCAGATCGAATCAGATTCGCGAAAAGCCCAGGATCGACCCAGAATGAAGTCATTCAGCTCTCCTTGATACGCTCCGTTCACTGTCATTGTCAGCCCGAGTCGCTCCGAATAATTTCCCAAAGCCAATTCACTGTACAATTCGAATGATAAGAGATCGGAACGTATCAGTCCGACAGACAGGAGTCCCGGCAGGTTATGTGGCACGAAAAACTCATCAGGGCTCAACGTGATTTACACGACAGGATCGGGCGTCGCGTACGAAGCGCCATGTCAAACTCGACCTCCGATCAATTGGCGCAAGTAAGCCGTGAGGCCTGCGACGACACCATCTACGTTTTGGACCTCGCCGCCGAAGAACGTCTTATCCAAGACCTGCAAGAAATCTTCGGTACATTTTGTCACCTTCATGTCGTCTGTGAAGGTCTTGAAGATTGCGTGCTGCCGTGCTCGAGCAACCAAGAGGATGCTCCGCACTTCTGTTTGATCCTTGATCCCGTAGACGGGACTAGGGGCCTCATCTACGGCAAGCGCTCAGCTTGGATCCTCAGCGCCGTTGCCCCAGTTCACGATGGCAAATCCCTGACCATGGCTGATTTGACCTGTGCAGTCCAAACTGAGATCCCCACCTTGAGATCAAGCTTGGTTGATCAGCTGGTTGGAATCCGCGGTCAAGGTGTCCAGGCTACCACTTTAGATCTCGACTCCGGCGAGACGTCAACCTGGCGGCCAGAGCCTAGTACTGCCGCCTCCGTTTACGGTGGGTTCAGCACAATTTGCAGGTTCTTCCCACCGGGAAGAGATCGCTTGGCAGCTCTGGATGATGCCCTCTTGCTGCATCTTCTTGGTCCACCAAAGGGGCGAGCGCACGTCTTTGAGGATCAGTATCTGTGCACTGGAGGATTGATCTACCAATTACTCTCTGGCAAAGACCGCTTCGTCGCCGATCTTCGGGGCACTCTCAATGGATACCGCCGAGAGGCCGGATTGGAGCCTGCTCTAACTTGCCACCCATACGATCTGTGTACAGCTCTCATCGCTTCAGAGCTCGGAGTCGTCTTAACCCAACCAGATGGCGCTCCACTCTCCTATGCCATCGACACCGACTCGGAGGTGTCGTGGTGTGGCTACGCCAATCAAAAAATTCAGCATGAAGTCGAAGAATCCCTACAGCGATTGATTCCTCTTCACTTAGTGTATCGCCACAATTCCGAGGATTGAGTACCATTCGGTCCACCCGCAGCTGCGGGGAAAATCGGTAAGGAGCGATGGATTTGAGTGCGAAGCGAATAGTCATTGTCGGCGGTGGGTTTGCGGGTGTTAAGTGCGCCCGTACCTTGAGCAAAAAACTGAAATCCGACGGCATTGAGATTGTCATTTTTAATCGGGAAAACCACATGGTTTTTCATCCGATGTTGGCTGAGGTTGTTGGCGGCTCTCTCAATCCAGACTCAGTCGCCGCCCCTTTGCGCCAAATGCTTCCTGGAGTCAAGTGTCGGACCGAAGAGGTGCACGACATTGACCTCGAAACCAAGACTGTGGTGTTCAAGACTTATGATGAACGCCTGGCAACTCTCACTTTCGATCACCTCATCTTGGCTTGCGGAGGCGATGTCAACCTGACAATGGTTCCGGGTATGGCCGACCATGCATTTGCCATGAAAACAGTCGGCGACGCTGTCGCATTGCGCGCTCATGTCATGGAGCAGCTAGAGAAGGCCGAGGTTTGTGAAGATGAGGAACTTCGACGCTGGTTCTTGTCCTTTATCATCGTCGGCGGTGGCTATAGTGGCGTCGAGGTTGCCGGTGAAATCAATGACTTGGCACGCTCAAGCAGGCGTTACTTCCAGAACATCAAAGAAGAAGACATCGAAGTCACACTGATTCACTCGCGCGCTCAGTTGCTTCCTGAGATCGGCGAAAAATTGCGCGAGTTCACGGCTGACAAAATGCGCCAATCTGGGGTCACTGTGACGCTCAATGCAAGGGCCAGTCTCGCCTCCCATAAAGGTATCAGCCTCAAGGATGGCAGTGAGATCAAAGGTGCCACAATCGTCTGCACGATTGGCACCCAACCTGCAGCAGTCTTACAGAAGCTCGACGTCACCAAAGAACGAGGTCGACCGTTGACACGCCCCGACATGCGTCTCGTCGATTACGACTACGTCTGGGCCATTGGCGATTGCGCTGTCATTGTCAATTCTGAGGACGACAAACCTTCCCCCCCTACCGGCCAATTCGCTGAACGTCAGGGAAAACAAGTTGCAGCGAACATTATTGCCGTGTTTAGAGGACAAGAAACAAAGCCCTTTGGTTTTAAGCCTCTCGGGCAATTGTGCGCCATTGGTGGTCACAAAGCCGTCGCCGAGATCATGGGATTTCGCCTCTCTGGTTTCTTCGCTTGGGTCTTGTGGCGTTGCATCTATGTCATGAAGTTGCCTAGCTGGTCACGACGGTTCAAGGCTGGGTTTGACTGGTGCTGGCAACTAGTCTTTGGCCGCGACTTGGCCCACCTAAAAACAGACACGACAAAGAGAGTCAGCAACGCCCATTACAAACCCGGAGATGTGATTTTCGCCGAAGGTGATCCGGCGACAAATTTTTACGTCATCGAAAACGGCGAAGTCGAAATCATACGGGGCGAAAATGAAGTATTAGCCACCATGGTTGCCGGCGATTTCTTTGGAGAAATGGCCCTCCTGAGCGACAATCCAAGAAATGCAACTGTACGGGCCAAAACCGATGTTGAAGTCGTGGTCATGGGACGCTGCGTCTTTGAGCAGATCTCCGAGTCGATGGCCCCTCTCAAAGAACTACTCACGCGCGCTGTCGAACAACGCAGATCGACGCCAAAAGAGTAGAATGACGGGTATCGTGGGGTCGGTGACACGATCTGGCATCACCTGCAAGAAGCAGATTAGAGTTCGCGGATCACTAGATATGATGCGACAGTAAGATCTTTGCCCTTCAATGACTTCTTGCCAAGAGGCTCGAACTCGAAGAGATCTTTGCAGGCGAGATAGGTTGCTTCGCCAACAACAACCTGCCCCTCCTTGGCCACTGAAGATTCAAGTCGACTCGCAATGTTAACGGCGTCGCCAATCACCGTGTAGTCCCGGCGTTTTGGTGAACCAATATCACCAGCAACAACTGGCCCGGTATTGATGCCGACTCGCATGCCGACAGGTTCAATGAAACCAACCGCTTTATTGAGTTCAGCAAGGCCTTGCTGCATGAGGAGGCCAGCCTTGATCGCACGTCTCGCATGATCCTCTTGATCAAGGGGAGCACCGAAGAACGCCATCATGCCGTCGCCCATATACTTATCGAGAGTTCCTTCTAGGAGGAACACGGCATCAGTGAGACGTTCAAAGATTGCATTCAGGAGTTGGGCCACTTCTTGAGGCGCCATCAATTCGCTGATTGTCGTAAAACCAATAAGATCGGTGAAGACAATCGTGACGTCTCTTTCTTCAGCGATCATATCCATCGATGGCTGAGACGATGTTGCACCACGTACGATTCGGTCGACAACAGCGGGCGAGTTGTACTTCTCGAGACGTTCACGCTTTCGTTGTTCTCGCGCGATATCCTCTTCTAGGTTTCTTCGCTCAGTTGCAATCGCAGCAAAAATCGCCAGGGTCGAAAGGAGTCGTAATTCTTCGCTCGTGAAATTCTTACGCGACGTACTACTGTCGCAATAAATAACACCACTGACGCGTCCATCGTTGTACATCGGCGCGCACATAGCAGAAGAAATCTTCATCGCCATGATTGAGGCTTCGGCGCCAAAGCGCTCGTCGGATAAGACGTCGCTGACGAGAATAGCCTGCTGTTTCTGAATGACCTCGTTGACAATGGATTCGCTCACTCGAATCTGATCCATTTTATTGCCGCGAGTTTTGAAAACGCGGGGTTTGAGACCATCCTCTTCCGTGAATGTGGCGATGACACCACGCTCAACCGGCAAGTGTTGGAACACCAGGTCAAGCACTTTCGCAAAGACGTCATTGAGATCGCCACCGGTGAGCATGGCTTGGGCAGCTTGGTTGAAGAGGGAGATCGCCCAAGCGGCAGCTTGGTTGCCATCGTCGGGTTTGACTGATTTTGATTCGATGATGCTCGAAACCAAACCCAAGTCTGCCATGTTCAATATGGCAGTTTTGTTGCGTTTTTCATTCGAGGAGTCGAAATGAACTTGGTGAACCGCCGAGGTCAAGAAGCTTGGTAATTCGAAGCAAAGTCGTAGTTCGCCCAAGCCGATGACATCACCGTGCTGCAGCTCACCTTTAACGATCGACTTCTCGTTGATGGTCGTGCCATTCGCACTATCCATATCAAAGATGATCCACTGCCGACCTTCACGGAAGATTGTTGCATGCTGACGTGAAATTTTCTCTTCGGCAATGACAAGATCGCTACTCGGAGACCGGCCTATCACGACACGATCTTTGGTGACCTTGCTCGTTTGAGGCTTCCCACCGATCTGATAGGACAAGACAAAGGAGTCCGCATCATTCGCCATCAGTCATTTCTCCAGTTTACGCATCAACTTCTAAGAACATAAGTCATTTATAGGTATGGATCAACGACCAACACATCGCCCCGGAACAAAAGCCGTTTCGGGGCGAAAAGGAACCTCAAAATCGGCATTTAGGTCACGCTTGCACCGAATCTCATTGAATTCCGATTGGCGGAATCGCTTTGCATCAGTATCGTCGCGCATCGTGCTTGCACTCAACTAATCAGAGGATGGATCATCAAATGGTCAAAGTGGCAATTACTTACGATGGGTCTTTGAGTTTTTCGGCCACCCATGGACCCAGTGACAGCAAGTTGACGACAGACGCTCCAGTCGACAACAAGGGACTCGGACGGACTTTCTCGCCAACTGACTTGCTTGTGACTTCCGTGGGTACATGTGCGGGGACGCTCATGGCTATTTACGCCGACAACAACGATCTTGACCTCACTGGAATGACCGTTGAGTTAGAGAAACATATGCAGGCAGACCCACGACGGGTTGGAAGAATTGACGTCACAGTCCATGTCCCCATCAAACTGGATGAACGGCAACGGCATGCCATGGAATATGCTGCAGAGCACTGCCCGGTCCAAATGAGCCTCCATCCAGATGTCGACGTCAGAATGATCTTCGTCTATCCAGCATAACGCCCAAGTACCTCGGCCCGGTCATGAAGATCGTCAACGGAGATCGTAATTTGACCACCAATAAGATTTTGATCACCGGTGACACGGGCTTTATCGGTAGCCATGTAGCCAAACGGTTTGCCTCAAGCCCGGAATGGAGTGTGTTGGCAGGACATGACCTGGGTGGGCGCAGCTTCGATTTAGCAACACCCGGGGAAACAGCCCACTTTATCGATCGGCACCAACCCAATGTTGTCGTTCACACCGCTGCGATCTCTTCGATTGCAGCATGCGACGAAAATCGCACCCTCGCGCGACGAGTCAACACCGATGCTGTCAGTGAAATCGCTGATGCTTGCTTGCTTATCGGGAGTCGACTCATCCATCTTTCTACTGATCAAGTATTCGACGGCAACAAAGCGCCCTACACCGAGTCCTCAGCCACATCCCCACTTCACTATTATGGTGAAACAAAAGTCTCAACTGAGGAAGCCTTGGGGCAGCATGACGTCGAGTCTGTCCTACTGCGCCCCACTCTTGTTTATGGCAATGATCCTGCTCATGGCCGCTCTGCTTCCGAGTCCATCCGCAATGCGGCCCAAAAAGGACAGACTCTTGGGTTATTCAGCGATGAGTTCCGGGCGCCAGTTTATGTCGGAGACTTGGTCGATTGCATTCAGCGTTTCGCCGCAATGAGTGTGACTGGTCTTTTCCACGTGGGCGGCCCCTCTCGGCTCTCACGTTGGGATTTTGGCCATGTGGTTTGCTTGGCGCTGGGCCTCAACCAGAAAGCCATAAGACCTTCCTCACTTGAAGAATGTGGCTTGATCGGCAAGCGCCCCAGAGATCTCACATTAGACACGTCAAAACTCGCCGAAGTCATGAATTGGTCACCAAAGACGCCGCAAGAGGCGCTCGCCTCAGCCACATTGGGCTAAGGCAAGCGCCGTCAAGAACGACTAGTCGGAAAGCGCCTGGAATCCGCCCGGTCGCCGATTTCCTGTCAAAACGACTTTTCGCTGGCCACGGACAACCTCAACTGTTCCCGCGTCATTACGTGGCCAACTCTTCAGATGACGTCTCAGATCCGAGGTGTTAACCACGGGCTGGCTACGAACCGAGATAATCCGATCACCAACCTCGAGTCCAAGGTCGTCAGCACTGCTATTCGAACGGACCGAGGAGATCTCAACTCCTGTTTGAGGCATTGTCTCCAAGGCCGCATTGTTCCGTCCCTTTTGATGATCCTCAGTCAGCGGGGTGAAGTAACGATAATAGACCTCCAACATCAGCACGCTAATGGCTGTTGTGTAGCTTCGATCTCGAGAGGTTTCGTTGGCAAATTTATTGTACTGTGAAATTGGTCGCCATGACCCGTTCCCTTCTTGGTTATCTAAGAGAATTGGCTTCAACTGACTGTTCCAGCCATCCCATACGGCTCCGCCATTTCGATGTAGCGCCAGTGCCGCGTAGTAATGGAAGTAGAGATTGCCCTCGCCACGATTCACAAAAGCACTACTTGATGCCCGACGCCACCGAAACCGAGGTGGGCGTTGAACAACGTAGTTCAACGCCGTTCGATAAGATGGGTTCGACTCAGACACATCGAATAGCTGCATGGCAAACAAGCCTGCGGCACTCGAACCTGGGAGCGTTGGAAAACCAGAAGCAAGCCAATCCGGATCCTGGTTGTATCGAAGCGCTTTGAGGCGGCTGTCTCGCGAAGCAAGAACGAAACTCTTGGCGCGGTCGAGAACTCGGGACGGAACACTCAGACCGCCGATCTTTGCCGACTTGAGTGCCATGATCTGCCAGACCGTCACACTCATCCGCGGCCAGTTGTCGTAGCGACGTTCAGTGTCGCGGTAATAGTATCCCCAGCCGCCATCGAGCTCCGGACGACGACTATCGAATTGAGCGCGAACAATGCGGCGGACACCGCGCATAATCGGCGCTCTCAGCAAAGCGTCTTTCGTCATGGCAAACGCTTCGGCCAGAGCATAGGTGGAAATTCCGTGACCATACGCCGAGCAATTACCAAAGTGGCCGACGTCAGAATCCTGTTGCGACAACAAGAACTTGATGCCCTTCGTCACGACATCAGTAAACTCACTCCCGTCGACTTGGTTGTAACCGGAGCCAAGAAACGCAAGGAGTACCAGCCCTGTCTTGCCCGGACGCCGATCGCCATACTTCTGGTCTAAGCGACTGCTGCCCCACGATCCATTGGCATGCTGAATACTAGATAAGTAACGCAAGCCGGCAAGAACTGCAGCCTCTGTTTCCTCACCAC
>JBLINQ010000065.1:0-25224 GCA_047639315.1 Planctomycetota bacterium
AACACTTCCAGTCCCTTATGAAGGGCGAATTGAATCGACTCTTTTTCTTCGTCTACGGCAACCGGAGCAACCGGCTCATCCGATTCTTCAAGCGTGCCATGGGACTTCGCGCGAGCCGCCCAAAATTCTCGGACAACGTTGCGACAAATTCCACGTAACCACGAATTGAATTTTCGGCGCTCTCGAAGGCGGTCGAGGCCTTTGTAGACCCGAAAGAATACTTCCTGACGTAAGTCAGAGAGCTCTTCTCGATTGCCAATCCGATCAACTAACAAGGCCGTCACGAGGCGATCGCAGCGCTCCACCAAGACGCGAAAAGCCCCTTGGTCACCTGCGATGACACGAGTGAGTAACTTGTCGTCGATCAACGAACCATTCATAAGCAAGTGTGCGCCTGTAGGCGCAGCCTCGTCGAAAAAGCAAAAAAAGGTCTCGCGATCGGCCCTAATGATCTGCCAATACGCGACTTAGATATTTACATTGGGACCATTATCTTGGTCAGGGTCTGCCCCTACTATCTCACGAATAGATGATCGGGAGCAAGATCGTAGCTAGGATCGAAAATATTAGCGTCAAGGGCAAACCCAATTTCAAGAAGTCTTTGAAACGGTAGCCCCCAGGACCATAAACGATCAGATTGGTGCCATAGCCAATTGGCGTCAGAAAACAGCAACTGGCACCGAAAGCAACAGCCATCACATAAGGCATGGCAGCCTCTGGGGCAGCCAGAGGATTCTCTGCCAAGGCAAACTGCATCCCGGCAGCATAGGCCAGGGGCGTCATGACCGCAGCGGCGGCGTTGTTTGACAGCACTTGGGTAATCAGGGCCGTGAAGCAGAAGATGCCACAGAGAGCAACTCGTTCACCATAGGGCGAGGTGAGAGTCACGATATTCTCGGCGATTGAGGCAGCAAGGCCCGTTCGGTCAAATGCCAGGCCTAAGCTCATCGTGCCACCGAGGAGGAAGAGGACATCCCAATCGAGAGAAGCATAGGCTTCGTTCGCAGTCAGGCAGCGCCCAACCACCATGATCAGGGCCGAGAGCAAGGCTGCAACGTGCACCTGAGCCGGCATGAAGATCGCTATGGCTAAGAATGTCGTCACGCCGAACAAGGCCACCGGGGCCTTCATCGTGTGGGTGATATGGGCGTCGACCCCTTCGACCACAAAGAATGCGTCGGACATCTTGAGGTTCTGAAGATTCTTCACCGGCCCTTGCACCAAAAGGATGTCGCCCGCGTTGAGGCGAAGGTCTTCGACCTTCTCACGCAAATGGGAGCCATGCCTTTGGACGGCGAAGATGCCAACGCCGTAGCGTTCTCTGAAACCAACATCGCGAACACGCCGGCCAACCCAACGTGAGCCTGGTTTGACGATGACCTCGACCAAGCTCATAGCAACTCGCCTGGTGTTCGTGGCTTTCTCTTCTTCTTGGGCCACGTTGACCGTTCGCATGACCCCAGTTTCGCCGCTCAGGTGCATTTGCATGATGGCAGCGGGATCACCCTTGATCAGGAGCAGATCTCCGCTTTCAAGGACTTTTTCTGGATCAGCTGCATGGATGACGTCATTGCGGATGTGTTGAAGCACACGCACAGCGCCGTGCTGAGGCAGGAAATCTTTGATCTTCTTATCGACGAAGACCGAGCCCTTCACAATCTCCATTTCGGTCATGTATTCGGCTTGCATGTTAGAGCCAAGTCCCAGGGAGGCGCGGGACGGCAAGAGCTTGTCGCCGAAAAACAGAATGAACAGGACGCCAGCCGTCGCCAAGATGATGCCCATCGGAAAGAAATCGAACATTTGTAGTTCGAAGTGCTCTTCCACGGCAGCCGCCACCACAATGTTCGTGGAGGTCCCAATCTTGGTGCACATTCCACCCATGATCGATACAAAGGAAAGTGGGATCAGCATCTTGCTCGGCGCTTTCTTCAGCTTGGTCGCAAGGCCAAGCATGACCGGCATAAAGATGAGAACGAGGGGCGTGTTGTTCATGAACGCTGAACCGACAAGAACGATCATGAGCAAGATGATGTAGTGCCGTTTTGACTCGCGGCCTTCCGGGAGAAATCGGTTGACCAAAAGGCCAATGGCGCCAGTTCGAGTGATACCAGCGGAAATGACAAACATAGAGCCAACGGCAATCACGGCTGGATTCACCAAGCCAGCGAAAGCCTGGTTATTGGGCGCAACAAGGTCAGGAAAAAGGAGATTACCGAGCACGAGCGCGCCGATCGCCAGGAGTCCCGTGATTCCAGGCGTTAGGACCTCGGTCACCAAAAGGACCAAGGTGCCGAAGAGAACGGCCAATACCCAGATCTGTTCTGGCGTCATTCAAATTGCCTTCTTGTTTCGGAACATCCGTCTACGAGATTCATTATACTGCCACCGCGTAAAAATGGGAGACTAAGGCCATTCCTCCCAGTCTCGGACTTCATTTGAGAGATCTCATGGCTTCAGATTCCAATCAATCCATTCTGTCGGTGGACATCGGCGGCACCAAAACAGCCGTTGCATTAGTAACACTTTCGGGTGAGATCCTCGCGAATGAACAGTTTCCCACTGTCGTCGAGAAAGGCCCTGAAGATCTTTGTGATCGTCTTCAAGTCTCATCCGCGACTCTTCAGAATACATGCCCGACCTTCGAACTCATTGGTGTTGGGGTCAGTGCCCCCGGCCCTCTTTCGTCCCTAAGTGGGTGTTTCTTGAACCCGCCAAACATGCCAGGCTGGCATGGTTTCCCAATTACTGAGGCCCTGAGCCAGAGAATTATGGGCATTCCCATCGAGCTCATGAATGATGCCAACGCCGCCGCCTATGCCGAATTCAAGTTTGGCGCCGGTGCTGGGATTCAAACGATGGTCTTCTTCACCATGAGCACGGGCATGGGGGCTGGCCTCATTATTGGTGGCCGCCTACATGAAGGCCTGGATGACATGGCGGGGGAAGTCGGCCACACCTTGGTTGCTCAAGATGGTCCCGTTGGTTTTGGCAGACGTGGATCTCTGGAGGGCTTTTGCAGTGGTCCCGGAATCGCGCAGTTGGCCACCACAAAACTCACCCAGGCCATTCACGAGGAAAGAGATAGCGCCCTCCTCCACCTCGACAAAGACTGGCGCCTGGTCGACTCGATGGATGTTGGGCGGGCAGCCGAGCTTGGCGATGAAGTGGCGCAAGATTGCCTTCGTGAGAGTGCTGCAAGACTTGGCGGTTTCTGTGCCGACCTGGTCGACCTCCTCAACCCCGAACGCATTGTGCTCGGAACCATCGGTCGCATGCACGCCGATCTCATGATCCCTGTGGCTCGGGCAGAGATCAATCGCATCGCCCATGCGAAAGCAGCCGAGCGCGTACAGATCGTGCCGGCGAAATTGGCAGACTCGCTCCCATGCTTGGCAGGCGCAGCTGCTTTCTTGGCGCGTCAAGAATAGCGGTTTAGGCGTATTTGCCGATGGGTGTGCCGAGTCGAACCGATTGTCCAGGTTCGAAGCGATTCAGCTCGAAGTCGGGGTTAGCGATGAGCAAGACGACTGTAGAGCCCAGCTGGAAGACGCCTAAATCACCGCCACGTTCCACTTGAATCTGTTGGTCACGATGGTCGATATCGCGCCTTGGTCCGCCACAGTTGCTGACCAAAGGATCATAGGCCAAGGCAATGCTCCCAACGTTGGTAGCTCCGACCATGGACACCGCGATTTCACCATCAGGTGCATCGAGGAAAGTGGTGACACGCTCATTCACCGCAAACAACGACGGAACATTGAGAACCGCAGCCCGATTGACGGGCCACAGGGTGCCTGGCTCATAGATCGTGCGGGTCACTTGACCTTCACGGGGCGTATGAATGCGGTGATAGTCTTTCGGCGAGAGGTAGAGGGTGAGAAAACTACCGTGAACGTACTTAGCCGCTTCTTCGTCATCGCCCAAAAGAGCGGCAACCGTGTACTCCAGCCCTTTTGCCTGAACGAGTTTGCCAGCGTCAATCTTGCCAAATGCTCCAACGGCAGCATCAACGGGTGAGATCAGAATCTCTGGGGCCTCGTCGATGGGCCGCACACCGGGCTTCAAACGCCTGGTGAAAAGCGCAAGAAGACTCGGATATTCAGCCATGGTCTTCTCAGCCTCGGTCAGGTCGATCCCGAAACGATTGCTGAACCAATTCATGAATGGCCGAACAAAAAACCGAGGTCTTTCGCGACGAGCGATCCAGCCAAATGCGCGGGAAATGAGGTTCCGCGGCAAAAATCGTAGCGCCCTCAGGGCGAGTGTGTCCGACATGATGAGCAGATTTTGCCGAGGGAAGAACGCGGACACAAGGGAAAGGAGCAAGATGGTCTCAGGATGAATGAAGAGGCAAAGTCAGCCGAAAACGAGCTCCGGGGCCTCCCGCCAGCACCAATGTCAGATCACCGCCCAATTCGCGAGCCAGATCTCTGCCTAAGGCTAAACCCAGGCCGAGGCCAGAAAAGCCATCTAACTCGCAACCTTCACCCCGATGAAATTCCTTAAAGATCTTCTTTTGGTCAGCGATGGGCACTCCCGGCCCATGATCAGCGAGATCGATTATGAGGGCGTTTGACATGGTCGAGCATTCGAACTCGACGTTCGAGCTCACAGCACTGGCGTACTTCGCCACGTTGTCTAGAAGATTGAGCATGATTTGCTCGACAACCTGGGAGTCGGTGTTCACGACATCCTCATCGGTGTGGCTGAAATTGACGTTAAGGACCAGGCCGTAGACTTTGGCTTGACGCGCCATGGGCACCAACAAAGAATCCGAAAGCTCGGCCACAGAGACCGGCTCTTTCCGAGCAGCGGCTCGCCCTTCCTCCAATCGGGAATAGAGCAAGACACTCTCCAACACCCGCGAGATACGCTCGCTCTGCTCTTTCAAGGTTTGCAGATAAGACGCGCGCTTCTCCTCCGTCGGGATCATCCCGTCGGCCAACATTTGCGAATACATACGGAAGGTCGTGATCGGGGTCCGCAACTCATGGGTCACGGTCGAAACAAAACGTGCTCTTCGGTCACCGAGGCGGAGAGAGAAATGAAGCACAAAGGCGATACAAATGAGAGCAATGAGGACAGCGCCCCAGCCAGAGATCAAGATGGCGCTGATCGAACCTCCCGTTCCTGTCGCCGGCTGCTTTGGAGTTGCGAGCAGCTGAAGGGGAAGCTCAGTCAGAAGCGCCGAGCCCAGGCCATTCGCCTCTGGCTCGATTGGTCGAAGCTTGGCGTTTGGCAGAACCATTTGTATTTGTTCTGTGAGCCAAGATTCAAGCTTCGGCCAATCAACCAATACGAATTGGTAATTCTCGCCAACTCCCTTTGGTCGGCCGAGCAGCAGGCGATCTGCGCCAGCCTCATCTTTGGTCCAATACCCCGAATACGGAGTCAACGCCTCTAACCCCAATGAGGTACCAATGGAGTTCGACATCGGATTCATAGAGTTATTGAGATTGCGTCTTTGGGCCCGAATATCTCGATCATTGTTGTCGAAATTGCTTAACTGTTGGGCGATTCCATTGAGCGTCGAAATATTGCGATTGATACTTTGAGAGGCTGGATTCGACCAAGTCTTGTCATCTCCTATCTTCGCCTTGATTCGCTCAAGATCGAGCGCGGAGATGATTTTGCGGTGAGAATCTGAGAGGCTCTCGGTCGGGCCATACCCCGAGACAGCACGATCTTCTTCGGTGAAAAACAACTCAAAGAACGGTGGAACTTCGCCATAAGAAGCAAGAGGTGTAGTGATCGCTACGATAGCGCGCCCGGTCTCGTTGATGACTAACGGCGAGAGGGCGCTGTCTAAGCGCCAGAGTGCCGTTCGCTCTTTTCCTTGGTGTTCGGCGAGCAAACGAGAGCGCTCTTTTTCGACTTCGCCGTCAACAATCAACGTGCTGATATAAGCCATCACGCCAAGGACGACGACAACACCCATCGCGAACAAGAGCCAAGTTTTGGCTGAGCGCTTCAAGAGTCGACAACCTCCACATCAATGATGTAACCGCGTGAACGAATGGTCTTGATGATTTCGCCTGCCGTATCACGAAGGCGTTCGCGAATCCTGGCGATATGCATATCGACAGTACGCGTCTTGATGCCCCTCGGATCTAAGCCCCAAACGGCAGACAAGATTTCGTCGCGTGGCAGGCAACGCCCCTGATTGCGAGCAAGATAAGCGAGGAGACTGCATTCACGCTCGGACAAGGCGACCGAAGTACCATCTTCAAAATTGATGCAGCGCAAATTAAAATCGATGACACGCTGGGCGATGGTCACTAACTTGACGTTTTCTTTTCGTTCCGGTGACCGACGCAAAACCGCGTCGACACGAGCCAGAAGCTCGTCTGCTGAAAATGGTTTCACGACATAATCATCAGCGCCGTCGCGAAGCCCGCGAATGCGATCCGCTTCCTCCCCGCGAGCTGTGAGCATAATGACGGGGAGTGATCCACGGCGTGCGCGCAACTCGCTCAGCACCGAGAAGCCATCGCGTTTGGGCATGAGCACATCGAGAAGGACGAGGTCGATATCGCCGGATGTTGCCGCGAGCAGGCCAGCTTCGCCGTCAGAAGCCTGGCATACGTCGTAGCCGGCAAAGGTAAGTGCGTCCACTAAACCTTGGCGAATCGCTTCATCATCCTCTACGACAAGCACACGAGTTGAAGGCATAGCACTCTTGATCCTTCGTCTTTTTATCTTGCCCACGGACAACCAACTCAACACCGTCATTCGGGTTAGCGCCAGTAATAGTACCATTCATACCCTAAGCTGCTTTCCTCGCCTTGATCAAGTGTCATCGTCCAACTGAGTTTTTCGATGCCATTGACTTGTCGCCACCATACCGGCCATTGCCAATAAGAGATGCTCTTCGATTTGCCGTCAAAAAGAGGGCCGAGATCGTCGAATGGGCTCATTGTGCGAAGGGTCGCGCCCTTGGGAGCTTCATCCATATGGCCAATCAAATAGCGATTCACTTCAATGGTGACCTTCTTGGTGTCATGATTGGCGACCGTGATTTTGCCAGCGTAATTGACGCGATGGTAGTGGCGATTGCCAAGAGAGATCGCATCCGAGACGCGCCCCGCCTCGTAATCTTGTTTCTGAACATGGAGGTCGATGGCTTTGGTCAAGTCGAGCGAGCAGATACCACCGCTTGGCGTATAGCGAACCATGGATTGCGAAACGACTCGCCCCTTCGAGAAGATCAAGGCTGGAGCAGTTGTCAACGGCATCTTGGTCAAATTCTTCAGCCGAATCTGATGCATCACTTTGGGTTGCATCGCCAAGCGATCCCATTTGCTGCCGGAAGAGTGTCGATTGTTACCAATCTCTCCTGGGACCTGTATCGGAACGTCTAAGACGTAGTGATCGCCGTAAGGTAGTTCAAATGAACCAAGCGACACCGTCATCCGGTCGCCCTTCTTAAGGGTGACGTCGGGAACTGTGAAGACAAAAAGATCCTCATGATTGCGACCATCTTTCAAACGGTCATTTAGCGCACTTCCCGAGTCACTTGCGACAGGATTGAAAACCGCCGAATTCGACTGGATCATATTGCTCAGCCTGTTGGTGAAGCCGTTATCGTTCGAGAAGTTGCCCGCGCTTTGTGCCATCTGTTGGGCCTCACGCATGAGCGCCATCGGATCTTTGATTGCGGCAAAGGAGAAGTTGGGGACACCAACAACCAGTTGCAATCGACATACTTTCAAGTCGCGTAGGTCATTCACCAAGATCGCTGACATGTGAAGTTTCGCTTTGCCTTCGCCGTTTATTTCGATTCGATAACTCGGAATCCAGCGGAAGCCTGAGCTGACATAGGACAGGCCAACATCGACTTTTTTTGGACTCGCCTCACTCCCTGGCTTTAACTGAAATCCAAGGACCCGCTGACGTGAGGATGTTTCATGGGTCGTTTGAGTTTTGTCACCACGAAAGGTGATGTCTCGAATGCGCGATAGTGGCAGAGCCTTCAGTCCCTCCTCCACTTTCAAGAACACAATGGACCCGCTCAGGCCGCCCTTGTCTTTAGGAAGCCGAGCTGCGTAGCGCGTGCCGTCCTTTTCCGTGACGAAAATTGAGGCGCCTTTGTTGGCGAGAATCATTTGCCCAAGAGACGCGGTGCTGACGGTCGTTTTGACATCTCGCCAACCTGCGGTCGTACTTTCGATTCGCCAGCCATCGGTTGTCACCGTGGGCCAGAATGTACCGAGTATGGGCTGAGGCAGATCGCGAAAGGCAACGTTTCCTTCGGCGTCAGGAGCGACAGAACCGCGATGGTACACCAAGGCATGACCATCCTTAAAGACCATCAGTTCGCGGACGGGGAGCCCGTTCTCGTGATTATCGAGCTCGGGAATATCTGATTGGGCGCTGAGGACGCCAACGAGAAAGATAAGAACAAGAAAGACAAAAGGAACTTTGTATCGCATAGCTAACTCCAGAATTACTGCCCACACTATAGGTAGCAGTTGGTGTCAGCTTTCGGGTAACAGGTCGGTAACATCTCAGGATGAGCGCCCCCGATCTCGCTGGCCTTGGTGCCCAGACCAAGCCGAGGCAATTAGAGAGGCTTGATAGCGGGATAGACGCGCATCTTAGCTTCGCCGTCTTCGACAAAGAGAGCGAATGCTTCGTAGCAGTCGGAGTCGCCGGACCGTCGGACTTTGATTCCCATTTGCTTGAGCCGGTGGACATCGGCTTGTCGTTCGTCCCAACCCTTGGATTGGCCGTTGCGGTCGGACTTTGAGAACAAGTCGGCGATTTCGTCGAAGCGCTCACCGGGCTGAAAATCTCCGGTGTGCCAGAGCCCATCTTTGCCGCTGATGTTCAAATGGCCAGCGACAGTGTCGCCGTTAAGGATTTCCCATTTCTGGCCTAGCGATGGTGTGCTTTGTTCGGACAACGCATCTTCCTTTCAAACGAACTACCGACAATCTCTCGCAGCATCCTAATGATTGCCACAACTAACGGAGATTCTCTTAATTATCGCGAAGCAGCTCAGGAGTCAATCGTCGACCTGAAAGGAACCAGGATGCTCCCAGGCCCATGAGCCACAAGGCGACACTCGACCCATCGATGGATTCGCGAAACAGAACAACAGCAAAACTCGGGTTCAGCGATCCAAAAATCTCGTCAAAAGTATGGCTCGTGGTGACGGCTCGATGCTCACAGCTAGCCAGGACGACAGACGAGAAAATGAGCACGATGGCAATGGTGAGCGAACACCACCGAAAATGGCGGTCGATGCCTCGCCCCCATTGGCGCATCCCGAAGGCCACCAGGACCCCAATGAAGGCCGTGGCAATGGTTGTTCGGTTGTGAATATCGGTCAAATTGACGCCATAGGCTAAAAACGCGCCCAGGAGTCCACAAAGGACGGCGCCAATGATCCCTTTGGCCAAATTCTGCTCGGTGCGCAGGCGCTCCATCACCGAATCGGCCCGGTCCGAGCCCACTTCTTGCTGATCAATGGCATTCATTGTCATCACCTTCAAATCAACGTCCCAAAAGAGCTGAATTTCGCCTCTTGGTTCTTCGACTAATATTTCGGTCTCAGTCTAATGTGCGTTACAACGAAATACATAACCATGGATAAATTAGAACGATTCATCATGCCGCTGATCCTGATCATTGGCATTTCAGCGATCCTGCTCACCCGAGCCAATCCCGACCACGTTGTGGTTTTGGCTCGAGTCGTAGGCATTTTCCTCGGCATCGTGCTCGGTGGCGCTTTCTTCTTCCGGCTCTTGGGCATGTACATCCGCTATCGTGCTGCCAAGAGGATCATAGAAGAAACCCACATAGAAATCGCACGCCTGAGAATACTCGCTGATCAAGAAGACGCGGAAGCCCAAAAGTCATGACGCATCCATCGATTTCCTTCGCCTTGTCCGTCGTCACAATCTTCATCACTCTGGCCCTGATCCCCGCCTGCGGTGGTAATGATCCGGCTGACAAGATTGTCTTCTCCAGCGAAACTCCCGTCGCGACGGCTCTTCTTGCTGGGGCAACACCTGAAATCGTTGAGCAGGGTGCACGTTTCTTCGGCCTGAAGAAGTGCCACAATTGCCACAAGACCAAGGGCACCATTAGTACCGTTGGACCGGTCTTGGCGGGCGTCAAGGATCGCCTCGACATCCCCCACCTGGAAATGTGGATCCGTAACCCACGGCGCATGAAGCCCGGGACTCTGATGACGAGCTGGGATGGAACCGACGAAGAATTGATCGCGGTGATTGCCTACCTCAGAACTCTCTAATTCTCAGGCAACGTTGGATCTGCTGGCTGGGTTATGGCGGCGTTTTCGTCTCGCTCTTTCTTCAACAGGTAGAGGTTTCGGCTGTAGATGAAGACATTCGGTGTGAAAGCCAGGATGAAAATCGGATCTTTACGATAGATCGCATAACACAGCATAATCAATGAGCCGACGATGCTCAGCCACCAAAAGGCATCAGGGACTACGCTTCTCTTTGCTCGTTCGCTGGCAATCCACTGCACAACAAAACGGGTAAAGAAGAAGCCTTGCCCTATGACGCCGATCGTTATCCAGACTAGTTCTGTGGTAAACCAACTGTCCGGCATCGGACCTCCTTAGGGAGAAACACGCATTCTGATGGCGTTGAACGTTCGAGTCTGACCGCCCCCGGTCGCAATCCACCCCTGGAGAGTAAATGTCGCAGGAAAACCGATTCCTGGATTCATCGCATTCCACGGAGCAGGATTAGTGAATACCAAAGCACCAGGTAATCCAACAAGATTATCACCCACCAGAAAACTCAGGGGAGCACTGACGCCAGGATAAGCTGGCGGGAAGACCATGGGGCCAAGATTGAAAGGGAGCGGAAAGACATCGGCTGCGGTGGGGGTCCCTGTGTAGCCAAAAAGGGTAAAGGGAGCAGCAGCACCGTTCAGGACCGAGGGCGTTTGGATATCAAAGGCAAATGGCTCACCAATTTTGACGTCAACGCTACGGCCAAAACCGCCATCAGAACCATTGATGGTGAAGACGCTCTCGACTTCTCCGGCCGCATCCGAAACCGCCCCACTGGCCTCAGGAGGTAAAAACGAGCGGCGCCCATCCACTAACAATGCCATATCGAAGGCCAGGTCTGAGCTAATGGCATCTCGCTGATGAATCTCAACCGCTAGGTGGTTGATCCCGCGCTGCAGCAGAGGGATCGCGGCGGCAAGATCATAACGTTCATAGGTCGTCGCCTCGTGGCCGCTGGCCGTCGTCGCAAAAGTAATGGGCCCGGCGGGCAAAGATGACGACCGAACGACCTCAACCCCATTCAGATAAACCACACAACCGTCATCGTAGAGGACGCCGGCAATCAAGCTCTTTACGTCACCCGGCTCAAGGTCGAGAACGAACTCACGCCTCAAATAAGATGTGATCGGTTTGTTGTTGGGGTCGGTCCCAAAAGAAAGAAGCGTTGAAATCCAAGGCTCGCCGTAGCCAAGTGGCGCCAAGCCTGGCGGCCCCCAACTGCTGTCGTCGAAACCTGGCTGACTCCAAGCCGTCCCCAAGTCAGTGCCACTGTCTTCGTACTTCCAATTCTGGCTAGGGAGCGCCGGTAGGTGAGTCGTTTGTACCGGCGTAACGCCATCTTTTGTGAGTGTGAAGAAGTCGGTGAGATAGCCATTACTATCCATGTAGCGGGCATCCAGTTGGCTACCCTTGACGTCAAGGATCACCGAACCCAAGACAGGAACAGACATAAAACTCGTCGGGTGATTGTAGCTGCCGCCAGATATTTTCCCGGAAGCGCCGGCCACAACATAAACGCAGCCGTCATAGCTGCCATTGGCATTGGATTGTTTTTGGTAAGCGCCACCAAGTCCGACACGGCCATCGGAGGCAGATACGGCGTGATTCGCCGGACTATATGTGTTTGAAAGTCCATAGTGGCCCGAAAGCAAGTAGCTTCGTTCATAGGCATGACTATGACCACCGAACACCATGTCGACCCCAGCGTTTTCCAAGATCGGCAAGAAGTTTTGGCGCATCTGAATGAGACGCGATTCCACATCCGAATCATGGGAGCCCTTGCTGTAGGGCGGGTGATGGAAATAGACGATTGTCCACTTCGATGTATTGGCAGCGAGGTCAGCTTGCGTCCATGTCGCCATAGCGCCACCAACCGAGCGATCGCTCGTCTGTGAATCCAAAACCACAAAGTGGATGTCGCCATAGTCAAACGAGTAGTAGGCCTCGGTGCCCGATGGCAGCCCACCAACCTCACCAGCTGAAGGGAGCTCGAAGATCTCGAAATAGGGCCCAGTGAGCGCCGTCGCATTGGCACTGAGAGCATCATGATTGCCGTAGGTTGGCCACACAACGGTCTTACGCAACATGGCTTCGTACATGTTCTGAAACATCGCAAACTGATACTGCGTATCGGTGCCATGGGTGTAAGCGTTGTCTCCCAACATCAACATTAAGTCGGTGTGTTGGTCGGCCGTATCGAGATAATAGGCATCACGGACATTGCGAGCATTTGTGTCAGCGGTCCCAGAATCACCGACGATCCAAATACGTGTGTTCTTGGCCTCACCAGTCGGTGGCGCCGTGACGAAGTGGTAGCCCTCCGTGCCGCCGGCGAGAACGCCAACACCCGTTGCCTCCAAAGAATAGTAGAACTTGGTGTTAGCTGACAACCCATTCACCTGAACACGATGTTCCGTTGTCAGGAATGGGTCGATGGCCGTTGAGAAAAGCCCCGTAGGCAAAGATCCGAAGTTGACAATGCTGTCACATGGGAGGTCTGTGCGCCAACAGACGATGACACTCGTTGGCGTTCCCTGTTGCAAATAGGGCCCACGAACAACAACGGGATTCTGGGCGGGCGCCACTGTTCCCAGTAAGGCAAAAACTATGACCAGCAGAAGAAATCGCTGCATTTTCTCAATCTCTCTTTTTCAAACTGAGGCGCTTAATCTCTTGTTCGATTTTCTGGCCCTGGGCCACGGTCCCGGGGCGCCTACGCACGTGTGTGGGTAGGTCTTTCAAATTCTTCTTGGCTGCCTGCCAACTCGCCATCTCGGATTTGACGTTGCCACTGGCCCGGTAGACTCCCGCTCGCCGAACATCCCACAAATCCTGGCGCTTTGATTTCTTCGACAAACGATTGATGCGATCGATGGCGGCATCAAAAAGTCTTGCTGTCGTCTCCATCTGAATGGCTTCTAATTCAAGAACGATCAATGGTCCTCGAGTTTTGAGTTCGCTCTGAAGAAACTCGGCTGCCTTGCTGGCCCCAAAATTCTTGGCCCGAGCAATAAGACGAGCGCAAGCCAAAATGTCATCCGGAATGTTCGCTGGACTGGCACGCAGCAATTGGCGATACAATGCGATTGCTTGGTCGGAATCTCCGCGGGCCAATTCATTCTTGGCCATGGCCCGCAAGCCTTCCGGACTTTGTGGCTTCGCTTTGAGAAAGCGAGTGAGCTCTTTGGCTGCCGCTCGATGGCGTTTCATGTCAAAGAACAACTGCCCCTTCAGCAAATGAACCGCCGCACCTTGGGGGTCAATATCTTCCGCCACCTGAAAATCTTTGAGGGCTTTGATTTGTTCGCCATGAAGGCGCAGGAATTCTCCGCGCATCAGACGCAACTCGATTGATCGGGGTTGCCCGATAATCTGTCGGTCAAGACCCTTGATCTTATCGTGCAAGTCACCGTGGGGAACGAGGCACAAAATGATGGTGCAAATAGTGGCAAAAGTGTTCATTGGTTGCTTAAGGCTACCACGCGTCCACTTCCCTGGCCAGAATCTGCCAAAACCCGGAGCTGTCGCCCCAAAGCCGCCTCAATCTCGGAGACATATTTCATCTTGGTCAGAACGACAAACTCTTCTGGTAACTGTAGTTCGGCCAGAAGGTCTGCCAAGGTTCCTGGGGTGTCGCGGCTCTGCATATCTTCCCACTCCCATAGCGACTTATTGCCATAGATCGGGACGAATTCCGGACTGTCTCCGAGCAAGTAAAATGAGGCCTGGAGACAGCGAAATCGGTAGGTCGCTATTTTGGCTCCTTGGCGGTCACTGAATTTCACTTCTGAGGTCTTAAGGTTAGCCACCGAAGAAACGTCTTGCCCGCGTAATTCCATGCTCGGGATCGAATGAAGGAAATGGCGATAGCCGTTATTGTTGCCGAGTTTCATCGAATTGTGATCGCCGATGAAAATCAGCGATACCAAGAGCACCATCATCGAGATCGCAGCAATCACGTAGGCCTTTTTCTTACGACCCTCGGCCCGGTGCCCAAGCGCCAAGATCAGAACTGCCGGAGGAATCAGAGGCAGCATGTAGGTCCAGAGTTTTGACGCCGAAAGGCTAAAAACAAGGAACGGTCCAAGAATCCAGCCACTCAGAAACAAAGCCGCTTCGTGCCTCTCCGCTACGAGTCTTCGGCCGGCATGCCAGATGTTCCAAGTCCATGGCAAGAGAACAATGGGCAAGACAATCATGAAATAGTAGAAGGGCTTCGACCGACCGCGGCCAGACTGAACACGCCCCAAGACTTCATCGCCAAAGAAAAACTCACTCAAGCCCTGCTGTTGGTCGATCACCAGCCAAAACCAGGGTGCGGCGATACTCAAGGCCAAAGGCAGCCCCCAGAAGAGACCGAGACCGGTGAGCACACGCGTTGATCTTTCGAGAATCGCTGCGGCCAACAATCCCAGAAACACGACCATGGCAATGATCGGGCCTTTGATGAGAAACCCCAGCCCAAGAGCTAGCCAAAAAATGACACGCCAACGCCCCTGATTTGCGCTTTCGTTGAGAGCATTCCAGCGAGCCCACATCGCAACGACAATCGTGGCACAAAGCAACATGTCAGTCGTGACAATGTTAGACAGGGCAAAGAACTCAAATGTAGACGCCAGGAATAGAACCAGGAGCAGGCGATCTTCTTGGCGACCATTCATGCGAATGAGCAAGTCGCGCAACACGAGCACAACCAGGAGTGCGGCCAAGAGCCCTGGCAATCTGGCACCAAACTCATTCACACCGAACACGCTCATCGATGTCGCAATCGCCCAGTAGGTCATTGGCGGCTTCGCGTAATGTGGGACACCTTTGAGGCGCGGCACCAAGAAGTCGCCAGAGGTGAGCATTTCACGGGCGATCTCAAGATATCGCCCCTCGTCGGGTTCGTTGAGTCCGCGAAACGAAATAAGAAAGGCAAAGCCAATCAGCAGAAGAATGGCGGGCAATGTACGAGTGAAAGAAATCAACGGGCGCTCTTGGGTTGAGTACCTTGATTTACAAACAACCGGACATCGTGGCGCCCAAGAGGCGCCTCACAAACATCTTGCCATTGATCAAGATTTGAGCGGCCGATGCGCTTGAGGTCACGTTCACGCAACATCAGCAGGCAAGGCTTGCCTATGCGCAGTTTGCGCAGACTTTCCGCATCTTCTTCAACGCTTTGGAGGTTACGCCCCAGCTCAAAGTAGTAATACCCTTCCGTTGACTCCCGGTTGGCGTAGCCCTCAACCGCGACCAAGCTGCGGCCTTCATCAAGCCGACTGCGAATCGCTGTAATGAGCTCGTCGTCACCGCGCAAACGATCCATCGTCGGTGCGCCGTAAGCAGACCACGTAGCGAACGTCACAACAATGGCGAGGATCATCGAGCCAAAAGCCAGTCCGCTTCGCTCCGCGCGAACAGCCATGAATGCTCTGATTGCCAGAACAATCACGAACAATCCGCAGATTCTCGGAGTGAAAGGGAGCTCGGCGACGGCGGTAAAGAAGCCACTCCAACTTTCGGAGGGCATCCAACGGGCGTACTGCTCTGGCACCAAGAATGAGAGACCCATGACCGTCAACAGGAGCGTCACGGTGAAAGTTCCGAGGGCTGTCGGCATCGCCCTTTTCTTGCCGCTCTGAAACTCATGAACAAAGAAGTCGGCCATGAAGATTGCGAATGGCGGCACCAACGGAATGAGGTAACGGCTGCGGTAGGTCGTCCCCGAATAGAGGACAAAGAGAATGCCGATGGTCCAGGCCAGAGCGAATCTCAAACCATTGCTCTCGCCCTGAAAGGCCGTTTTTCGACGTCGCCAAAATGACGTGAAAAGAGCCGGGAGAAAGAAGCTCCAAGGGGCCAGGAGAACCATGATTACCGACGGATAGTAGAAAACACCATGCTTCGGGCTATTGGTGGGATCGAAGAGATGAAGAATTCCAGCTTCATACAGCAAGGCGTTGGCCCACTCATTACCGGCAGTCTGCCAGGCCGGAATCACCCAAAATGCCGCCAATACGATTGAGATAGGGATGCCCCAAAGAACTCGCGATTTGACGAAGACGCTCCAGCTTCTCTCAAGGCACGCATGCGCCACCAAAGTGGCAAGAAGAAAGGCAATGACCGCTGGCCCTTTCAACATCAAGCCGAGGAAGAGACAGAAGGACAAACCCACCGTCATCTGGAAAGCGGCCACCTTCGACTTGCAACGGGCCCCCTTCAGGGCAAAGAAAATGGCCCACGTCAGGCTGGCACCGAAAAGCGTGTCCATATGACAAAACCGCGACGACCAGAAACTGATCCAACAGGTCAGAGCTAGGAACGCCGCGATCAACCCTCGACGACGGTCGAGAAGTTCGCTGGCAAGGACCCAGGTAGCCAGGACCAAAAGGAGGCCGCCTAAAGCCGAAGGGAAGCGAACCATGAAAAGGCGGGCAGTATCACTTTCAGCAAGCGATAAAGTGGCTGCACCCAGCCAAAAGAACAGCGCTGGCTTTTGGTCAAAATGACGACGGTTATAAGTCGGAACTAGCCAAGTATCTTGACTCTGCAGCTCGGCACAGATGCCGGCGTACCGGGGCTCCACGGGGTTCCATAACGCCCGGCGCCCAAGACCAAAGAAAAGGGCCGGGATCGCAACGAGGATAATCAGAATGAGAGTGCGCAGCTTAGTCAATTGAGCTGAGTCCCCTGGTGCAGAATAACCGAATCATGAACATCCCTGAGGGGTCACTTTCGCCCAGATTTTCGACTTCCGAAAGTCCTTTGGTGGCACCTTTATAGCCGCTTCAGTGGTCGGTGGAAAGTTTAGAAGCGAATGACCGCAAACGAGCTCAGATCGGCTGTTGGCGCCAAGAAAGTCGCCTCAACGGTCATGGTATTGCCACTGGCGCGACGGCATTCCAAGAGCCGACTTTCCCCAGCGGGACAATTCTTGAGCATAGCCAGAGTGATTTCTGGGAAGAATGTAGACAAGTTGACGCCCCGAAGATTGGATTGGAGGAGCCCAACTGATTCGAAAAACTTAGCGTTAGCATAGACGACACGACCGGCGACATGAGCCACGATGATCGCCCCGGAAACGCCGGCGAAAATGAAGTCAAAATCAGGCTCGGGGTTCTTCTCTTCTCTTCTCTTGACCCGACATTGTCCTCCAGCAAGCCAAACAAGAAGTCTGCACGCATCGCTTCCTCAAAACAGACACAATCGGCGTAGCCGATCTTCAAAGCGCTGCGGCGAAACATCGGATCCCGGTGTTCGATCAAGAGGACCAGTTTTCCTTGGGGATGCTTTGAGCGCCATTTTCGAGGCAGCTCACCGGTGACGGAAGAGTCGACCGCCGCGTCGAAGACGAGCGTGCTCAACCCCGGCTGCCCTGGCCACGCCAGGGCAGCGTTGAGATTGGCAAACAACCCCAAACTGATGCCTCGTTTTGCCAAAATACGAGCAGCAGCTCTTAGCTTCGTCGCTAAGTCTGCTCGTTCAGTGACAACAAGTACGTTGACTCTGTTCTCGGCGCGCTGGCTCATTTCGTTTGGGTGGTCAATCATGATGACTCACCCGCTTTGATCTTGAAACGAACACAAGATTAGCGGCGCACTGAGATTGTTTGGATCTCATGCTGATCACAAGTAATTCTTCTCCTAAGGAATGATAATGACTGCCCCAGGAAGCAGGAAGTTACCGCTATCGCCAAAGACGACTTGAACGTCAACAACCGTTGGCGCGCCGACTGCGGGCAAGGGTCCCTGCAACCCGACAATAAGCCCTTCAAAATTTCGGAAACCAGGCTGCACGGGAACTGAGATCACGGGAAAACTAACGACCTGGTCATCCATGATGCTTTGAATTTGCATGGCAAACGGGCCGAATCCAGCGGTTCCGGAAGGATCGAGAATGACCTGCGGCGCTACCGTACCAGCGAACATGTAGCGGAAATAACCAGACAACACGAGTGTTTGAGCACCACCGCCGGTGACACTCAGAGTATTCTGCCCAACGACTCCTTGTACGTCATCCGGATTCGGATTTGATGGAATCGCAAAGGGCTTATTCGCTTGTGTTCCTGCTATAGATGCTGGGAAGAAGGCGAGGTCTCGGCCACTCAGCCCACCTCCGTTGTGATAGATCTGGGTTGCGCCGCCTGATGAAACGGTTAATTGGGTCGCAAAAACGCCGGAGGAATTGTGCTGCATCAACAGAGATGAAGCATTGACGTTGCCAAACCTAAGGCCACCAAGATCACGGCTGACCGGCGCACCGTCGAGCCCCATTCCCGGAGTAATGCCAACGAGAGAATCATTGTTCGAATTTGTGAATCGATCGAACTGAGTGTGATCGAGCAAGATGGCCCCCGCATCCTCAGATGCAAGCACAGGCCGGGTGAGCCTCAAAATACTCGAGAACAAAGCCGCGTCAACTTCAAAAGCATGAGAGATCGGTGCAGCTTGGTTGCCCCACGAAAATCGCATCTCGTCGCCAAATTGGAAGACATCGACCTGAGAGCTGCTCAAGTCCCAGTCTGCCCAATTGACAAAGATTCCCGGCTGGCCATTCAGGGCAGCTTGCGGATCAATCGTGTTGCTGAGTGTGCCTTGACCACCAAAAGTCAAAAAGCCGTCTTCGTGAACAAATGCCGACGAATACGTCGTTCCATAGAAGTCGAAAGTGAATCCTGGAGTGAATGGAATCTCAAGAGAACCATTGGTTGGAGGTGTGAACGAGAACTGTTGCCCGGTGTCAAATTGGGGCGTGACCGCATTGGTGAGTCGTAGGGCGAGCGGCATGTTGGTCGGATCAAGGACGAGGCACTGGTAGGCAAATCCCTGGACACCAGCGAAGTTCGCGGTCACAAAGAGATCGATATTAAATTCACCTGCGAAATTGGTTCGGAAGAATGCGTCAAAAATGTTCTGCGGTGTGATGCCATCACCAATGACTTGAATGTCAGGGGGAATGGCGCCAGCTGAGAACGTGCCGATATCGAGGAAATCGCCCCACGGAGCCTGATAAGCGCCTGGATTATAGATCCCCCCCATCATCAACAGAGGTTGGTTCACATTAGGGAGTGACGAAACGTTGAAGTTGACTGTTGTCTGAGTGAGAACTTTGACGCGACGAAAGAGATCAGACGTTGGAATCTGGCCGTTCACCGAGAAAGTCGCGTTGGGCTGATCCTGTTGAGGTCCCTGAAAAGGTGTTGGGAAGTTGGCGTCAAAGGTGATGATACTCGGATTGAACGCAACCCCAGGGGCTCGAGGGATTGGCACGCTCGGATTCCCCAACATGCCAACTTGGATACCAATGATCGGCGCAGAACACGTGATGACATAGGTCGAGTCAAACTCCTTCGACTCTGGATTCGAATTCACATTGTCTGCTGTGAATCCAGTCTTGCCATTGTCGCGGTAGTCCTCGTTGATTCGGAGAACCATCAACTCAGCCATGGCCACCGGTGAGTAGTCAACTTCGAGAGAAACGAAGTCAATTGTACGTATGTAGCTTGGCGAAGCATCAATTTCGAGGGTAAAGCTGGTACCGGCCAAAGTCGTGCCAGCAATACCGACAGTGCGAGTCATCGCTTGACCATGCAGACCTGCACCCAACAACAGCAACATGAGGAAAGCAACGCAAACGGAGCGAACCAAGCGCAATGACTCGGCATCGATGAATTTCATCATCCGGACCTCTCTTTCAGGCCAAACACAATGTGACCCGATTTATTCACAAACACAGACCGCTACCCTGAGGCGAACCTAAGGACAGATTTTTCAAAGTGGCTTTGATGTGGCAAACAAAACTCGGGTAGTGGGGATCATAAAGATTTCAGCTTCCGAGGTCTCGAAGAAAACGGATGACTGAATACCTAAGCCCAAGGACGAAACATGTTTACCCCGTGGCCGTGGTATGAAACAATCAAGTTTGCCTGCGGGCAAGGAATACCGATTTCGACTTAAATATATTCTCAGAAGCTACTTATGTCGAATTTGAAAAAGAACTTTTGCCCATGAGCCAGTTAGACAAAGACAAACAAGAATTGCGTGAAGACGATCCGCGAAAGATCGGCCAATACCGAATTATCAAGCGGATTGGGCAAGGGGGCATGGGGATTGTCTACTTGGCCGAAGATAAATCCCTCAATCGTGAGGTCGCGATCAAGATTCTTCCTCCAGAAATGGCCGTTCGCGAGGATCTTATCGAGAGGTTCTCGCGGGAGGCCAATGCCGTTTCAAGGCTGCGCCATACGAGCATCGTTCCGATCTATGAAATGGGCCGCGACGGTGCCTTCCACTTCTTTGTCATGCCCTTCATTCGTGGTATTTCGCTGTCCGGTTTCGTCCGGATGATGAAACAAAGGCAGGCCGCCAAACGCCCCGCCGACAAGAATCTGAGCGGGCCGATCACCGCCGGCGCTGATGAACAAGAACAAACAACTACAGCGGTCACTGAGGCCACCACCGATCTTTCTCGTATCTTGGCTGTTTTTGAGACCACCGCTATGGCTCTCGATCACGCCCACGAACAAGGCATCATCCATCGCGACGTCAAGCCATCGAATATTCTGGTAGACAGCGAAGGAGTCCCGCACGTCCTCGATTTTGGCTTGGCCAAGGTGGTCGGCCTCGAGACCCAATCGATTAGCGGAAAGATCATGGGCACGCTGCCCTATATGGCGCCGGAGCAAGTCGCCGCCAACAAGGGCGAAATTGATGCCCGCACTGACATCTACGCCCTCGGAGTTACGCTCTACGAATGCCTCTGCGGCAAGCGGCCATTCCGCGGGGCAACAACCGAAGCCCTCGTCTTCCAAATTTTGATGAAGCAGCCGCCTTCGCCTCGCGAACATGTCTCCGACTTGGCCCGCGACATCGAGACCATTGTCCTCAAGTGCATGGAGAAAGATCCGGCGAGAAGGTATGCCACCGCGCGAGAAGTTGGCCTCGACCTGCGACGTTTCCGCGAACATCGAGATATCGCGGCACGCCCCGTCGGTAAGCTCGGTCAGATTCTACGTTGGGCAGAACTCAATCGAATTCTTGCCATTGTCGCAGTCATTTCGACTATCGCTGTCATCGTCTTGTCCACGCTGTTGATCAACAACGCCTACAATGCGCGCCTTGAAGAACAAAAGATGTCGATCTATCGGCGGTTCATGAAACAGGCTGAGGACATCGAGGATGAAATCACCGAAGCCAAGGCGGCCCGAGCCGAACGGCAAATACAAGTCAAAGCCCTGGAAGCGAAAGTCCCGCGCTACGCCAAAGCGACAAGCCTTGGCAAACGTGAACTTTTTGTCGCCCGCGCCGCATTAAAGAAATGGGACCAATCTATCGCCACCTTGCGCGGTGCACTCGAATACAATTTGCAGCTCTCCCGTGAATCGGTCACGGCGGTCAATATCGGCGGCAAGGAGAGAACGGCTCTTTATCTGCGTCTCATCAAAGAAGCCTTGACCCGCAACGACATGGTAACTGCCGCCAAGTTTCGGCTCTATTTGGAAGAGGCTGGGGTCGACGCGAACGTGCGGTTCTCGGGTCATTTGACTGTAATCACGGACCCACCTGGCGCTCGTGCCATCGCGTACCCTCTGCAAGACGACATTGGCGGCATTCGTCAATTGGATCAAACTGGATCGGTCAGTTTGGGCACGACTCCGATCGTCGACCACGAATTGAAGAGTGGCTCGTGGCTCATCACGATCAACAAGCCTGGTCATGACTCAGTTTTCCTTCCCGTCTTCATTGAACCAGACCAACACTGGGGCTCAAGTGAGTGGCATGAAGGGATGTTCAAAGACAAAGATTGGACGATCAAATTGCCCAAGGATGGCACCTTCAACAAGCAAAATTGGTGCTTTGTTCCGGGTGGTCCATTTCGCGCGACGGAAGATTTCTTTCAAGGTTTGAACCCACCGCTCGAATGGCGATGGGCCGAGTCCTATCTGATTGCGCGGCGAGAGACTCGATTCCATGACTACGAAAAGTTCTTAGTGCGAGACGAAATCCGACGACAGTTGGTCGAATCAGTGACGAAGAACAATGTCTATCGGTGGCTCCCTCGGACCCAGCCTTGGCTAGCGATTTTTGAAATCGACAGAAACGGGAATTTGGGCCCTGGCAAGCCCTATGGCAACACGCCCGCTCGGCCTTACGACCCGGATTTTGCTCTGACCGGATTGCCGCTCAATGAGATCCAAGAATTTGTCGCTTGGCTCAACACTCAAGACACAGATGCCGAGATTCGCTTGCCATCATCTAATGAATGGCAGAAAGCGGCCCGCGGTGTCGACGGTCGCATCTACCCCTGGGGCGATCAATTTGATTGGTCCTACACCTACGGCCGCCACTCCCGCGAGACGATTGGAGGTCAAGAGGCCTGGCAATATCACGCCGGCAAGTCGAGTGAACATCCGACTGATACAAGTCCTTACGGTTGCCTTGACATGGCCGGAAACGCTGCCGAATGGTGCTCGGACAAGCCAGCGAAGGACGGTTTTCAGGATCAGCACTGGGTGATGGGTGGCTCTTTCGGGTGGAATCGCCCCAACTTTTTCACGCTATGGCCGCAAAGATCTTATCCTTACGGCCACGTCGATATGCAGTTTGGGTTCCGTCTGGCGCGCAACCTGCCGCAGGACTAGGGCGTGATTGTGATGGCGGATGGCAAAAAGTAAGAAGAACCATCACCGAAATCGACTCTGATGTCACAAGTGAATCCTGCACCGAATGGGATTGATGCAGGAACGGTCACTGTAAGTCCTTCGTTCAAGCGAAAGCCGGGCAACAATGGCGCCGTCAAGCTTAAGGGGTCTTGGACGCCAACGATTGGCAGTTGCACCGAACTGAAATCAATCACTTCTAAGAAAACCTGGGGGGCCGCCCCGCCGATTGGCGTCAGATGCTTAAACTGCCCGACGATATCGATATTGAGAGGCAAAGCCGACACGCTAATGGCATTGGGCACAACTCCGGTAATGCCGTCTGGCTTGGAATTTGTTGCGCGCAAAATGTATCCGGCGGCCGGGGCACCCGGTGTGCCGAGAACGAATTGACGGTTCGCAAGTGCGAGCCCGTTGGCGTATGCCGGGGGCGACACTGCTGCGGCCACACCTCGAATGCTTAAGTGACTCGTGGGTGGGAAAATTGCGTCCTGCGAGAGAATCGCGTCGAATGCATTGGTTGCGTTAAAGACCTCACCGAAATCGAGACTGTCCGTCAGCAGCGACAAGCTAGAGCCCGGCAGGATGCCGATGAGATTGTCAAAATCAGCCGCCTCTGTCCCTGGGGTGAGGTCCCCATAGGACAAGAATATATTTCCCGGCGTTGTCGTGCCCTCCTGGCTGGCAGTCAACTGAGCGCTTTGAAGGGCGAGGGCTATTTCAAAGTTGCCCATGTCGCCAACTCCTTCATGGCTGATAGGCAACGACGGCGTTCCCCATTTGATGCGCACCACGCCACCAACTTCGCGATAAAAGATCTTTGACCCTGAAACCGCCGCAAATCCGGCCCAATCACCATGCATACCAAATATCGCTGGCTCCAAGCCGAGGGCCGTGAGCGGGTCAATGATCTTGCCGCCACTGGGCAAGGACGTCGCTTGGCCGAAAGTGACAAAGCCATTCTCGTGCACGAATACGCTGGTATAGGTTGCACCGTAAAAGTCGAATGTGCTGCCTAGCACAAAGGGCACTTCGATCGAACCGTCCTGATTGATATTGAGTGGCATCTCTTGGCCATCAGCAAATTGCAAATCAGCCGCGGCTGTCAAGTCAATATTGAAGGGGGTGCCCGTTGGGTCAGTGATTGCTGCTTGAATCGCGGCACGAGCTGAAGAACCAATAGGTGACAACGGCACGCTCAGGGTGGCCACGCCATTCTGGCCGGTATTATAGGTCAGCGGCTCAACACAAATGCCGTCAACGACAATAAGCGCTGGCAAGGGCATGCCTGTGAGCGACGACTCGAAGACATCGATCGTGTCGAAAAGAAACGTCGGAATCGCTCCCGGCACAAACGTATCGCCTCGGAAAAGGGTGTACGGTTGATTGGTATTGCTGCCGGACTCGAAGGTCAAATTGAGCACGCTGGGTAGTGGTAATTCGACGGTTTGAAACGGATTGGTGGTCGGATCTAAACCATTGATGCGTAGAACTGAATTGAACCCCTGCGGGTTCGATCGATTGATCGCAATCTGATTATCCAGAATGGTCGGATTCCACGAGATTGACTGGCCGCCGGTAGTCGAAGTTCCAGCAGGCAGCGCATCACTCAAACTTGAAAGCACATCCACGATCGGTATCGGTGTCTCGAAAACCAAAGTCCCGGTGTAGCCAGGCTCCCCCGAGATGACGGTCGGCGGTAGGGCGCAGCTATAATTTTGACTGCCGCCAGGTAACACATTCCCGCGGAATTCTTTGTTGAACAACAAGGCCAAATTCTCGATTGCCTGATTTGGCGTCAGCTTGGCAAAGAACGGTGGTACGATGACCCGGATGTCACCGGGATCAGGATTTCCTGTTGGCACTGGCCCGATAAGCGCCGGCACGAAGTCAATGTAGAACTGCGCCCCAACGCCGGCGTTGGTTAATCCTCGGACGGAAAACGTCTGCTGCGACTGGGCCGAGACCTTTGTTGAAAGCAAAAGAATGAGTATTGGCAGTGCAAAGATTTTTCGCATAACACTTTCAGCTTCAGAGTGGCAAAATGACGCTAAGGGAGCTCGATTAGAAATTGAGTTCTGAGTGAGGTGACGCGCGTCCTATGGTGCCAATCCCTCTGGATTTGTCTATGCCATATTTGCAACATTCTGATGGACAGTGGGCCATATCGAAGTAACTTGGGATTCTTCATGGACTTCAATCAATGACACCACAAGATAAATTATCACGACAAGATTCAGTCGCAACTAAGTTGCGCGCTGAACTAGGCAAGACCTTCTTAGACGACAGTCTCGAGTCAGTTGTC